>CAMDBL010000068.1 GCA_945889015.1 Devosia equisanguinis
GTATCGGTGCTCGATCGCACGATCTCGAAGCTTCGCATCTGCCTTCACCCGCCGAGTGATACCGCCCACGGCAAGCGATCTACCTGATTCGATCATTAGGTCAGCGAGTTACGTAGATGTCGCGGAAATGAAGGCACTGAAGCAGGTCACAGATTACTCGACCAGTCTCGGTATCGGCTCATTCTCCGGGATGGAATTTCTATCATTCTATTCGGGAAACTATGTATACGTCAAATGCTTTGTAAGCCAGTTGATGTCATTTCAGACCATTGAAAATGGCTATAGATTTGCGCTCCTGGGGCCTTCAGGAACGCTCGATGCAGCGAAGCTGTCGGGGGTGGGGGCGGCGGGCATCGACATCGACGCCAAGCAGATGACCGGTGGTCTCACCTTCATCGCAACCGGCCACACCAATGTCGTCCACGGTTCGTCGTACGGCGATACGATGATCGGCGGGCCTGCGGTGAACGAGTTCCATGGAGGCGCTGGAGATGATGTGCTCCGAGGTGCCGACGGCTTCAACCAACTCTATGGCGACACCGGCAACGACCAGCTCTTCGGCGGCGCGGGCTACAACGTGCTCTATGGCGGCGCCGGCAACGACCAACTGTTCGGCGGCGCGGGGAACGATACGCTCGGCGGGGTCGCGGGGGACGATACGCTGACGGGGGGCGCGGGCGACGATGTCTATCAGGTCGACAGCAAGCGCGACGTGATCACCGAAGGCGCCAACGGCGGCGTCGACACGATGCTGGTGACGACCGGCGGCGCGTGGACGCTGGCTGGCCACGTCGAGAAGCTGATCTACCGCGGCGCCCAGGCGCTCGACGCGACCGGCAACAACCAGGCCAACATGATCCACGGCGGCCGTGGCGACGACACGCTGCGCGGCGGCGCCAACGCCGACACGCTGAACGGCGGCGCGGGGAACGACCGGCTGCTCGGCGGCACCGGCAACGACGTGCTGTCCGGCGGCTTTGGTCACGACACGCTGACCGGCGGCGGCGGCGCGGACATATTTGTGCTGACAGGCCCCCGCAACCACGCCACGATCACCGACTTCGTCGTCGCCGACGACACCCTCCGGGTCGACCACGCCACGTTCACGGCGTTGACGGAGGGCACGCTGTCCGCCGCCGCGCTGCTGGTGGTGTCATCCGCCAACGGGGCCTTCTGGGGTGGCGGCGGCACGGCCTCGCCCTCGGCCGGCACCCGCCTGATCTACGACAGCGCGTCCGGCCGCCTCGCCTACGACGCCGACGGCGCAGGCTCCATCGCCCCCGTCACCATCGCCAAGCTCGCCCCAGGCCTCGCCCTGACCACGGACGATTTCCTCGTCGTGTAGCCGGACGGCGTCGCCTGCCGGAGACGGACTACCGGCTCAGCGCCGGCACGTCGGCGAAGTGGGACGCCAACTCGTGCTCTGGTGTCTTGACGAGGTCCTTGTTCAGCTCGGCGACCACGGTCGCGGCCACCGCCTTCGACAGCGCGGCTCGCAGGTCGCCCAGCATCGCCGGCGGTGCCGCGATGACGAGCTTGTCGAATGCGCCCTTGCGATGCTCGGCCTCGAGTGCGTCGGCGACCTCGGCGGCGAATTTCCGCTTCACCTCGCGGCGGGGATCGGACGTGCCGACGGTATGGTGCGCGGTGCCGACGCTCGGCTGGCTGGTGCCGGGCTTGTGATCCTTGAAATCCGCGACGCGCGGGATGTCCTCCGACAGCTCGAAGCCCAGGACACGCTGCAGGGGATCGCCCGGCTTCAGGGACAGATAGGCCTTGGCCCGGCCGGCATCGGCGATCAGGACGTACGTGCGTGTGGGATGCATGACGGTGTCCTCCGCGCTGACTTACGCGGGAGATGGCTACGCCGATCCCGAGCGGCAAGCCTTGACCCGCCGCAAGTCACACCGGCCGACCGAGGGGGAAGGGGGGGGGCGGACGCGCGCAAACCCTATGCGACTTTTCGCGTGGCGCGGGACGGCGGCGCTGGCATAGTCGGGGGTGACGGCGTATCGGCGGCGCCGGCCCGGAAAGACCGCCATCGTGGATGCCCATCGTGGATGTGACGAGCGAACTCCGCCCCACCCCGCGCCAGCGCGCCTACGACATCCTCGAGCACGGCCGCCGGCGTGATCTCACCTCGCGCGTGCTCGACCATGTGCTGATCGCGCTGGTCGTCGCCAATGTCGCGATCGCCATCGTCGAGACTCTGCCGGAGACGGCGCGGGCGTGGTCGGGCTGGCTGCACGGCTTCGACCGGCTCTGCGTGGCGATCTTCGCGGTCGAATATGCGGCGCGCATGTGGGTCGCGCCCGAGCATCCGCCGCTGCGCCATCTCGCGCCCTGGCGCGCGCGGCTGAAGTTCGCGGCGACGCCGATGATGGTGATCGACGCGCTGGCGCTGGTGCCGCTGCTGCTCGAGCTCATCATGCCCGGCAGCATCGTCGTGGTCCTGACGCGGCTGGTGCGGTTCCTCAAGCTCGCCCGCTATTCGCCGGCGCTCGCCACCATCGGCCGCGTGGTGGCGGCGGAACGGCGCGCGCTCTCCGCCTGCATCGTCATCCTCGGCGGCGTGCTGCTGGCGGCGGCGGCCGTGATGATGGCGGTCGAAGGCCCGGTGCAGCCCGACCGGCTCGGCACCATGCCGAAGGCGATGTGGTGGGCGGCGTCGATGCTGGCCAAGATCGGGGGCAGCGAGCTCGCGCCGGTCACCGCCATCGGCCAGATCGTGTCGGCGATCACCGTCATGCTTGGCATCTTCTGCTTCGCGCTGCCCGTCGCCATCCTCGGCCGCGGCTTCTACGAGGAGATCCGCCGCCGCGATTTCGTCGTCACGTTCGCGATGGTGTCGCGGGTGCCGCTGTTCTCCGGCCTCGACGCGGCCTCGATCGCCGAGCTCGTCGGCCTGCTGCGGGCCCGCACGGTGGCGAGCGGGACGACGGTGGTGCGCAAGGGCGACCGCGGCGATGCGATGTACTTGATCGCGAGCGGGCTGGTGGAGGTCGCCACCACGTCGGGCCCGCGCCGGCTGTCGGAGGGCGACTTCTTCGGCGAGATGGCGCTGCTGTCGCGTGCGCCGCGCTCGGCGAGCGTGACGACGCTGCGCTCGAGCGATCTGCTGGTGCTCGACGCGGACGATTTCCTGCGCCTGATCGACCGGCTGCCGGACGTGCGCGCCCGGGTGGAGGACGTGGCGAAGGCGCGGGCGGGGGAGGCGAGAGCGGGTGACGGGGTGTGAGGCCCTGCGTCAGACACCGCCTTTGGCGCCCAACACCCGCCTCGCCACGGCGTCGAGCTTGGCCATCACCGCGGGATCGCGCGCCTCCTTGGCGGTGATCAACGCGACGTCGAGCACGCGATCCGAGCCGATCGGGCAGGGCGGGTGCACGCGAGGGAAATCGCGGGCAAGGCGCAGCACGAGCCGGCGCGCCTTCTCGGTATTCGCCTGCATCACCTTGATGATCGCCGGCACGTCGACGTGCTGATGGTCGTCGTGCCAGCAGTCGTAGTCCGTCACCATCGCGACCACCGCGTAGGTGAGCTCCGCCTCGCGCGCGAGCTTAGCCTCCGGCATGTTGGTCATGCCGATGACGGAGCAGCCCCACGAGCGGTAAAGATTGGATTCCGCCCGCGTCGAGAACTGCGGGCCTTCCATCACGAGATAGGTGCCGCCGCGCGTGCAGGCGATGCCCTCGGCGCGTGTCGCCCCCTCGACGACGTCGGCGAGCAGCGGGCTGACCGGATCGCCCATCGGCACGTGCGCGACACAGCCGTTGCCGAAGAAGCTCTTCTGGCGCGCGAAGGTGCGGTCGATGAACTGGTCGGGCAGCACGAAGTGGCCCGGCGCCAGTTCCTCGCGGAACGATCCGCAGGCCGAGATCGAGACGAGATCGGTGACGCCCGCCCGCTTCAGCGCGTCGATGTTGGCGCGGTAGTCGATGCCGCCCGGCGCCAGCCGGTGGCCGCGGCCGTGGCGGGGCAGGAAGCGGATCGGCAGCTTGCCGCCGGGGCCGTCCACCTCGGCGAACAGGATCTGATCGGACGGCGTGCCCCACGGGCTCTGCACCGTCTCCCAGCGCGGGCTCTCGAGACCCGGCAGGTCATAAAAGCCGCTGCCGCCGACGATGCCGAGCACCGATTGGGTCATGAATATCCTCCTGTCACCCGACGGGTTCCGCCGATCTGCCTCATGCTGGATAGCAGGCCGGGACGGCAGCAGGCAAAGCAGGATTTTACCGTTCCCGGTCAATGTGTTGCATCTCCACCACGGATGCAGCCCGCCGGCGCGGCGCGGGGCGGAAGGCGATTGACGGCAGGGGCCCCGCGAGAGTTCCTGATGCAACCACGCAACGACACCCAACGGGGATGGCACGGTCATGGAATATCTGGAACTGCGCAAGACCCTCGGCGTCGAGGTCGCCGGCCGCCTCGAGGACGCGGTGCTCTCGGCGCTGTCGAGCACCAAGGACAGCGAGGCGGAAGGCGAGGCGCTGCGCGGCGTGATGGTGGCGCTGCTCGGCGCCGTGATCTGGGCGAGGCCCGACCTCGGCGAGGTCAAGACGGCCGAGAAGCAGTGCGCCCGCGACCTGACCAGCGCGCTGAAATCGCTGGAGCGCACGAGCCGCCAGGACAGCAGCCGCCAGTTGAGCTGACGGCGACTATTTCGACAGCAAGACGGCGCGCACGCGGGGGAGTTGGGGGGGGGTGCGTGCGCGCCGTGGGAGGACGCGAGTGTGTCGCGCCGAAGCGGATAACGCGGGATGCGGATCTCGGTTCCAGGGCCGTGCGATTTTTTTTTCAGCGGCCCTTTCGGGTCTTGCGGACTGTCTCGCGGGCCGAGCCTTTGGGCTTGGTCCGCGGCGTCGCCGGGGGCGTGGCCTGATCGCCGATGACCGGTGACTGAGATGCCATCGTCCGCTCCAGGGCGGCGATGCGGCGGCGCGCCAGTTTGAGCAGGTAATTGCGCTCCGTCCGCGGCAGCCACGCGAGATCGCCATCGACCAGGTCACGCTCGAGCAATCGCAGCCGCGCCAGCTCGGAAGCCTCCGTCGAACTGGTTGTCTCGCCGCCGCTGCATTTCCGTCCTGACCCCACCTGTCGTGTTCCTGCGTAAAGACAATGGCGTCTGCACCTGCCTGACCAACGCTGGTGGACCGGGATCGTTGCGCGAGAACCACGGTCCACGCTGTGTCGTGGGCCACAACGGCCACACGGTGGCGTGGGTCACGGCACCGACGACGCAAATATGTTCCCGTTACGTTCGGGGCGTGCTATGGCTCGCCGCCATGCCGCCCATCCCCACCATCCGCGAGCGCTACCCGTTGCCGTGGGCAGTCGAGCGCACGCCGGGCGGCTTCGCCATCGTCGATGCGCGCGGCAAGCGGCTGGCGTTCCTGTACGTCAAGCACCATGCGAGCATGGACGGCCTCACCGCCGGCGAGGCCAGCGCCATCGCGACGCGGCTGGTCGCGGTGGTGAACGGAGCGGCGGTGCAGTCGGTGGGGTGAGGGAGGGGCGCGTCAGGCCCAGAAACTGGCCCAGAAACTGGCCCAGAAACTGGCCCAGAAACGAAAAAGGGAGCCGTTGGCCCCTCGTTCGTCCAGTAGCAGGATGCCCTGCAGTCGTGGTGCCCAGAAGAGGATTCTGCTTAGACGCGTATTACCCTTTGATTTTACAGGATTTTTCCGGTTTGTGCGTGCTCAATGCGCTACGGTTTTGTGCTCCGCTGTTCGCGTTTTGTTTCTGTTCATCAAGCGATTAATATAAGTTCGGCGCGCACGCTGGCTCAGGAGGGGAGGGAGGTCGACGTACGCGCCGAGTTTGGGCGCGGGTCATCCGGTAGGCCGCGCTTATGCTATCAACGCCGACGCTAAGCAGGGGTTCCAGTAGCGTGAGAGGTGGCGCGCACACCGATGGGGGGCAGCAGCGTGCGCGCCGAGGGTCGGAGAGAGGCAACTCCGCCCCACAACTTGCAAAGCATGCATGTAGAGAAAAGGTTTCAAAAAAAATTGGCGCGCACGTCAGCCGAGGAAAACGAGTGAGCAAGGCATGCACGCCAAAGTTTGACAGTGGACAAGACTAACGCCGATGCTCAGCAAGAGTTCCAAGTGCCTAGAAAGGGGTGGCGCGCACGCCAGCGCAGGCCACCAGGGGGCCTACGCGCCGGAGAGAGCGCTGCAGCAATGGTTGGAGCGCCGGACGCTAAATGCTGATAGTCGGCATGGGTTCTACAATGGCGCAATGCAGCAGTTCCGCCGTGATCCTCTTTTGTCGACGCAATTGCGAATAGCATTGCGCGCCAAAAGCGCTTGCTCACACTCTTGTGAATAAATCGCAATGTGCTAGCTGATGAGCATCAGCACAACTTAGGTGGACTTTGCAACGGCCGGAGAGCGCCTGTGGACCAACGCGGAAGACTGGCAGACGTGGAGAGGAAAATTCTTGAATGCAGCAGTAAAATCGTTGAGCAGCATAAGTCGATGATAGTTGCGCGGTCTGGGACAGATACGTTGAACACACGTCTGGTTCTTGAAGGATATCAGAAGGTGTTAGCTGAACTGATTATCGAACGGTCCAGGTTATTAAAAAATTGAGTGTAATGGCGACATTGATGCGCTGGGGAAATGCCCCCTATCCTTGGTTGCGGGTGCTTCGGGTCGTGACTTCTGTCTCGACGTCGGTGATGTGCAGTCGGACCTGATAGAGCAGGGTCTGGCGCTCGGGGTTCGGCAGCCACGCGAGATCGCCCGACTCAAGATCACGCTCTATGGCTTTGAGACGCGCCAGCTCTCGCTCTAGACCTGCGTCGGTGTTGTCATCTGGTCGCCGCATGGGCGATTTATCGGGTGCGACATGGTTAACGTCAAGGATTGCCCTGGAACACACATCTTTATGCAGATTATTATATTCGACTGGCTGTCGTGGGCCGATGCAACACGGCGTGCCGTGCCGGGTCCCTGTACCCCCTCCGCCCTGTGCGGTCAGGCTGAATCTACTACCCGCACTTGGTGGGCATTTTTCGTGCCGGGGAGCCACTGCCCCCTTGGGCCTGAATCAGTGGCGCAAGAGCTACTACCGCGAACAGCTGTCGAACTTGAGCCCCGCCATCACGTCCGCCCGGTTCCGTAATAGTGCCATATCGCCAGCCTCGGCTTCGAAGCTGCTTCCATAGCGCCCGGAGACTCCCGCTACCTTGTGCCCAAGGAGCCGCTCGCGTGTCTCAATGTCCTGCGAGCGTTCCCGCTTCCACACGGCGGCGAAGGTGTGCCGCAGCGAATGGAAACTCAGACCGGCGCGGTACAACCCGATATCCCGCAAGTGACGGGGAAACGCCTTCGAAGGCGCGTCGCTGAAACGCCCGCTGCGATGTTCCGCCAGATCGGGGAACAGCCGACCATTGCACTGGCCCGTGTGGTCGAGGAAGCCGAGCGCGATCAACTTGGGGTGCAGGGGAACTGAGCGCACCGCCGCTGCTGTCTTGCGGCGCATCTTTGGCGCGAAGTAGACGTAGTGCGTGCCATCGGGTGCCGTTCGGACATGTTCCGAGGCGAGTTGAGCCAGTTCGTTGAGCCGAGCGCCGGTGTAGAGGCCGAGCGGTACGAGCCACGCCAACTCGCCAGGGAGTTTTGACGCCATCAGCGTCCGCACCTCATCGGCCGTGAACGCGTCGCGCTGATCGGCTTCCGCAACGTCGGAAACGAGCCAAGCGGACCCGCCCGCGAAAAGATTCCGCACGCCATCGTAATTGGATTCGGCGAAGGCGAAGATCGACCGAAGGTGGTTGCGCTTGATGGTGATCGTCTTCGCCCGCTGGCGCGGTAGGTTTAACTCGCGCGCCTTCTGCGAGGCTTTCACGATGTCGAGGCGGCGAAGGTCTTTACGCTTTCGCCAGTTCGCCGGGAGACCGAGCACGACCTCTTTGAAGGTCCGCACGTCGTCGCGGTTGTACATGGAAACTGGCTTGTCTCCCACTACCTCGATCAGATCGCGCACGACCGCCCGAATGTCGATCCGAACCTCTGCGGTCACCGCCGCGCCGCGCTCGTCGAGATAGTCGTCGGCGATCTGCGACAGGAACGGCAGTTTGGGCGCAGCATGGACGGTAGTGGCGGCTGTGGCTGCCGGTGCTGACACTGCAGGCGCGACCGACGCGCCGATCCAGGCGAAGTCTTCCGCGATGATGGCCTGTATCGTCTCGATCTCGACCTTTACCATCCGCTGCAGGACGTCGACACGGGGCGGCAGTGTGAATTGCTCGTCCAGGACGTCCAGGAAGTCGTTCGCCGGTTCGAAGTCGAGCAGCAGGGCGCGCCCGTGGGCCTCGTCGAGTTGGCGCTGCAATCGAGTGCGGAAGTCGGAAGCGAGGGCGACGCGGTCAGAACTCTTCGCCATCAGGCGTTGCACCTGCTCGCCGAATAAGACCCGCTCGCGGTACTTCACGATGACGTCGTCAGGGGTCAGGACCGGCTTACCGGGCGGCGCAGCAAGGTCGAGCATCGCGCGGGGTACGCGGCGGACCGCCTCTGCATAATCACGCGTGTCGAGAGACTTCGCCCTGATCTTGCCGTCGACCCGGAACCGGACCTGTCAGACGTCAGAGTCGGGTCGTTTGGTGGGGCGCGGCAGCGTATGGCGCGGCATGAGACAGGCTCTTTTGTGCTACGGTTGCGTGATACGGTCACACTACCGAAGAGCCTGTAAAATAAGGGTTTCTATGCCGATCAACGGCTTAGATAGTCAGTGGTGCCCAGAAGAGGACTCGAACCTCCACGCCTCGCGGCGCTAGTACCTGAAACTAGTGCGTCTACCAATTCCGCCATCTGGGCAGGCCGGGCTCTGTTAGAGTGATGCGAGGGGCTTGTCAATTCGCCTCATCACCTCTCGGCCAGCTTCAATGCCGTCGCGGGGTGGTGTATGTGCTGCGGCAGCACGACGGATCGGCGACATCACCAGGCGACAGGGGCGACACGGACATGGTCACGCGGCTCGAGACGGACAGGCTCGCAACGGTGTTCGGCGGCTCGGGCTTCGTCGGCCGGCACGTCGTCAGGGCGCTGGCGCGGCGCGGCTATCGGATCCGGGCGGCGGTGCGGCGGCCCGATCTCGCCGGCCATCTGCAGCCGATGGGCGTCGTCGGCCAAGTGCTGCCGGTGCAGACCAACCTGCGCTATCCCCAGTCGATCGCGCCGGTGATCGAGGGCGCCGATACCGTGATCAACGCGGTCGGGATCCTGGCGCCGACCGGCAAGCAGAGCTTCGATGCCGTGCACGTGAAGGGCGCGCGCGAAGTGGCTCGTGCGGCGCGGGCAGCCGGCGTGCAGCGCCTCATCCACATTTCCGCGATCGGCGCCGACCGCAATGGCGCGGCCGCCTACGCCCGCTCCAAGGCCGAGGCGGAAGACGCCGTTCTCGCCGAGTTCCCCGAGGCGGTGATCGTTCGCCCGTCGATCGTATTCGGTCCCGAGGACGCGTTCTTCAACCGCTTCGCGAATCTGGCGACGATGTCGCCGTTCCTGCCGCTGATCGGCGGCGGACGCACGCGGTTCCAGCCGGTGTTCGTCGGCGACGTCGCCGAGGCGGTGGCCCGCGCGGCCGAGGGCCGGGCGGCGGCGGGCACGATCTACGAGTTCGGCGGGCCGGAGGTCATGACCTTCCGCCAGATCCTGGACAAGGTCAAAACCTGGACGGATCGCGACTGCCGCTACCTGCCGATGCCATTCTGGGCGGCCAAGCTGCTGGCCCTGGCGACCTGGCCGCTGCCGAACAGCCTGCGGCCGATGACGGTCGATCAGGTCAAGATGCTGAAGGTCGGCAGCGTCGTCAGTGCCGCCGCCGAAGCCGAGGGCCGCACCCTCGCCGGCCTCGGCATCACGGCGCCCCATTCGGCCGACGCCATCGTGCCCGACTATCTCGAGCGCTTCCGTCCGCGCGGCCAGTTCTCGCATTATCGCGGCTGATCGCCGAGCCCGGACGCAAGAACGCCCCAGCGCTCACCCGCCGGGGCGTTCTCAATTCAGTGATGCGCCTCACCTCAGCGAAGGCTGGTCAGTGCAGGCTGGCGATCTCGAGCTTGTCGCCGATGGCGTGCCCGATGGCGGCCTGCTTGCTGTCGGTGAGAGCGATCGGTGTGCCGTCGGCGGCATGCAGCGCGAACACGCCGATGCCCTTAGGCAGACCCTTGACGGCGTAAAGCTTCATCGCCTCGTCGGTCGTCATGGACCGGATGTAGGCCACTTCACCGCCGCCGAGACGGGCAAGCTCGCGCCGGCTGATCACGGCGACCGCCTTGCTGACCTTGCCGCTGGACTTCCGGCGCTTCGTCGACTTGTGCTCCATGGCTCCACTCCATGCTGCGGAGGCTCTGGTACAAGATGGAACGAGTCCCCTTAAAGGAACCGCCATCATCAGCATCCGCCGATTCGATTGGTTAAGCCATCGTTTACGAGACGATGGTGTCGTAACGAGGACACGGCGTGCCCTGCGGGCCGCAATGTCGCCTCGTTGGGCGAAAACCGTTCACAGGTGTAACGCTCAAGCCCGCGATTTGGGCATGCCGATCTCGATTCGGCGGATCAACCGCTCCGGCTCGAGCCGGACGAGATCGATCGAGAGCAGTCCGTTGCTGAGGTCCGCCGACCTCACCTCGATGCCGTCGGCCAGCACGAAGGTGCGCTGGAACTGGCGGGCAGCGATGCCGCGATAGAGATACTCGCGGTCCTTGTCGTCGTGCTGGCGGCCGCGCACGGTGAGTTGCTTGTCCTCGAGCGTGATCTCGATCTGCTCGCGCACGAAACCGGCGACGGCGAGCGTGATCCGTAACAGCTCGGGACCACCGTCGGTCTTGGCGACACGCTCGATGTTGTAGGGCGGATAGCCGTCGGAGCCGTTCTTGCCGACCCGATCGATCAACCGCTCGATTTCCTCGAACCCGAGCAGAAGCGGGCTCGTGAGAGTGGGGATACGTGACATCGTTCAAAGCCCTTCTCGAAGCGACCTTGACCTCTTTGCCTGGGGGTGGACCCTTCGACCGGCCTCCACCACCTTAGAGCCCTCATTGTGAGGCGCTGGCAATTCGTTCGATGAGATATATGGTGGCGCGCGAGGCGACTTCAAGCAACGCCGCAGGCGGTCCCCCGCCAAAGAATGCGGGCCCCACGTCGGGCCCTTGACGGGATCGGGAGCGCAATGGAGTCGCGAGCACAATGACGGGGCCGGACATCGCCTGGATCGTGGCAGGCGGCACCATCGGCGGCTTCGTCAGCGGATTGACCGGCTTCGGCACGACGCTGACCGCGATGCCGTTCTTCCTGATGGTGCTGCAGCCGGCGAACGCGGCCATGCTCGGCGCCTCGCTCGGGCTCGCCAACCAAGTACAGACGCTTCCCTCGATCTGGCGCTCGATCAACTGGGGTCGCGTGGGCCCGATGCTCGCCGGCGGTTTGGCCGGGCTGCCGGTCGGGGCGGCGATCCTGCCGCATGTCAGCCTGCCGGCGTTCAAGCTGTTCGTCGGGACGGTGCTGATCGTCTACTGCTCGTTCATGCTGCTGGCGATGATGCGGGGTGGCAAGGGTTTGCGCGTCGGCTTCGGCGGGCAGGCGGCCGACATCGCGGTCGGCGTCGGCGGCGGCTTGATGACCGGCCTCGCCGCGTTGTCGGGCCCGCTGCCGATCATCTGGGCGAGCCTGCAAGACTGGACCAAGAGCGAGCGGCGCGGCGTGTTCCAGGCCTATAATTCCGGCATGCTGGCGGCGATGCTCGTGGTCAGCGCCGTCACCGGCCTTATGAACCCGACCTACGGCTGGGCGCTGCTGTGGGCGCTGCCCGGCACCATCCTCGGCACCTTCGTCGGCGCGCGCCTCTACCTGCGGCTCGACGACCGCCGCTTCGACCGGCTGGTGATGCTGCTTCTCCTCGTCGCCGGGATTTTTCTGGTCGCCTCCGCGCAGGTCACGACACGGTCATAGTGTCGTTGGAAGCCACGGGGCATGTGCCCACCGCGAGAGCCCACCAGCATCGAGCGGCGGCACCCCACGCACTCCCTTGTCCCGAACGCGAGGCCTCATGTCGAACGCCGCCCTCCGCCGCATCCTGTTGGCTTGTCTCGGCTCCGCCGCCGTCTTGTCCATCACCATCCCGCCCGCCGCGGCGCAGGCGCCCGCCGCCAAGGTCGAGGAGCTGACGCCGGAGGAGTTGAAGGAGCGCGAGGGTCGCAAGGCCTGCAAGGTCGCGATCTGCGCGGCGTTCCACAACAAGAAGGCCGAGGGCGGCGACGTCTCCTGCAACGTCCTGAAGACGTGGCGCAAGGAGCAGCTGACCAAGCTCGTCTCCAAGGGCGGCGTGTCGTGGCCGTGGGGCAGGGTCAAGTGCGTCGCCGACATCAAGCTGAAGCGCGAGATGCTGATCAAGGCGCTCGGCGACGACAAGCTCGAGGCGACGCTCGACACCCACAAGGTCGCCTGCGAGGTCGAGCAGGAGAAGGGCAATTCCGATATCAAGTTCGAGTTCACTCCGAAGGTGACGTTCGAGAAGGGCAAGGCCACCAAGACCGTGCTGCACTGGGGCAAGATCGAGGCCCCGACGCTGGTCAAGGGCGCGATGTGGACGGCGACCGCGACCGACAACACCTTCAACGTGCTGCAGTCGACGGTCGTCGACGACATCAACGACTTCATCGGCAACAAGTGCATGGAAGTGAAGGACGAGTGGCAGGGGAAGTGAGGGCTCGCCCCTCAGGGCCGGGCGCGCGTGTCCGGCCTCGTGCGCCTTCGGCGCGATACGCCTGACGGCCTGTCGCCCGCTAGATCGCCACCACGCCTTGCCACCGGCGGTCCGACCTCTTAGGTTCCCGGCATCGACGGATTGTCGCACTGCATCCGGTCGCATACATCCAACGAAGAACCGCTCGGGAGCCTTCCATGACCGCCTTCACGCTGCCGCCGCTGCCTTACGCCTACGACGCGCTCGCCCCCTACATGTCGAAAGAGACGCTGGAGTTCCACCACGACAAGCACCACAACGCCTACGTGGTGGCCGGCAACACGCTCGCCGGCGAAGGCACCAAGTACGCCGGCAAGTCGCTGGAGGACATCTGCAAGGAGGCGTTCGCCGCCAAGGATCAGCCGGTCGTCAACCAGATCGGCCAGCACTACAACCACACCCACTTCTGGAACTGGATGAAGCAGGGCGGCGGCGGCAAGAAGCTGCCGGGCAAGCTCGAGCCGCTGGTGCAGGCCTACGGCGGCTACGACAAGCTGCGCACCGACTTCGTGCAGGCCGGCGTCAACCAGTTCGGCTCGGGCTGGGCGTGGCTCGTGATCGACAAGGACGGCAAGCTCGCCACCGCCAAGACGCCGAACGGCGAGAACCCGCTGATGCACGGGCAGAAGCCGATCCTGGGCTGCGATGTCTGGGAGCACAGCTACTACATCGACTACCGCAACCTGCGCCCGAAGTACCTCGAGGCCTTCTTCGACAGCCTGGTCAACTGGGAGTACGTTGAGAAGATGATGGGCTGATCCGGCCGGATCGAAGAGTACTCACCCAGTGACGAGGCGCGGGACCCCAGGGTCCCGCGCTCTTTTTTTGCCTGGAAAACAAGCGACTTGTGGCACCGGCGACGCACTCGTCCCCAAGTTGTTCCACGGCCCGTGTGTGGGGTTTGTGAGTCCTCGAGACATTCGCTACTACTTGCCGGGCTCCGGCATGGTCCGGGGGCGTGAGTTTTGTACGGGGCACGCGTTTGAGTTATCTGGGGCGTATTGCGGGTCGCGCATTGGCGATGATGGTGGCGGGAGCGATGCTCCCGGGCTGCGCCGCCGTCATGATTCGCGACGGCATCTCCGATCCCAAGCTGATTGCCGACGCACAAGTGCCCGGCATCCCCGGCGCCCGCGGCTGGGCCGATGTGGTGCCCCGGGACATCTTCGCCGAGGTCCGGCGCATCGCTCCCAACCTGCCGCGCCTGGCGCAAGATGCCCAGCGCACGCCGGACGGGCGCCCGATCGTCGAAATCCTGGCGCTGTCGGGCGGCGGCGGCGATGGTGCATTCGGTGCCGGCCTGCTGAAGGGATGGACCGCCCGCGGTAATCGCCCCGAGTTCGAGGTCGTCACCGGCGTCTCCGCCGGCGCCATCATCGCGCCGTTCGCCTACCTCGGCCCTAAATACGATGCCCAGCTCGAGGAGATCTGGACCCAGTACCAGACCAACCAGCTGATCGTGACGCAACTGCTGCCGGGCATCCTCGGCGGCGCCTCGCTCGCAGACACGACGCCGCTGCAGAGCCTGATCGAGAAGTACGTCGATACCGTCTTTCTGCGGGCGATCGCGCACCAGTACAAGCGCGGACGGCTGCTGCTGGTTTTGACCACCAACCTCGATGCGCAGCGTCCCGTCGTCTGGAACATGGGCGAGATCGCCGCCAGCCGCGATCCCGATGCGCCGGCCTTGTTCCGCAAGATCATCCTGGCCTCCGCCGCGATCCCCGGCGCGTTGCCGCCGGTGCACATTCCGGTGGTCGCGGGCGGCAAGGCCTACGAGGAGATGCACGTCGACGGCGGCACCACGCGCGAGGTGTTCGTTTCGCCGATCCAGGCACCGCTGCGCGACCTGGACAAGCTCTATCCGGCACCGCCGCTGCGCCGGATCTACATCATCAAGAACGGCAAGATCGCACCCGAGCCCGAGGTCGTGCAGGCGCAGACCATCTCGATCGCGGCGCGGGCCATCTTTACGCTGATCAAAGCCCAGAACCACGGTGAGATCTACGCCATCTCCCGGCGCGCGCAGGACGGCGGGGCGGACTTCAACTTCATCGCGGTGCCCGAAAGCTTCAAGGACAAGGCCAAGGAGTTCTTCGACCCGCCCTACCAGCGCAAGCTGTTCGACGAGGGAGTCCGCCTCGGCCGCAGCGGCATCCCCTGGATGAAGGCACCCCCGGTGATCTACGGGCGTTGAGCCCGACCGCTGGAAGCAGCGGCTGTCACCCCTTCGCCGGCTCCGCCAGCCTCACGACCACGACACCGTCCTGCACCTGCTCGCCTGCCTTGACCAGCACCTCCGCGATCACGCCGTCGCGGGGAGCCGAGAGCGTGTGCTCCATCTTCATCGCCTCCAGCACGACCAGCGCATCGCCCTTCTGAACCTTGGCGCCGGCCTTGGCGGTGACGACCTTGACGAGGCCCGGCATCGGCGCGACGACGCGATCCTCCCCGGCGCCGCTGTCGTCGCTTTCGTGCAGCCGGTCTGGCAGGCCGAAGGTCACCGCCTCGCCGCCGACGAACACGCCGACTTCCCGGCCCGCCTCGACCACGATCGCCTCGATGATCTCGCCCGAGACGTCGAGCGTATGAACGCCCGCCGCGCCCACCTTCACCGCGACGTCGACCTCGGCCCTCCCGGCCGCCACCCGATACCGCCCATTGCCCAGCGTGCGGACCTCGATCTCCATCTGCATGCCGCGCCAGTCCAGCAACGCGAACTGGCTCGCTTCCACCCACTGCCGCCAGCCCGTCAGCGTCTCCCAGGGATCGGTGCCCGCGGGCTCACGCAACAGGCCGAGAGCTGAAAGCGCGGCGACTGCGCGGTCGAGCGCGCTCGGCTCGGGCACCGCCGCCAAGGTCGCGATCTCGCGCTCGATCAGCCCCGTGTCGACATCGCCCAGAGCGAAGCTGGCGTTGCGGCTCAGCGCCTCCAGGAACGCCACGTTGGTGACCGAGCCCATAGCCCGGGTCTCCCGCAGCGCGCGCGTCAGCTTGTTCAGCGCCACCGCCCGGCTCGCGCCGTGAACGATCACCTTGGCGATCATCGGATCGTAATAGGGCGTAATCGTATCGCCCTCGCGCACGCCGGTATCAACGCGGGCGAGATCCACCGGCAGATGCAGATGAGTGAGCGTGCCGGTCGCGGGCAGAAAGCCCTTCTCGGCATCCTCGGCGTAGATGCGCGCCTCGAAGGCATGCCCATCGATGCCGACATCGGACTGTTTCAACGGCAGCGGCTCGCCGGCCGCGATGCGCAGTTGCCACTCGACGAGATCGAGCCCGGTGATCGCCTCGGTGACGGGATGCTCGACCTGCAGCCGCGTGTTCATCTCCATGAAATAGAAGCGGTCGGCACGGAGCCCTTCCGACGCGTCGACGATGAACTCGACCGTGCCCGCGCCCCGGTAGCCGACGGCGAGTGCGGCATCGACCGCGGCCTTGCCCATCGCCGCCCGCATCTCTCCGGTCATGCCGGGCGCAGGCGCTTCCTCGATCACCTTCTGGTGCCGGCGCTGCAGCGAGCAATCCCGCTCGTTCAGATGCACCGCGTTGCCGTGCGCGTCGGCGAACACCTGCACCTCGATGTGGCGCGGCTTCGACACGTATTTCTCGACCAGCACGGCCGCGTCGCCGAAGCTCGAGTTCGCCTCGCGCTGTGCGCCCTCGAGCGCCGCCTTGAACGCCTTCGGATCATCCACGCGGCGCATGCCCTTGCCGCCGCCGCCCGCGCGCGCCTTGATCAGCACGGGATAGCCGATACGATCGGCCTCCTTGGCGAGCAGCGCCGCATCCTGCTTCTCGCCGTGATAGCCCGGCACCACGGGCACGCTCGCCTTCTCCATCAAGCGCTTGGCGGCGTCCTTGAGGCCCATCGCGCGGATGGCGGACGCGGGCGGACCGATGAACACCAGGCCGGCCGCCTCGCACGCCTCGACGAACAGAGGGTTCTCGGACAGAAAGCCGTAGCCCGGATGCACGGCTTCCGAACCGGACCGCTTCGCGGCCTCGATCAGCGCATCGATCCTGAGATAGCTTTCGGCGACCGGGGACGGCCCGATGCGATAGGCCTCGTCGGCCATCGCCACGTGCATCGCGCGCGCGTCGGCATCCGAGTAGACGGCGACGCACGCCGCGCCCATCCGTTGGGCGGTGCGCATCACCCGGCATGCGATCTCGCCGCGATTGGCGACGAGAATTTTCTTGAACATAGGCCTCACTGCCCCTCTTCCGGTCGCCCAAGGCGCCGGAGGGACATTACCTGCTATGAGGCACGCCGCGCCACACCCGGTGCAAGCCGCATCCTTTGGACTTATGGCGACGCGCTATCGAAACGGCGAAGGGATGCCGTCTCAACTCACGGCATCGATACAATCCTGAACATCGCCACCCGGGCCGCGAGCTCCGCCTGCCGCGTCACCCCGAGCTTGGCATACACGCTGCGCAGGTGCGTCTTGATCGTATTCTGGCTCAAACCGAGCCGCATCGATCCCTCTTGGATGGTCCGCCCCGATGCGAGGAGAGCCGCAACCCGGGCCTCTCCGACCGTCAGACCGAATGCCTCCACCAGCGACGCAGCCGGAATCTGTGCATCATCGGCAGGGTCGATGAGGAACAGCAGGACGGACGCCTGACGCATGCCGGCATCGAAGAGCACACTGCGATCGGATCGCGAAAGGCTCGTCACGACGAGTGACAGGCTGCCGGAGCGGTCGAGGCTCGGAAGGCTCATGGCCGCGACCGGCTGACCAGCGGCCACGGCGCGAACGTGCCGGTGAAGCCGGCTCGTAGCCGGCGGCGACGTTGTCGAGACGCCGTCCGAGCTGATCCTCAAAGTGCCATGCGTTTCCGCCAGGGCCTCTGCCTTCCGGTTCACAAAGACAGCGCGCTGATTGCGATCGAGGAGAACGATCCCAATGTTGAGCCGGTCGAGGATGTGATGCTGCGCGCGCATCAGCTCCTGGTAGCCTTCGAGACGAAAGCCGAGGAGGAGAGACCGTCGAAGGTGCGGAACCAAGAGTGCGAGATTTCTGCGCTCGTTTTCATCGAAGGGACCGCGACGGGTATCACGGCAGACATTGAAGGCGACTCGGAAGCTCGCCTCCCCCGCCAGGGCAATCATCGCGCTATGACCGACATCCTGGGGCTTGAGCACCTCGTCGTAGAAATCGGTGCGGCGCAATTCGGCGAGAGGACAGATTTCATCGGAGAGGACCACATGACCGATCGGCTTTCTGTACATCGCGACGGTCCAAACGCCCGCGACATGACGGGCCTTGTAGGCAGCGTTGCAGGTCTCGTCCAATCCGCCGTTGTGCTCGAAGAAAACTTCTGACGTGCTCGCAGATCGCACCGACTTGCCGTAGAGTATTCCACCAGGAGCATGCAAGCTCCGAGCAATGGCCTGCATTACGGACGACCATTGCTCCCGGTCGGCAGCCGCCGAGTAAACGAGATCCAGAATTCCGGCCCATGGCTCGGCATGCAACATTATCAGCTCCCTTACATAATCGGGGAACATGGCGCTTTAACAGACGGGCGCGATCACAGAGTAGCATACAAGCGCCATCCGCAGAGACCTGGAAAATTGGGACAACTCACCCGCGAGGGTGATGCGGAACCTGAAGCCACTAGCGCATACCTCACGCTCCGACGACGTGTTGGAGACCTCCACATGCGACGCTTGGCGAGTATCCTGGCCGCAATGGTCATTGCCGCGAGCTTATGCGGCGAACTCACTGCCGAAAATTCGGACACTGCACTACCGTTGGATGGGCAGGCTTATGAAGGCCATATGGTGGTTGCACACACGGGCGCAGAGATCCGCGAGCATATTGCGTTCGAGGACGGAGAATTACGGTCGGAAGCGTTCCAGGGCTTCGGTTTCGCGGATGGACCCTACTCGGCCTTTTCTCGCAACGGTGAGATCCGCTTCCAGTCCTTTGGCGATACGGCCGCGCTTGGATACGTCACCTGGACGGGAACGATCATGGGAGACACTTTGACGGCCACGGTAGCTTCGCGCGATCCCGGCGAGCCCGAGGTCCGCTACATCGTCTCGGCAAAGCGCGTTCTGAAAGGCCAGCAGCGCCATAGCATCCCGTTGCCGACCGTGACCGTAGGCAGCCGCACTTAGCGTCCGACGACTCACATCCTGAACACACCGAACCGCGTCTCCGGGATCGGCGCGTTGAGCGTGGCGGACAAGGAGAGCGCCAGCACGTCGCGCGACTTCGTCGGCTCGACGATGCCGTCGTCCCACAGCCGCGCCGAGGCGTAGAGCGGGTGGCTCTGGCGCTCGAACATCTCGAGCGTGGGCTTCTTGAAGGCTGCCTCCTCAGCCGCGCTCCAAGACTTGCCCTGCCGCTCCAGTCCCTCGCGCCGCACGGTCGCGAGCACGCCGGCCGCCTGCTCGCCGCCCATCACCGAGATCCTCGAGTTCGGCCATGTCCACAGGAAGCGGGGCGCATAGGCGCGCCCGCACATCCCGTAGTTGCCGGCGCCGAACGAGCCGCCGATCAGCATCGTGATCTTCGGCACCTGCGCGGTCGCGACCGCCGTGACGAGCTTGGCCCCGTCCTTGGCGATGCCGCCCGCCTCGTACTTCCGCCCGACCATGAAGCCGGTGATGTTCTGTAAGAAGACGATCGGGATCTTGCGCTGGCAGCACAGCTCGACGAAGTGCGCGCCTTTGACCGCGCTCTCCGAGAACAGCACGCCGTTGTTGGCGAGAATGCCGACGGGCATGCCGTGGATGTGCGCGAAGCCGGTGACGAGCGTGGTGCCGTAGCGCGCCTTGAACTCGGCGAACCGCGAGCCGTCGACGATACGCGCGATCACCTCGCGCACGTCGTAGGGAATGCGCGTGTCGGCCGGCACGATGCCTAGAATCTCTTCCGGATCGTAGAGCGGGTCCTCCGGCGTCTGCATGTCGAGCGGGTTGTGCTTGACCGTATTGAGCCCCGCCACCGCGCGTCGGGCCAGGGCCAGCGCATGCGCATCGTCGCGCGCCAAATGATCGGCGACGCCCGACAGCCGCGTGTGTACGTCGCCGCCGCCCAGATCCTCGGCCGAGACGATCTCGCCGGTCGCGGCCTTCACCAAGGGCGGGCCGGCCAGGAAGATCGTGCCCTGCCCCGCGACGATGATGCTTTCATCCGACATCGCTGGAACGTAGGCGCCGCCGGCCGTGCACGAGCCCATAACCACCGCGATCTGCGCGATGCCCTTGGCGCTCATGTTGGCCTGGTTGAAAAAGATGCGGCCGAAGTGGTCGCGATCGGGAAAAACCTCGTCCTGGTTCGGCAGATTGGCGCCGCCGGAGTCCACCAGATAGATGCACGGCAGGTTGTTCTCGCTGGCGATTTCCTGTGCGCGCAGATGCTTCTTCACCGACAACGGATAATAGGTGCCGCCTTTCACGGTCGCGTCGTTGGCGACGATCAGGCACTCCCGCCCCGCCACGCGTCCGACGCCTGTGATGATGCCGGCACTCGGACTGTCGCCGTCGTAGAGGCCATGCGCCGCGAACAGCCCCGTCTCCAGGAACGGCGAGCCCGGATCGATCAGCCGCGCAACCCGCTCGCGTGGCAGGATCTTGCCGCGCGAGGTGTGCCGCGTGCGCGCGACCTCGCCGCCGCCGGCCATGGCGAGTGCCGCCGCCGCGCGGATCTCGGCGATCCCCGCCGCGTGCGCGGCCTTGTTCTTCTGGAACGCCTCGGAGCGGGGTGAGATGTCGGATTTGATGACGGCCATAAGGTTGGGTGCCGGTGGTGAGAAGCGCTGCGCGCGCGCACTCTAGACTACATTCTATCCTAATCACACGTCGATGATCGATAGTGG
>CAMDBL010000069.1 GCA_945889015.1 Devosia equisanguinis
GCACTCCTGGCCGGCGGCCACTTCCTTGACCTCGTCCTTGAAGCGCTTGAGCACCGACAGCGTGCCCTCGTGGATCACGGTGTTGTCGCGCAGCAGGCGAACCTTGGCGCCGCGCTCCACCTTGCCTTCGGTGACCTGGCAACCCGCGACCTTGCCGACCTTGGAGATGTTGAACACCTGCTTGATCGTGGCATAGCCGAGGAAGACCTCCTTGCGGGTCGGTGCGAGCAGGCCGGACATGGCCGCCTTCACCTCGTCGACGAGGTCGTAGATGATCGAGTAGTAGCGGATCTCGATGCCCTGGGCCTCGGCGGCCTGCTTGGCCTGCACGTTGGCGCGGACGTTGAAGCCGACGACCACGGCCTTCGACGCCGCGGCGAGCGCGATGTCGCTCTCCGTGATGCCGCCAACCGCCGAGTGCACGATGCGCGCATCGACCTCGTCGTTGCCGAGCTTCTTGAGCGAGCCGAGGATGGCTTCGACCGCGCCCTGCACGTCGCCCTTGATCAGGAGGTTGAACTCCTTCTTGCCGGCGGCGTCCTTGAGCGTCTGCATCATCGCTTCGAGCGTGCGCGGGGTGCCGGCGGAGCCGAGCATCTCGCGGCGCTTGCGGATGCGGTAGTCGGTGATCTCGCGGGCGCGGGCCTCGTTCTCGACGACGGCGAACTGGTCGCCGGCCTCGGGCGCGCTGTCGAAGCCCAGCACCTCGACCGGGACCGACGGTCCCGCGCTCGGAGTGTTCTTGCCGGTGTCGTCGATGAGTGCGCGAACGCGGCCCCAGGAACTGCCGGCGACGACGAGGTCGCCAACCTTCAGCGTGCCGCGCTGGACCAGCACCGTGCCGACCGGGCCGCGGCCACGCTCGAGCTTGGCCTCGATGACGAAGCCTTCGGCGGAGCGCTCGGTGTTGGCGCCGAGCTGCAGGATTTCCGCTTGCAGCTGAATTGCCTCGAGCAGCTTGTCGAGGTTCATCCGCTTGGTGGCGGAGACCGGCACGTCGAGCACGTCGCCCGACATGCTCTCGACCACGATCTCGTGTTGCAGCAGCTCGGTGCGCACGCGATTGGGATCGGCGTCCTGTTTGTCGATCTTGTTGATCGCGACAATGATCGGCACGCCCGCCGCCTTGGCGTGGGCAATGGCTTCCACCGTCTGCGGCATGACGCCGTCGTCGGCGGCGACCACCAGGATGACGATGTCGGTCACCTTGGCGCCGCGGGCGCGCATCGCGGTAAACGCGGCGTGGCCTGGCGTGTCGATGAACGTGATCTTGTTGCCGTCCGGCGTCGTCACCTGATAGGCGCCGATGTGCTGCGTGATGCCGCCGGCCTCGCCCGCGACCACGTTGGTGGAGCGGATCGCGTCGAGCAGCGACGTCTTGCCGTGGTCGACGTGGCCCATGATGGTGACCACGGGCGCGCGCGGCTGCACCGCCTCGTCGACGTCCTTGGCGGCGATGAAGCCCTCCTCGACGTCGGCCTCGGAGACGCGCTTTACCTTGTGGCCGAAGTCCTGAACCAGAATCTCGGCGGTGTCGGCATCGATCACGTCCGTGATCTTGTGCATCGCGCCCTGTTTCATCAGGATCTTGATGACGTCGACGGCGCGCTCGGACATGCGGTTGGCGAGTTCCTGGATCGTGATGACCTCAGGAATGATGACCTCGCGTACGATCTTCTCGCGGGTCTGCGGGACGCCGAGGGCCCGAAGACGCTCACGCTCGCGCTTGCGCTTCAGGGAGGCCAGGGAGCGCTCGCGCTGCTGCTCTCCGAAGGCGTTGTTGATGGTGAGCTTGATGCGCTCGCGGCGCTCCTCGCTCGTCTTGACCGGCTTCACCGGGACGATCTTGTTTCCGCGCTTGACGACGCCGCGGGCGCTGTCCTCGTCCTCCGTCACTTCGACTGCGGGGCCGCGGATGGGACGTGCCTTGGTGGCCTGATCGGCGGTCGCGGGTGTCGTCGCCGTCTTCTCGGCGGTGGCGGGAGCCGCCGTGGGCGCTGCCGGACGGGGCTTGGCGATGATGATCTGCTGGGGACGGCCAGCGGAGGCCAGCGGACGAGCGAGCGTCGTCGGACGGGTCTCGATCTCACGCGGCCGGCCGGCCGAGGCGAGCGGACGTGACGCGCCGGGCGTGGGACGTGCGTCGCGAGCCGGTGCTCCGGTGCCGCGCGCGGCGCCAGCGGGTGGCGTACCGGCCGGACGTGCCGCCGGAGCGGGGCGCGTCATATTCGGGCCTGGGGATGCAGCGGCGGGCTTGGCTGCCGGGGCAGCCGCCTGCGCTGCCGGCGTGATGGCGGGAGCGGCAGAAGCTTCGGCGGGCGTCGCTGGTGCGTCGGTTGCCGGCGTCGCGTCCGCAGCCGGTTGTGCGGCGGCGGGCTCGACGGTCGCCGTCGGCTCGACCGCGGCTGGCGTGGTCGTAGCATCTTCTTCGGCCGGCGTGTCAGCCGTCTCGGCGCCCGGCTGATCGGCTTCGAGAGAAATCTGATCGGCGTCAGCCTGGGCCTGCATCTCGCGCTGCTCGGCCTCGAGCCGTTCACGCTCCTCCGACTCGCGGCGGGCCGCGGCGAGGGCCTGATTGCGCGCGGCCATTTCGCCGGCCGACAGCACCCGGGCGGGCTGCGCGGGGCGTGTCTCGACCTTCGCGCTCGCCGGCGCGGACGTCGCAGCCGGCTTGGCTTCGGCCTTCGGCGCCACGCTGGGTGCGGGAGCTTCGAACTCCTGCGCCGCACTCCCGAGCTTGCGGGTCTTGCGCGTCTCCACCACGACGGTCTTCGACCGCCCATGGCTGAAATTCTGCCGGACATGGCCGGACTCGACCGTCCGCGCCAAGCTCAGCGGCTTGCGCGCACCGCTGCCAGCGCCGCCGCGCAGCGACTTATCGGAAGAGTCCTTGGTCTCGCTCATGCGGTTTCCGTCTCAAACTCTTGTTCAACAGAGGCAAAAGCAGCCTCTAGGATACGCCGGTGCCTGACCGGTAGCGCAACACGCGCTCGGCCTCGGCGACCACTCTTCGGGCAGCTCCGCCCTCTCTGAGGGCAGCATGTACCACATTTTCGCGGCCGATGGCCAAACTCAATTCATCGATTTTCAGCACGTCCACGATTACCACGGGCTGCTCGAGGCTGTCTGATATCGCCGTATATTTCCGGGCGAGCTTCTGGCGGCCGTCGACTGCGGCATCGAAGCCATGCAGCAGCGCGATGGCTTCGCCGCTGTTGAGCAGTCCCTCGACCTTGCCGAAGCCCGTCGACAAGTCGCCGGCCTTGTTGGCGAGCGAGATCGCATCCATCAGCCGGCGCACCAGCAGCCGTTCGACCAGATCGGGCAGTCCCTCGTCGGCGACCACCGCGCGCTTGAAGCTCTTGGCGAAGGCGCGCGACTTGACCGCAGCGGCGACCGCGTCCCGTGTGGCCGTGACCCAAGCACCACGACCAGGGAGCTTGCGTGCGAGATCGGGGACGACGCTGCCGTCAGGTGCGGGAACAAACCTGATCATCGCCTCGGGCGGCTGCTCGCGGCGCGTGACGATGCAGGTCCGCAGAGATCCCTCCGCGTCCGCCTCGTCGTTCCGCTCCTGCCGCCGTCCGTTCAGCACCTAATCCTGCCCGTCCCTGATCGCTCTGTTTGCGGCCCGGTGGGCCGTCACGCTGCGCCTGCCACTCTCGTCGGTCTACCCGGTGCATTACACCGGGCCGGCCTCTGCGGGAGCCTCTTCGCCTTCTTCCGCCTCGGCTTCGAACTCGCCCTCGGCGATCTCCGGCGGCAACAGATCCTCGGGCTTGATCCACCCGGCGACGACGCGCGCGTTCATGATCAAGTCCTCGGTGTCCTTGCGGGTCAGCTCGAAGCCGTCGAGCACGCCCTTGTGCTTGACCGGCTCGGAATCCTTCTCGCGCTTGCGCTCGACCCAGCCGGTGAGGTCGTCGGTGGCGCAATCGGCGAGATCCTCCACCGTCTTGATGCCGTTTTCGCCGAACGCGACCATCATCGCTGTGGTGACGCCCGGCACCGTCGCCAGCTCGTCGGCGACGCCGAGTTCGCGGCGCTTGGCATCCCGCTCGGCCTCGATCTTGTCGAGATACTCGCGGGCGCGGGTCTGGATCTCGTTGGCGGTCGCCTCGTCGAACCCCTCGATGTGGGCGATCTCGTTCACATCGACGAACGCGACCTCCTCGACGCTGGTAAAGCCTTCGGTCACCAGCAACTGGGCGATCACCTCGTCGACGTCAAGGGCCTCCATCAGGATGGTCGAGCGCTCGGAGAACTCCTTCTGGCGACGCTCGGACTCTTCCTGCTCGGTGAGGATGTCGATGTCCCAGCCGGTGAGCTGGGAGGCGAGGCGCACGTTCTGGCCGCGGCGGCCGATGGCGAGCGAGAGCTGGCTCTCGGGCACCACCACCTCGATCCGGTTGGTGTCCTCGTCAAGGACGACCTTGGACACCTCGGCCGGGGCCAGCGCATTGACGATGAAGGTGGCCGAATCCGGGTTCCACTGGATGATGTCGATCTTCTCGCCCTGCAGCTCGGCGACCACCGCCTGCACACGCGCGCCGCGCATACCGACGCACGCGCCGACCGGGTCGATGGAGCTGTCCTTGGAGATGACGGCGATCTTGGCGCGGCTGCCGGGATCGCGGGCGACCGACTTGATCTCGACGACGTTGTCGTAGATCTCGGGCACCTCGCCGCGGAACAGCATCGCCATGAACTCGGGCTTGGCGCGCGACAGGAAAATCTGCGGTCCGCGCTGCTCGCGGCGGACGTCGTAGATGAAGGCGCGGATGCGGTCGCCGTAGCGCACGGCCTCGCGCGGGATCATTTCGTCGCGGCGGATGATGCCTTCGGCCCGGCCGAGGTCGACGATGACGTTGCCGTACTCGACGCGCTTGACGGTGCCGTTGATGATCTCGCCGACACGGTCCTTGTACTCGGCGAACTGGCGGTCGCGCTCGGCCTCGCGCACCTTCTGGACGATCACCTGCTTGGCGTTTTGCGCGGCGACGCGGCCGAAATCGAGCGGCGGCAGCGTCTCGGTGATGAGATCGCCGACGTTGGCGGCCTTGTTCTTGCGGCGCGCGTCCTCGACCGTGATCTGCTGGCTCTCGTTCTCGACCGTCTCGACCACGGTCAGCACGCGCGTGAGCTTGGTCTCGCCGGTGCGCGGGTCAATCTCGCAGCGAATGTCGTTCTCCGCGCCGTAGCGCGATTTCGCCGCCTTCTGGATCGCGTCCTCCATCGCCTGGATCACGATCTTGCGGTCGATGGTCTTCTCGCGTGCGACCGCGTCGGCGATCTGCAGAAGCTCGAGCCTGTTGGCGCTGATACCGGCAATCGCCATGACTACTTGTCCTCCTTCGACTCGTGCTCGATGTCGTCGGGCGCGACGGAACCATCCGCCAGCCCGCCCTTGTCCTTTTTCTTGGCGCGCCTGAGCGACTCGCGGATCAGCTCGTCGGTCAGCACCAGCTTGGCCTCGGCGATGAGGCCGATCGGCAACCCGATCACGGCTTCACCTTGGCCTTCGATCTCGATCTCGATGCGGGCCTCGCCCTCCTCGTAGCCCTCGATCGTGCCGCGAAAGCGACGGCGGCCGTCGACCAGCTCCTTCAACTCGATCTTGACCACCTGCCCGGCCCACGCCTCGAAGTCGGAGGGACGGACCAGCGGCCGGTCGATGCCGGGCGAGGATACCTCGAGCCGGTAGGTGCCGGGTAACGCATCGGCGACGTCGAGCACCGGCGAAAGCTGTTTGGATATCGTCTCGCAGTCGTCGATGGATATGGTGCCGTCGGGCCGCTCGGCCATGATCTGCAGGGTCGCAGACGGGCCACCGGTAATGTGCACGCGCACCAGGCGGAAGCCCAGGTCCTCGAGCACCGGCTCTATCATATCGGCGAGCTCCGCAGCTCTGCCGGTCTCGCGGGCGAAACGCACCGTCGGTGCCGTGCCGCCCGGTGACGACGGACTTGCGGAAGGCTCCGCCACGGGAGGCTCTGTCATGTCGTGTGATCTATCCTGACGCGCCGATCGGCCCATCGCTACACTCAAAAACAAAAAGAGCGGACCCCGGAGGGCCCACTCAAAGTTGAGATGATCATGAGCAAGTCAACTGTATGTGATGACGTAACGGCGCGCAAGGGGAATCTGATCAAATTTTGACAGCCATGACCGAAAGATTAATCGCGGCGGCGGATGAAGCGGAAAAAATATCCACGGCGTCCTTCGCGCAACGCTTTCTGTTCATAGCGGGTCTGTGGCCAGTCCGCCGGGCGGATGCGCCAGTCGTCTGGACATGTTGCCTGCCATGTGAACGCGGGATGGCCCGCGAGCGCGATCAGCAGCGTGCGGACGTAGTCGCCGATATCGGTGCCGATGCGTAGTTCCCCGCCGGGCCTGATCACGCGCGCGAGCAGATCGACGGTCGCTGGATTGATCAGCCGGCGCTTGGCGTGCTTGCGCTTCGGCCAGGGATCGGGAAACAGCACGAACGCGCGGGCGATGGATGCGGGCGGCAGCCAGCGCAGGATCGTGCGCGCATCGTCGGCGTAGATCCGGACGTTGGCGAGTTGCTGTTCCTCGATCGCGGTCAGCGCCTTGACGACGCCCTCCTCGAACGGCTCGCAACCGATGATGCCGACGTGTGGATTGTGCTCGGCCTGCCAGATCAGGTGCTCCGCGCCGCCGAACCCGATCTCGAGCCAGACGTCGTCGATTGTCGCTTCGTTTCCGAACAATCGTGCGAGGGGCTCCGGCGGCGATATGGCCGGATCGATCGCGAGACGCGGTAGCACCTCGTCCATCAGCGCTTGCTGACGCGCGCTGATCTTGCGCCCGCGGCGCCGGCCGAAGGAGCGCAGATCCCGGCCGTCCTCGTTTGGTGCGGGTTTGGTCATGTCTTGTCGGAATCTTGGATGCGTGCTGCGGCAACTTTCGGATCGAGACTATGATGCAGCACTCCAACCACGATGAGCGTGGTCTCCGAATGCCTATAGATCACCGAGTAGGGAAACCGTCTCAATCTTGCACGGCGGGTGGCTCGATGGGATGGACTGAACAGCTCAGGCCGTTCGCTTATCGTCGAGAATACTCGATCCACCTCTTCGAGGAATTGCTTGCCCAAACCTTCCTGGCGTTCTTCGTACCAGACGAAAGATGCTCGAAGGTCGCGCTCCGCTTCGGGTTGAAGGACAATGTTCCTCACGGGCGGCGCAGAATCCGGGCTCTGGCCTCGACCCATGGAGTGCCAACCGATGCTCCGCTCTCCAGGGCATCGATCCGAGCGTCGATTTCTGCCTTTTGGGCCTCTGAAAGAGGTAGATCGACGTCGGCCACGTGGTCGAGCGAAGCCCACACGGCTTCGAGCAGTTCGAGCCGTTCGGCGACGGACAACTGCTCTAGCTTGAGTTCGGAAGGCAAGGGCGCATTCATGGTGACAAGTTAGCACAGGCTGAGTGGTGCGGCTATTGGTCGGATGTGAGCCGCCAGGATGCATAGCGGTGGAGGTTGCTGGTGCTAACGCTGCAAGAAGTCCTGCGTGATTTCCGGCTGTTCGCGCGCGTCCCTGACGGAGAGAGGGTGGATCTGCACGCGCGAAACGCCATCACCGGCGAGACACCGTTGCATTACATGGCGGCGATGGGCGACCGGAATGGCATAAGGATCTTGGTCGACGCCGGAGCCGACATCAACGCTGCAGACTTGAGGGAGAACACGCCGCCGCATGCTGCCGTATACAACTGTCAGTTTCTGGGCGTGAGAGTGCTGCTTGAGCTGGGAGCCGACCGGTCAATGAAAAACACGGCAGGTTCGACACCGGCCGACTTGGCGGCCGGTGTCGATTATCTTCTGGACGAATTCGAATCCTGTTTTGCCACGACCCGTCTCAGCGATGCAGCGCGCAGATCTTGTTGCCGGCGGGGTCGCGCAGGTAGGCGAGGTAGACCTTGCCGGCCGCGCCCTGCCGGTAGCCCGGAGGATCCTCGATGGGCTTGCCGCCGGCGGCGACGCCGGCCGCGTGCCAGGCATCGACCATCGCCGTCGACTCGCACTTGAAGCCGATGGTGCCGCCGTTGGCGTGGCAGGCGGGGGCGCCGTCGATCGGCTTGGAGATGCCGAACGCGCCGGCGGGCGTGCGCCAGAAGACGCGGCCTTTGGGATCGGTGGTGCCGGCGGGGACGCCGAGGGTGGCGAGCACCGCATCATAGAATTTCTTCGACGCCTCGATGTCGTTGGCGCCGACCATCACGTGAGAGAACATGCTTCCATCCCCGATACTGTTTGTGGAACGGTGGTCTAGATACAAAGACGGGACGAGCTCTTGTTGCTCATCCCGTCGCTTGTGCAGGACTATCTAACCGGCGGGCGAGGCGGCGTCTACGGCCGCACCGTGCGGCTCAGCCGACACGCTTCTTGATCTCGGCGGCGAGGTCGGTCTTCTCCCAGGAGAAGCCGCCGTCCTTCTCAGGCGCGCGGCCGAAGTGGCCGTAGGCCGCAGTCCGCTTGTAGATCGGCTTGTTCAGCTCGAGCTTGCGGCGGATGTTGGTCGGCCGCATCGGGAACAGCTCGGCCAGAATCTCCTCGAGACGGGCGTCGAGATCCTTGCCGCCGGTGCCAGTGCCCTGCGTGTCGACCAGCAGCGACATCGGCTCGGGACGGCCGATGGCGTAGGCGACCTGGATCATGCAGCGCTCGGCGAGGCCGGCGGCGACCACGTTCTTGGCGAGGTAGCGCGCGGCGTAGGCGGCGGAGCGGTCGACCTTGGTCGGGTCCTTGCCGGAGAAGGCGCCGCCACCATGGGGCGCATAGCCGCCGTAGGTGTCGACGATGATCTTGCGGCCGGTGAGGCCGCAGTCGCCGTCTGGGCCGCCGACGACGAAGTTGCCGGTCGGGTTGACGAGGAAGTCGGAGCCCGACTTGGGCATCCAGCCCTTGGGCAGGGCCGAGGCGACGGCGTCGCCGATCATGTCGCGCACCATCTCGGGCGTGTAGTCGGTGCCCTTGCCGTTCGACTTTGCGTGCTGGGTGGAGACGACGACCTTGGCGGCGCCTACGGCCTTGCCGTCCTCGTAGCGGATGGTGACCTGGCTCTTGGCGTCGGGCAGCAGATCGCCGAGCTTGCCGGAGCGGCGCTGATCAGACAGCACCTTCAGGATCTTGTGCGAGAAGAAGATCGGCGCGGGCATGAACGTGCCCTTCTCGTACGCCTCGCTGTCGGTGCAGGCGTAGCCGAACATCATGCCCTGGTCGCCGGCACCCTCCTCGCCCTGCTTCTCGTCGACGCCCATGGCGATGTCGGGAGACTGACCGTGCAGCAGCACCTCGACGTCGGCGCCGTGGAAGGAGAAGCCGACCTGATCGTAGCCGATGTCCTTGATCACGCCGCGGGCGATCTGGCTGATCAGCTCGCGATTGATGCGCGCTTCCTTGTGGCCGGCGAACTGGTGGCTGTCGAACAGCTTGAACAGCGGCGCCTGTCCGCGGCCCTCTCCGGCGATGACGACCTTGTCCGTGGTGACCAGCGTCTCGCAGCCGAGTCGCGTGTTGACCGCACTCTTGTCGGCGAGCCCGAGCTTGATGTCGTTTTCGAGGAACGCGTCCAGGATCGCGTCCGAGATCTGGTCGGCGACCTTGTCGGGGTGGCCCTCGGATACCGACTCGCTGGTGAACAGGTAGGACTTGCGCGCCACGTGGGCCCCCATTGCTGGACAGAAGTTCCGCGAAATTTCGCCGGTTTCTGGCAGTGTTTCAGTGGGGGGTCAAGGGCTCGGCTTGTCGGCGTCCTCGCCGGAGATCGAACGAACGAGCTCGACGATCGAACGCCTGATCTTCGGATCGGCGATCCGGGAGAAGGCTTTGTTCAGCTCCAGGCCGTCGCGGCTTCCCAGGAACTCCGAAACGTAGCTTTCGGCGGGCCGCTCGGCCATGCCCGCCGCCATCGACGAGACAGACGTACTGTTGGGGGCTTCCTCGTAAAAGAACTGCACGGGTACGCCGAGCACGTGGGCCAGGTCGAACAGCCTGCTCGCGCCGATGCGGTTGACGCCCTTCTCGTACTTTTGCACCTGCTGGAACGTCAGCCCGAGGCTCTCGCCGAGCTTTTCCTGGCTCATGCCGAGGATCATGCGGCGCAGGCGCACCCTTGTGCCGACATGAATATCGATCGGATTGGGGCGGCGCGCATTGCGCTCCTCACCATCGGCCTCGCCGATACCGTTCTCTCTAGCCATCGAAAAGTTTCCGACCCATCATCACTTCTGTTGGGATATTCCTATTGGCACGTTGCATACACGTCAACCGCGTGTCCGGGTGCGACCTATGCGCACTGGTTGCAGCGCCCAAGAGCATAGGACGTACGGTCGACTTTCCCGCGTCAGCCGTCGCGCTCACGGATGCGCAATGTCGCCGCCCACGCCAGGAACATCAGGACGAGCCCGGCGAACAGCCCCTCCCCGTAGCGCGCATAGAGGGGGGGCGGGCCGATCCGCGGCAAACCGCTGTCGATGACGCCGCGGCGGTTGAGGTCCAACTTTTGTAGCAGCCGTCCTTGCGCGTCGATCACCGCGGAGATGCCGTTGTTGGCCGAGCGGATCAGCGGCAGCCCCTGCTCGACCGCTCGAACGCGGGCCTGATGAAAGTGCTGGTGGGGGCCGATGCTGTCGCCGAACCAGCCGTCGTTGGTGACGTTGATGAGCAACCCGGGCCGCTCGGCGCCCTGCACCACCTCGGTCGGGAAGATCGCCTCGTAGCAGATCAGCACGCCGGCCCGTGGCAGGCCGGGGATCGCCAGCAGCGGGCGCGGCGTCACGCCCGACGAGAAGCCGCCGCGCAGTCGGGTGAGTTGCTGCAGGCCGATGCTTTCCAGAACGGCCTGCATCGGCAGGTACTCACCGAAGGGCGCGAGATGGATCTTGTCGTAGATCGGCGCGGCGAGGCCGCCGCGGGGCGCGGAGAACACCATCAGGCTGTTGTAGGCCTGACGCGGCGCATCGCTGCCAGGGCGCGGCTGCTGCACGCGGATGGCCCCGCTGACGAGGAGGGTGCGCGATGGCAGCAGCTTGCCGATCGCCACCAGCGCCTCGGGGTGATCGAGCGGACGGAACGGCATCGCCGCTTCCGGCCAGATCACATGCGTGATGCCGTCGAGGTCGTCCTGCACACCGTCGGGATTGCGCCGCGACAGGTCGAGCTGGCGCTCGAAGTTCTGGCCCTGCTTCTCCGGCAGCCATTTTTCGCGCTGGGCGATGCTGGCCTGCACGATGCGGATGCGCACGCTGTCGTCGACCGAGATCGGCTGCCGCTTGAGAATGTAGATGCCGCCACCAGCGAGCACCAGCAGCGGCACCAGCGCCGAGGCGAGCGCGATCGCGAGCGCGGGCACGCGGGGGCGATGGCCGGCCTCCGCCCACAACGCCAAGGGCGCCGCGAAGATTAGAACCGTGCACAGCGTCAGGCCGTAGATGCCGAGCACGCCCGCCGTCTGCATCAGCGGCAGCGGATAGGTCAGCGCATAGCCGAGCGTATTCCAGGGAAAGCCGGTCAGGATGTGCCCGCGCAGCCATTCCGCCAGCGCCAGCGAGACGGCGAGGATCAGGATGCGGGCCAGGCCGCCCGACCAGGCGAGGCGGGCGAGGAAGGTGGCGAGCCCGAAGAACAGCGCGAGGCCCGCCGGCAGCAGGGTGACGGCGAACGGCAGCATCCAGGCGAAGGTCTCGGCCTCGACCAGGAACGCCTCGCCGATCCAGTAGAGGCCGAAGAGAAAATAGCCGAAGCCGAACCACCACCCGACGACGCCCGCACGCCAGGCCTGGCGCGTCAGCCCGAGGCCCGGCAGCGACACGGGACGGGGATAGGGGCCGGCCCCGTCGATCAGCCAGACGAGCACCGGCAAGGTCAGAAGCAGGATCGGCGAGGCGAAGAACGGCGCCATGGCCAGCACCGAGAGCGCCCCAGCGAGAAAGGCCGCCAGCCCACGCCGCCAACCGTGAGCGTGGGCGATGGAGCGGCGCAGCCGCTCGGGCCACCGCTCCCGGCCGGCGTCCGCTTCGGCTGCCAGCAAGGCCTCGGCTTCCCCGCAGCTCCATGCAGTCGCCGGGCGCGGCCGGGAGGTCACGAGGTGCTTCCCGGGCTCGCTGCCGGCGTATCCGTGGGCGCCAGCGGGCGATGGACCTTGAGCTTGTTGACGCGGCGCGGATCGGCATCCAGCACCTCGAACTCGACGCCGCTCGCATGGCGGATCAACTCGCCGCGCGCGGGCACGCGTCCGAGCATCGACGAGATCAAGCCGCCGAGCGTGTCGATGTCCTCCTCCTCGCCGGGTTTCAGCAGCGATACGCCCAGATGCGCCTCGAGCTCGTCGATCGGCACCCGGGCGAGCGCCACCAGCCCGTGCTTGGGATCGACGAAGATGTGCTGATCCTCGGCCTCGTCGTGCTCGTCCTCGATGTCGCCGACGATCTGCTCGACCAGATCCTCGATGGTGACGAGCCCGTCGGTGCCGCCGTACTCGTCGACGACGAGCGCCATGTGGATGCGCGTAGATTGCATGCGCAGCAGCAAGTTCATCGCCGGCATCGACGGCGGCACGAACAGCACGGGGCGGCGCAACTTGGTCGACATCACGGGGCGGGTGAGATCGAAGCGCGACAGGTCGATCTCGCCGGTCGGCTCGCCGAGCCGGCTGCGGACCTCGTTCAGGCGTTGGGCGGGGCTGACCTTGCCGGCGGGCTCCGCGCGGGCCTCGGCGCCCGGCTTGCCCTGCGCCTCGGCCATCAACCAGGCGAGCACGTCCTTGATGTGGATCATGCCGCGCGGATCGTCGAGCGTGTCGTGATAGAGCGGAATGCGCGAGACGCCGGCCTCCATGAACGTGCGCAGCACGTCGGCGATCGGCTCGGCCTCGTCGGCGGCGATGATGTCGGCGCGCGGCACCATGATGTCGACCACGCGCAAGGCCCCGAACCGGAGCAGCCGCAAGAGCATGCCGCGCTCCTCGACCGAGAACGCGGCGGCGGTCCTGGCCTCCTCCTTCAGCGCGTACTCGAGTGTGTCGCGCAGCGTCGGTGGACCCTGCAGGCCGAGCCGCGCCCTCAGTGCGGCGAGCCAGCCTTGCGACTGTACGTTACTTCGCGGCTCGTCGGCCGCCGCGATCGCCTCGGCTTTCGTTTGCGTCTGGTCGGTGCTCATGGCGTCGAAAGTGGCTCCCTCGCTCGCTCTATGGGCCGGTCAATGACCATCGTCCGGCGCGAGCTCGCGATCATCATAGGGGTTGGCGACGCCGATTGCAGCAAGTGCCGCGATCTCCAGCGCCTCCATCGTCTCGGCCTCCGCCTCGGTCTCGTGATCATGGCCCATCAGGTGAAGCAGGCCGTGGATGACGAGATGCTGGAGGTGGTGGGTCAAGGGGACGTCCTCGTCGGCCGCCTCGCGCGCCAGCGTCTCCGCCGCCAACACGATGTCCCCGAGGAAAACTGCGTCGCCACCCGGATCGGCGCCCGGTGGCGGCGCCGCGGCTGGGAACGACAGAACGTTGGTCGGCTTGTCTTTTTTACGCCAGGTGGCATTCAGGGCGCGGACCCCGGCGTCATCGTTCAGCAGGATGCAGGCGGCGCCGCCGGCCGCTGGAAGGCCGGAGAGCTGCGGAAGCTTCGCCAGCGCCGCTGCCGCCGTCTCGATGGCCGCCTCCAGGCCGACGATGGCGTTCCAGTCGCCGGCCTCGTGCACGATGTCGAGCGTCAACGCGCGAGCCGGGGCGGGGCTTGGCCGCCGCCGGCTCCTGGTCGTCGCAGGGCTCATTCCGTCGATGCCCTCGGGCCGGTTCCAGCCCCGTCGTAGGCCTCGACGATCTTGGCGACGAGGTCGCGGCGGACGATGTCGGTCTTGGTGAACCGGATCGCCTCGATGTCGGGCACGCCGGCGAGCAGGCTCACCGCCTCCTCGAGCCCCGAGCGCTGGCCCGGCGGCAGGTCGATCTGGGTCGGGTCGCCGGTGACCACCATCTTGGAGTTCTCGCCCAATCGGGTCAGGAACATCTTCATCTGCATGCTGGTGGTGTTCTGCGCCTCGTCGAGGATTACGACGGCGTTGGCGAGTGTGCGTCCACGCATGAACGCCAGCGGAGCGATCTCGATGATGCCGGTCTCGAGGTCACGCTCCACCTTTTCGGGCGGCAGCACGTCGTAGAGCGCGTCGTACAGCGGGCGCAGGTAGGGGTCGACCTTCTCGCGCATGTCGCCGGGCAGGAAGCCCAGGCGCTCTCCGGCCTCGACCGCAGGGCGCGAGAGGATGATGCGCTCGACGATGCCCCGCTCCAGGCAATGGGCAGCGAAGGCGACGGCGATGTAAGTCTTGCCGGTGCCGGCCGGGCCGATGCCGAACACCAGGTCGACTTTATCCAGCGCCCGCATGTAGGCGCTCTGCATCGGCGTGCGCGCCTTGATCACGCGGCGACGCGTGGCGATCTGGGCCTGGCCGTCGTTGGAGGGCGTTTCATGGCGGGCGTGGCGGATCAGGCCGTCGAAATCGCCGGGGCCGATGTCGTCGCCCTTGGCGATGCGCGCATAGAGCTGCTCCAGCACGTTGCGGGCGATGTCGCAGGCGGCTTCCGAGCCGGTCAGAATGACGACGTTGCCGTGGGCGTGGGCATCGATACCGAGCCGGTCCTCGATCAGGGCCAGATGCGCGTCGTACTCGCCGAGCAGGCGGGTCAGGTGCCGGTTGTCCTCGAAGGGCACCACGAGCCGCTTCTTGGCTGCCGGCGTCTTGGGCGCTCTGCCCTGCCCATTGGTGCTGGGCCCACGAAAAGCCGTCAAATCGTCGCCTCCTGGAGAGAGTTCGGGAAAATCCCGGTCTTCTCGAGGACCGATACTAACATATCGCCGGCCCTCGCCCAGCCCAGCCCTGCCATGCGTTGCAGAGCCCGGCCTCGGCACACGCACGATCTCACGCGACTGGGCTCAAGGTGAGGCGATTCTCATGCTGCACGGATGACACCGGAGAGGCTGTTGGGTCCGGCGCCGGAGATTTCCACAGGCATGATGCGGCCGAGCAGGGCCGGGTCGGCCTCGGCATGCACCGACTGCAGGTAGGGCGAGCGGCCGATCAGCTGGCCGACGCGGCGGCCGGGACGCTCGAACAGCACCGGGAACACGCGGCCGACGCAACTGGCGTTGAACGACGTCTGCTGGCGCTCGAGCAGGCGCTGCAGGCGCTGCAGACGGTCGGCGCGAACCCCGTCCGGCACCTGGTCGCCCATGGTCGCGGCGGGCGTGCCCGGGCGGGGGCTGTACTTGAACGAGTAGGCTTGGGCAAAGCCGATGCGGGCGACGAGATCGAGCGTCTGCTGGAACTCGGCCTCGGTCTCGCCGGGGAAGCCGACGATGATGTCGGTGGACAGCGCGATGTCGGGGCGCGCTGCCCGGATGCGGCCGATCAGCGCCAGATAATCGGCGGCGGTGTGCTTCCGGTTCATGGCGGCGAGGATGCGATCCGAGCCCGCCTGGAACGGCAGGTGCAGGTACGGCATCAGCTTGGCCTCGTCGCGATGGGCGGCGATCAGGTCGTCGCTCATGTCGCGCGGGTGGCTGGTCATGTAGCGCAGCCGCTCGACGCCCTCGATGCCGGCGAGGTGGCGGATCAGGCGGGCGAGCGACCACGGCGCGCCGTCGGGGCCGGTGCCGTGATAGCCGTTGACGTTCTGGCCAAGCAACGTGATCTCGCGCACGCCGCGCGCGACCAGCCGGCGGGTCTCCTTCTCCAGATCGGCGATCGAGCGCGAGGATTCCATGCCTCGCGTGTAGGGCACCACGCAGAACGTACAGAATTTGTCGCAGCCCTCCTGCACGGTGAGGAACGCGGCGGCCGAGGCATTGGGCGTGACGCGGCGCTCGGCGAGGTGGGCGAACTTGTCCTCCTCGGGAAATTCGATGTCGACCTGCTGACGGCCCTCGGCCTTGGCCTTGGCGATGAGATCGGGCAGGCGATGATAGCTCTGCGGGCCGATGACGAGGTCGACCACCGGTGCCCGGCGCACGATCTCGTTGCCCTCGGCCTGCGCCACGCAGCCGGTGACGGCGACCACGGTGTCGCGGCCGGCGAGCGCGCGCTCGGATTTCACCTGGCGGATGCGGCCGAGGTCGGAATAGACCTTCTCGGCGGCTTTCTCGCGGATGTGGCAGGTGTTGAGGATGACGAGATCGGCGGACTCGATGTCGTCGGTCTCGCTGTAGCCGACGGCCGACAGCTGGTCGGCCATCCGCTCGGAGTCGTAGACGTTCATCTGGCAGCCGAACGTCTTGAGATAGACCCGCTTTGCCCCCGGCATTCTGGTCTCTCCACCCGCCTAAGCGAACCCGATCAGGTCAACGTCGATCGTCTTGCGCCTGACGATTCGGCGCCCGTTCTTAGTGCATGCCCGGTCATCCCTATAGGGGATTCTCGGCCAGCAGGTTAACGACGCCCTCGTCCATCTGTGATGCGATGCACAAGGTTATCGCTGCATTGCAATATTATGACGCATCTTGCGGCAACTCCACAAGCTCTCGTGCGATGCTGCGACATGGTTGCCGACAAAGTTAACAGGACGCGGGCGGATGGGCGCCTTGGCGAAGGATGCCGACGACCCCGCGCCGCACTGCCTCTTCGCTGTGCCGGGCGAGGGCCTTGCGGTCGGCGAAGCCCTCGAGCGGCATCGGCGGACCGATCGAGATATGGACGTCGATCGGACCGGCCTTCAACAGCGTCCAGGCGTGGCCAACCATCTCCATGTCGCCGTACCAGCCGATCAGCGGGCGGTCGGCGCGGCCGAGGGGGATGCCGCGCAGGCGGGTGTAGACGATCGACAGCGTCTGGACGACGGCGTCGGGTGCGACGGTCTCGGCCTTGCCGCCGGGCTTGACCGCGCCGAACAGCGAGGTCTTGAACGGCAGCACGCGGTTGCCGTCGCTGGAGGTGCCCTCTGCGAACAGCACCACGGTGTCGCCGCTGGCGAGCCGGGTCATGATCTCGCTCGCGGTCTCGCCGACGCTTGAGCGGCGCTTGCGGTCGACGAACACGGTGCGCTGCAGACGAGCGAGTGCGGCGACGAACGGCCAGGAGCCGACCTCGGATTTCGCCACGAACGACAACGGGGCCACCGCCGACAGCACGGGAATGTCGAGCCAGGAGGTGTGGTTGGCGACGACCAGCACCGGCTTGCCCTGGGCGATCGCGCCTTCGACATGGAGCCTGAGGCCGACGAGACGGCAGACTTGGCGGTGATACCAGTGCGGGAAGCGCCGGGCCGCGCCCGCGTGCGTGCGCAGCAAAAGCGCCTGCACCGGCATCAGCGGCACGGTCAGCGCCATGAAGCCGGTCAGTACGCTCGCGCCGCGGAGTGTGCCCACAAGCGCTATCCCTTGCGCGGACGGCGGATCGGCTCGCCGTAGAGCTCCAGCTTGTGACCCGCGAGCTTGAAGCCGAGTTCGCGCGCGATGCGCTCCTGCAGCTTCTCGATCTCCTCGCTGCGGAACTCGATCACCTTGCCCGTGGTGATGTCGATCAGGTGATCATGGTGCTCGCCCGCCGCCTCCTCCCAGCGGCCGCGCCCGCCGCGGAACTCGTTGCGCTCGAGGATGCCCTTGGTCTCGAACAGTCTCAGCGTGCGATACACGGTAGAGAGCGAGATGCGCTCGTCGATGCCGTGCGCGCGCCGGTGCACCTCCTCGACGCTGGGGTGATCGTGGGCGTCCGACAGCACGCGCGCAATGGTGCGCCGCTGCCCGGTCATGCGCAGGCTATGCTCGGCGCACAGACGCTCGATGCGGCTCGGCTCGATCATGTTGCCTGCGGGCATGCTGAGATTCGCACGGTTTCGGTTGTCCGCCTTATAGGAGAGAGGGGCCAGGGCGTAAACATGGCTGATATGCGCAGCTAGGGGAGGATGTGATGCCGGGCGGGACGCTGACGACGCTGACGACGACGTTCACGTCGATGATGACGGCGGTGGATCTCGCGGCTGCCGTGGTGTTCGCGATCACGGGCGCGCTGGTCGCCTCGCGCAAGCAGATGGACGTCGTCGGCTTCATGTGGCTCGGCGTCGTCACCGGGGTCGGCGGCGGCACGGTGCGCGACCTGTTGCTGGGCGTGCCGGTTTTCTGGGTGCGGGACGCCTCGCCGGTGATCGCCTGTCTCGTGGCCTCGGTCGCGGTGCATTTCACCGCGCATCTGGTCGAGTACCGCTACCGCCTGATCCTGTGGCTCGACGCGCTGGGCCTGGCACTGGTGACGGTGGCCGGTACGGCGAAGGGCATAGACGCCGGCGCCGGCCCGGTGGTGGCGGTGGTGATGGGCGTGATCACCGGCTCGGTCGGCGGCATCATCCGCGACATTCTGGGACACGAGCCCTCGATCATCCTGCGCCGCGAGATCTATGTCACGGCATCCGTGGTCGGAGCCGTGGTCTATGTCGCGGCGGGCTCGCTCGGCATCGATCGCACGCTGGCAGCGGCGGCGGGATTTCTGACGGTGCTGGCAGTGCGCGGCTTCGCCATCGGCTTCGGCTGGTCGATGCCCGTCTATCGGCCGCGGGCGGGACGGGATGCCAGCAACCTCGACGCGTCCGGGTGAGGATCGACCTCACACCGGCACGCTCATCACGATCGCGTCGACCGGCTCGGCGCCCTTGCGTGGATAGTAGGCCTTGCGGCGGCTCTGCTCGGTGAAGCCGAGCTTGGTGTAGAGGGCGAGGCCGGCGGCATTGTCGGCGGCGACGTCCAGGAACACGCGCTTTGCCTCGGCGCGCTTGGCCGCGCGCGTGAACCCGCCGACGAGCAGCGCGCCGAGCCCGCGCCGCTGCAACTCCGGTGCGACGCCGATGGACAATATCTCGGCTTCGTCGGCCATCACCTGCCCCATGATGAAGCCGACCGTGATCTTCGGGATGCCGATCTGGCAGACAAAGCCGGTGGAGGCGGGATGCTCCAGCATCTTGATGACGGCGATGTGGTCCCACGCCTCCTCGAACATGCGGGCGTGCATGCCCGCGATCTCGGCGGCGCGCTCGGGGCCAGCCCAGAGCAGGCTGACTTGCTTGGTGTCGAACGGCGGCGGCCGGTTGGCGGTCATGGCGTCCTCGTTAGCGCGGGATCGGCAGGGGGCTTGGCGTCGGGGGGGCGCGGATAGAGCGGCGTCGGCGGCTCCAGCGGCAGCAAGGGCAGGCAGGCGAGGTGGCGCGCGTCCGGCTCGAGGCCAGGAGCGACGACCGTGAGCGTCACGCCGCGCGCGCGGGCGGCGTCGGACACGAGCGCGGCGCCCGAGCCGACGAGCAGGGCATCCGGGGCGCTGCTCGCGATGAGCGCGGCGGTGGCTTCGGGAGTGAGCAGTCGAACTCGCCGGACGAGCTCACCTCCCTCTTGCGGGGAGGGGGCAGGGGGGAGGCTAGCATCCCCTCTGAATCGCTCGATGATCTCCACCAGCACTTCGCCCTTGCGGGCGTCGTGGCAGGCGGCGACGGGGCGGGAGCGATCGGTGGCGGCGAGGCCCGCGCGGGCGGTGGCGGCGAGCAGGGCGAGGCTGGTCGTGCCCAGCACCGGGAGGTCGGCCGCGAGCGCAAATCCGCGCGCGGCGGCGATGCCGACGCGGATGCCGGTGAACGTGCCCGGCCCGACCGTGACGGCGATCGCCTCGATATCCGCCAGTGTGCATCCGGCCCCGGCCAGGACCTCGTCGATCATCGGCAGCAGCCGCTCGGCATGACCGACGCGCATCGCTTCGCAGCGCGCCGCCACGACCGTGCCGCTGGTCTCGGCGACGGCGGCGGAGCAGGCATTGAGGCAGGTGTCGAAGGCGAGCACGCGCACGAGGCCGGCTTTCCCTTTGGCGGATTGCGGATGCAATCTTTAGCCGGTGTGCGCCGCGAGCGCCATAAGCGGCGTTTCGGGCTGTTGGCAACAGTGTACGTCGTTCAACCGCGCGGACCGCGAATCCGCGTCAGGCGCTGCCTTGCTTTTTGCCGAGCCAGCTCTTCCACCAGCCGCCCTTGGCCTTGGCATCGGCGGCGGCCGCGGCGTCGGCCTCTGGCGGCGGCCCGACGATGGCGCCGAACTTGGCGAAGAACTCGCCGGCGAGCTTCTTGGCGGTGGCGTCGATCAGCCGGCCGCCGAGCTGGGCGAGCTTGCCGCCGACGTCGGCTTTGACGACATACGTCATCAGCGTGCCGTCGCCGTCGTCGGCGAGCGTGACCTTGGCATTGCCCTTGGCGAAGCCGGCGACGCCGCCGGAGCCCTGGCCCGAGATCACGTAGGAGTTGGGCGGGTCCATCTCCGACAACGTGACGTTGCCGCCGAACGTCGCCTTGACCGGGCCGACGGCCAGCGTCACCGACGCCTTCATCTCGTTGTCGGACGTCTTCTCGAGGCTCTGGCAGCCGGGAATGCAGGCCTTCAGCACCTCCGGGTCGTTCAAGGCCTCCCAGACCGCCTGCCGCGGTGCTGCGATTTTCTGCTCGCCCGACATATCCATGGGCCGATGCTCCGTGCTGGCGTTGTGGGTCGCCGCATGACCGTTCGCGGCGCGGCGTTGCCCTCTATGTAGCGGCG
>CAMDBL010000070.1 GCA_945889015.1 Devosia equisanguinis
CGGCCGCCACCGCCGTCGTGACGGCGCTGTCGCGGGCGGTGGCCTCGGCCGCCACCGCCGCCGTGATGGCGCTGTCGCGGGCAGTCGCCTCGGCCGCCACCGCCGTCGTGATGGCGCCGTCGCGGGCGGTCGCCTCGGCCGCCACTGCCGCCGTGATGGCGGTGCCGCGCGCCGTCGCCTCGGCCGCCACCGCCGCCGTCACGCTGGCGCTCGAGGCCTTGGCGTCGAGCGCGGTCTGCAGGCCGGTGATGTCGGCGATGGCGACGCTGCCGAGGTCGATGTCGACCTCGTCGTCGGCGCCGTCGAGGGTGACGGTGATCTTGCCCGAGCCGGCGTTGAGCTTGCGGAACTGCAGGTCGACGCCCGACTTGGACTTGAACACACCGACGCCGGCGGCGCCGACGTTGCTCGCGGTGTTGGCCTCGCCGCTGCCGCCGCCGCCGCCGAGCGTGGTGTTGGGGAAGCTGACGGCGCCGGTCGAGCGGGTGATGACGATCGCCTCGTTCCAGGTCGAGCCGTCGGCCGAGACCTTGAAGTGGAAGTCGTCGTCGCCGGTGGTGCCGATCTCGGCGCGGCCGGAGAAGGCGGTCTGGAACAGGAAGCTCGCGGTGTCGCCGGCCGCCGCCTTGTTGACCTTGACCTGGTGGCCGTCGCCGTCGTGGTTGAACAGGCTCGCCTCGGAGGCCACCACCAGCCGGTTGGTGGCGTCGGCGGTGGCGTTGATGCCGACCATCGTGCGCGACTGCAGGGCATCCGGCGTCACGTCGGCACCGGCCGCGATGCCGTCGAGCTTGGACTTGTCGGCCGCGGTCAATAGTCCAGCCAGAGCCTCGGTCGCGGCCGGAAGCGTGGCGTCGGCGCCGGAGTCGCTGGCAACGTCGAGATTTTCCGCGGTGCGATTGGCGACCGTAAGGTTGGCGCCGCCGCCACCGCCACCGCCACCGGGAACGAGGCCCCAGCCGCTGCCGTCGAAGACGGTGAGCGTCGCCTCGTCTGCGATCCAGGCGAGCCAGCCCTCGGCGGCCGGATAAGTCATCCAGGCGCCGTCCTGCCAGGCCGCGATCTTGCCAGCATGGCCGGTCCATGCGCCGCTCGGGGACGGGCCGACGATGTAGCGGTCACCTTCGGCGGGCGAGGGGGGCGGGGCGCTGGCGTCGCGATCGAGAACGGCGAGGTGCACCACGGCGTCGAGCGCGCGCAGGGCCTCGTTGTGGGTCACGTGCTTCTGCGATTGCGCAGCAGCAAGATACGGCAGCTTGAGGTTGGGGGTCTCGGACATCTGGCTCGTCGCTCACCTCGGCTCGGGTTCTATCTGCCCGAGTGTAAGTGAGCGCGAAAGCGCGGGGATTACTTTCCCCGCGCGAGGCTTCGAGGCCTCAGAATGCCGGCCCGAAGCTGTTGGAGCGCGGGAAGCCCTTGGGCACCGTCTTGCCCGCTCCGGCGCGGGGACCGACCCACTCCTTGAGGTCGCTCCAGTTGAGGGTGAACGTACGCCCCGCGCTGTCGAGCCAGGTCAGCCCTTCCTTCTTGACGAAAACGCGCGCATCGGAGATCGCGCCGTCCTTGACCCGCTGCAGGATGACGCCCTTGCCGCGTGTCATCTCGTTGACCTCGTCGAGCGGAAACACCAGCATCTTGCGGTTGTCGCCGACGATGGCGACGCTGTCGCCAGTCACAGGTACGCAGACCTTGGCCTCGTCGGGCTCTGACAGGTTCAGGATCTGCTTGCCCTTGCGCGTGGAGGCCACCACCTCGTCCTCCGGGACCACGAAACCGTAGCCGCCGGTCGAGCATACCAGCAGCTTGCGGCCGGGCTCGTGCACGAAGATCTCCACGAAATCGTGGTTCTCCTCGAGGTCGACCATCAGGCGGACCGGCTCGCCGTGACCACGTCCGCCGGGAAGCTGGCTCGCCTCCAGCGTGAAGAAGCGGCCGTTGGTGGCGAAGACGATCAGCTTGTCGGTCGTCTGCGCCTTGACCGCGTGCTTGAGACTGTCGCCCTGCTTGAAATCGAGCTTCGACAGATCCTCGACGTGACCTTTCAGCGCCCGGATCCAGCCCTTGGCGGAGAGGATGACGGTTACAGGTTCCTTCTCGATCAGCGCCTGCTCGATGTCGACGGCGATGTCGGGCGCATCCTCGAAGGCGGAGCGACGGCGGCCGAGGTCGGTCTTCTTGGAGTACTTGTCGCGTGTCGCGCGGACCTCGTCGGAGATGCGCTGCCACTGCAGATCGTCGGAGGCGAGCAGCGCATTGATCTCGCGCTTTTCCTTGGACAGCTTGTCGTGCTCGGCCTTGATCTCGATTTCCTCGAGCCGGGACAGCGAGCGCAGGCGCAGGTTGAGGATCGCCTCCGCCTGTACGTCCGAGAGCCCGAAAGTGCTCATCAGCTTGGCTTTCGGCTCGTCCTCGTGGCGGACGATCCGGATCACCTCGTCGATGTTCAGGTAGGCGATCAAATAGCCGTCGAGCACCTCCAGCCGGTGCTCGATCTTCTTCAGCCGGAACTGCGAGCGGCGCACCAGCACGTCAATTCGGTGCTCGAGCCATTGCTTCAGCACGTCGCGCAGGCCGAGCACGTTCGGGATCTGTCCCGCAGACAGCACGTTCATGTTGAGGCCGAAGCGGATTTCGAGCTCGGAGAGGCGGAACACGCTCTCCATCAGCACGAGCGGATCGACCGTTCGGCTCTTGGGCTCGAGGATCAGCCGGATTTCCTCGGCACTCTCGTCGCGCACGTCGCCGAGCAACGGCAGCTTCTTCTCGGTCAACAGCTCGGCCAGCTTCTCGACCAGCTTCGCCTTCTGCACCTGATAGGGGATCTCCGTGACGACGATCTGGTAGCCGCCGCGTCCGGTGTCCTCCTTGTACCACTTGGCCCGAAGCCGGAAGCCTCCCCGGCCGGTGGCATAGGACTCAAGGATCGACGCGCGCGGCTCCACGATGACGCCGCCGGTCGGGAAGTCGGGACCGGGGATGAACTCGACCAGCTTCTCGATGGTGGCGTTCGGGTGCTTGATCAGGTGGAGCAGCGCATGGCACAGCTCCTCGGCGTTGTGTGGCGGGATGTTGGTCGCCATGCCGACCGCGATGCCGGACGAGCCGTTGGCGAGCAGGTTGGGGAACGCCGCCGGCAGCACGACGGGTTCCTGGTCCTCGCCGTTGAACGTGGCGCGGAACTCTACCGTGTCCTCGTCGATCGCCTCCAGCAGCGCCTCGGCGGTCTCCGTCAGTCGCGCCTCGGTGTAGCGGTAGGCCGCTGCGTTGTCGCCGTCGATGTTGCCGAAGTTTCCCTGGCCGTCGACCAGGGGATAGCGCTGGGCGAAATCCTGCGCGAGACGGACCATCGCGTCATAGACGGCCTGATCGCCGTGCGGGTGGTATTTGCCGATAACGTCGCCGACGACGCGGGCACACTTCTTGTAGGCCTCGCCCGAGCCGAGCTTGAGCTCGCGCATGGCGTGCAGCAGCCGGCGATGCACCGGCTTCAGGCCGTCGCGCACGTCGGGCAGCGCGCGGCCCATGATCGTGGACAGCGCATAGGAGAGGTATCGCTCTTCCAGCGCGTCCTTGAGGCTGATCGGCGTCGGCTCCGGCTGGCCGCCGGCGGGAGGGAGAATCGGTTTGTCGCTCATGGTGTGGGGGATAGCGCGCAGGGCGGGGGTCGGCAAGGTGGCGTGTTGGCGATGCACAGCGGAGCCGGCTCGACGGGCTCGGCGCATGGCGGCATCGCCACCCGGCCACGCCTGCGTCTGCGCTGAAATCGCTTACATTTTCATCGATATTCGTAACCGCCGGGCAAGTGGCCGTGGCTAGTCTGAAAAACATCGTTCGGGACGGCGTCAGCGAGCGACCGGAGACTGGACCCGAGACGACCTTGGAATGGGACTACCGACATGATCGAGAATCGCAGGGTTCGCTTCATCTGCATCGAGGGCCTGGATCGAAGCGATCTCGGGCTTACCGGCGAGGTCTGGCTCGAGGATCTGTCACGTGCCACCTGGGTGAGCCGGGAGGCGTTGCGCCTCGGCGTCCATCTGATCCGCTACATGTCGCGTCCAGACGCCGCGATGCTGAACCTGAAGCAGCTCGAGGCGGAGCTGCAACTCTCCCGCGACGAAGTGCGGCGCGCGTTGGCCCTGATGCAGAGCTATGGGGCGGTCGCGGCCTTCTCGGTGCAGCGCGAGGACGTGCGCGTCGGGCTGACGTTGACCGTGCTGCAGCGCCTTCGCGTGCGCGAGGCAAAGCGGCGCTGGCACGAGCTGTCGGACGAGGCCGCCGACTTTCCGGGAAAGGACAACGCCGACTGCAACTGGGTGGTGACGGGACCGGCCGGGGTCTGAGCTGGAGTCCGCTCGCGTTGGATACCTAGCGCGTGATCCAGCGGTTCATGAACATCGCGCTCGGCTCGACGCCGCCGAACGTGAACACGTGCACGCCGACGATGTTGGGGCAGCTGCGCGAGGCCGAGTGTTGCGCGATCGACAGCAACTGGTCGGTCGGATCTGTGCGGGTGATAAGGTTGGCCGTGGCGAGGCCGTGCGCCTGCAACGCCCTCAGAGACGCTCCGACGCCGCAGCGCTGGGCGAACTGGATCAGCTTCATCAGGCTCGTGGGACCGGGCAGCCCGGCATAGACGGGGAGCGCGGGATGCCGGCGGTGCAGATCCGCGCACAGCTCCACGATGCGGCTCGGCGCGAACGTGAACTGTGTGACGGCGAAACTGCCGATGCCCTGCTCCGTCAACGTCGAAATTTTCTCAGCGAGCGCCTCGGCGAGCTGCGATCGAGAGATGTGCGGATGTCCCTCGGGGTAGGCGGCGAGCCCGACCTCGCGGATGCCGTGCCGGGCGAGCAGGCCATTCTTGAGAAACTGTCCGGCGTCGTCGTAAGGACCCGCCGGCTGGGCAGTGTCGCCGCCGATCACCAGCACCTTGCGCACGCCGGCCTCCGCCGTCGCCCGCTCGAGAAAGCGGACCGCCTCCTCGCGCGACGTGATGCGGCGGGCGGCCATGTGCGGCACCGGCTCGAGCCCGGCCTTGCGCACCGCGACAAGGCCCGCGAGCGTGTCGGCGAGGCTGTGGCGCGGCAGATGATTGACGTAGACCGGCGTGCCGGCCGGCAGCAGGCCGGCGGCGGCGATGGCGTCTTGCGGGCGGTGTGCGCCAATCTCGAGCGAGCCCGATACGACGAGATCGGTCGCTATGGCGCGGACCGCATCGGTCGTTCCGGCGGGCGTGGCGGCTTGCGCATGAATGTTCATGTGTACACCTCAATCGCGCTTGCGGGAGACCACATAGGACTCGTCGTTGAACCAGAGGCTGCCGTGCGTCTGCAGGACCTCGCGGGTGGCATCCAGGTAGGCCCGCGAGCCGAGCACCGCGCCGAGCCGCTCGTCCTCGATCTGCGCGACATAGACGGCCGCGTTCCATGCGGCGAACAGCGTCGAGGTGCCGATGCTGTCGGCGATCTCGGTCGGCAGCGTGTGCATGTCGTAGCGGAACACGGCGCGCTCGTCCGAGTACGCATTGAAGTTGAAGTGGCGGGCGTCGCGGCCGAGCTCGGCGCGCACCGCACGCAGCAGGTCGTGGCGGCTGGTCGTGAACGGATTTTCGTTCGGCCAGATCTTGCGGACGAGCTCCAGGCCCGGATCGCCGCCGCTGGAGTGGATACCGAGCAGCCGCCCGCCCGGACGCAGCGCCCGCACCAGCGGGGACACGACTTTCTTGGCCTTGAACTCGGTGGCGGCGCGGGCGCGATAGGGCTGCGAGGCGATGACCAGATCGTAGTCGGCGCGCACCTTGCCGCGCTTGGGGATCACGTCGTCGAGCAGGAAGCGGTAGTCGTCGCGATAGATCACGAGCGCGGCCGGACGCTCGTAGATCGGGTTGCCCGAGGGGGAATGCTTGGCCTGCCAGTTCTTGGCGAGGAACGGCTCAAGCGCGGCGATCTGGTCGGAGAACTCGTCCGACGTCGAGCCGGTCAGCGCCACCTCGTGCCAAGCGAGCGAGGTCGCTGCCGTCAGCGCGCGCGGCTGCAGCCAGGGTGCCTCGGTGTAGTACATGTTGGTGACCACCAGCACGGTCGCCGGGTGCTCGAACAAACGGTCGGCCATGCGGTCGAGTGACAGCCGCACATCCTCGAGGCTGATCTCTTTGCCGACGACGTAGAACGGCATCGTCGGGAAACGGCGGTGCATTTCGCGCATGACGCGGGTCAGCACGGTGCCGTCGCCCATGCCGGCGTCGAACATGCGCACGGCCGGCGGCTCGGGGTGGATGTTGGCGAGTTCGAGCCCAACGCGGCGGGCGATCACCTGCTTCTCGCCGCAGGTGTTGACGAACAGCAGGTATTTTTGCCGGTTGTCGAAGAAGCGGAAGCTGCGCGCGCGCCCCGGCCCATCCGCTACCGGCGCCTTGGGCGGCTGGAGGCGGATCAGCGGCATCAGTTCGCGCGGGTTCGAGGGCGTGGTGATACCCTCGGTGGCGAGCAGCGTCTCGACCCGCGCCAGGGTCTCGGGCGTGACGCGGGCGCCGTCGCGCAGCCGCGAGACGAACTTCCCATCATTGACGGCGCGCCGCCCGAAGGTCGATTCGGCCATCCCCGTGCGGCGGCAATACTCGGTGATGAGCGCCAGCAGCTCGGGTTGCGTTTCCTCGGTCACGACGTTGCTTGCTACGGTTGCCATGGACATCGGCACCTCGCGTCGGCGTTGTTGGGCCGAACGCTAGGCCGCGTTCCTGTGGGAGGGCAACCACAATCGCCGGAAAGCATGAAGTGGGATGAATCCCACTGGCGAGAGCCTCCCGCTGGCGAGAGCCTCACTGCATCGTCATCTGGGCAGGTCGGCAACAGGGGCGGGTGAGGTGATGGACGGACATGGCAACCGTCCCGGATTTTGTCGCTGATTATCCAGCCTTGCGCTTGCGCCCGATGCGCGCCCGGTGATGATGCGACCCGGAAACCTCGCTCGGGACTCCGCCATGACTGTCGTCACCGCCCGGCGCCTCGTGATCGCCGGGCTTGGTCTCGTCGCGGCTGCGGCGCTGGCCGCCCCCCTCGTGCTGCCGATCGCTGAGCTGCTGCCGGCTGGCGAAGGCCAGTCGACATGCTTCGCGGCGAACTTCGACGGCAGCCAGGAGCTGGTCTCCGGCTGGCATCGTGAAAAGCCAACGCCGGCACCGGTCACGCGCATGACAGTCCGCTTCCACCATCCAGAAGGCGAGGAGGCGTTCCGGGACGACGCCAGCGGCCGCGGCTACGATTGGCGTTACACGGCGTATGTCGGGGTGACCGTGAAGGGCGACGCCGCGCCGGTCGGAGCGCCGACGATCTGCGAGTGGCGCCGGCACGCGATCAACGCGATCGCTCCGTCGCTCGGCTGCTACATCGAATGTGACGGCGGCGGCATCGAGATCCGCCGCGTACCGGGTAGGAAAGCCGTCCATGCGGTGTGGGAGGCGAGCAGCCACCTGCGAATGTCCGGGTGCGGCGGTGGCGGCGTGATCCTGCGGGGCGGCGAGACGGCGAAGACCTTCCGGCTGGAGGCCGTTCCACAGGCGGAGTGCAAGCCGGACATGGAATGACCGTTACTGCGACCTTGCGCAGCGGAACCCGATGTAAACCGCTGGAAAATCCGGCGCCTTGTTGTAGAGCGCGTCGGCCCGCATCTGTGCGGGGCCATACCACCACGAGCCGCCGCGCGTGCGTTTCTCGCCGCCCTCGTCGTGGTCCACCCATTCCCACATGTTGCCGCCCATGTCGGAGAGGCCGTTGACGCCCGGCGGGGTCATCTCGACCGGCAGATGGCCGCGGCCCTGGCCGAGCTTCCCTGCCGGCGCGAGGAAGCCGGTGAGACCGCGGGCGGCGGTTTGATTGGCCGTATCGGGACTGTCGCCCGTCGGATAGAGGTAGGTGCGGCCGGTGACGAACGGGGCGGCCGGGGCGGTGCGTCGCTCCGTGTACGCGGCCTCGACCCACTCGTTGTCCGATGGCAGACGCAACCCGGCCCAGTCGCAATAGGCCTTGGCCTCGTGCCACGTGATGTGGGCGGCGGGCTCGTCGTCGCGCGCCGGCGTGCCGTAGGGGGCAGCCCAGGTCCAGCCGCTCATGCGCTGCCAGCCGCCGAGATACTGAAAGCCGCCGCCGTCCTTCTCCGCTGTCGTCCGCGTACCGGTCGCCGTCACGAACGCGCGGAACTGGCCGACCGTCACCTCATGGCGGTCGATGAAAAAGGCGCCGCCCGGGGCGGCGATGCGGACCATGTCGTGGGCGGGACGGCTCATGGCGTCGATCGGGGTGAGAATGGCGAGGAGGGCGAGGACTGGGGCGAATGGCCGGACACTGGCCGGGGACGGGGGCACGGACAAGTCTCCACCGGTATTGGATCGTTTGCCGAACAACGCATCGAGACCCGACCGCGGATCACCATGGACCAGCGAAGCCCTCGCGAAGTGGTGTCTGACCAGAGGCCGGACACCTCGACTAGCGTCCCTCGCGCCACCAGGCCAACGCCAGCAGGAACAGCAGTGCCGAAAGCGCGATCAGGCCCGTGAACATCGGCGTCAGCTTGACGCCGCGGGTGACGTAGGCCTCGCGGTCCTTGAGGCCGAGCCATCCCGAACCCGCAAGCACGCGCGCGTTCGACATCAGCGAGACGCGCGGCACGTCGACGGAGGTGGGATCGGAGCTCGCCAGCAGACCGCCGCTCTTGGTCCAGAACATGCCGCCACCGGTCTGCTCGACGAGGCCCTTCATCTTGTCCTCGGACGCGGTGACCTCGCTCATCTCGCGCGGGTCCTCGGTGCCCGCGAAGGCGACCGCGAACAGCGCGCCGTTCGGCGAGCGCGTCTCCAGCTTGTAAAGTCCGGCACTCGGCACGTCGACGGTGGTGCGCCAGATCCCCGGCGCGCCGGCCTCGAGCTGCACCTCGGTCTTGTCGCCTCCGGGGCCCTGGACGGACACCTGCGGCACGCGATCCTCCATCGAGCGTCGCTCTATGGTGAGCTTCAACCCGCGCGCCGATGCGATCAGCCGCTCCTCCTCGAGGTCGGGCTCCTTCATCAACCAGTGCGACAGGCGACGGAGGAGATCTGTGTGCGGGCCACCGCCCTCGTAGCCGCGCGCCCACAGCCAGGCGTGGTCGGAGGTGAGCAATGCGACGCGGCCACGGCCCTTGCGGTCGAGCACCAGCAAAGGCTTGTTCTCGGCGCCGTCCATCACCGTGCGGCCGCGATCGGGCTGCACCTCGACCTGACGGAACCAGCGTCCCCAGGTCGGCGTGCCCGAAGCCTCGGCCGACATGCCCGGCAGATCGCGGGTCACCGGATGGCGCCGGCCGATGTCGCTGACCTTGGCCTTGAAGCCCTGCTCGATCAGCCGGCCGGTCGGCGCTGCCGGGATCACCGGCGACAGCGGCGTGCGGTAGAGCGAGAAGCGCCCGGCATAATCGTCGCCCGCCGCGATCAGCAGCGCGCCGCCGTGCTGGTCCACGTAGCGGGCGATGTTGTCGTAGTAGAGCATCTGCAGGATGCCGCGATGCTGATAGCGGTCGAAGATGATCAGGTCGAAGTCCTTTATCTTCTCCGAGAACAGCTCGCGCGTCGGGAATGCGATCAGCGACAGCTGGTTGATCGGCGTCCCGTCCTGCTTCTCGGGCGGCCGCAGGATTGTGAAGTGGACGAGGTCGACGGCGGCATCGGACTTGAGCAGGTTGCGCCAAGTCCGCTCACCCGCGTGCGGCTCGCCCGAGACCAGCAGCACGCGCAGGTTCTCACGCACGCCTTCGGCCGCGACGACGATTCGGTTGTTGACCGGCGTCAGCTCGCCCGGCGCGGTCTCGAGCTCGACCTCGATGATGTTCTGGCCGGCATGCGGGAACGCCATTGGAATCGAGACCCGGCGGCCGATCTCGGTGCGTCTCGTCTCGTCGGGCTGGTTCTCGCGGCGGATCCTGAGGCTGACATTGGAGCTGGCGCGCCCGGATTTGCCGGTCTCGCGGATGGCGATCTCGACGTTCTGTGTCGAGCCGACGAGCGCGTATTTCGGCGCCTTGATGATCTCGATGCGGCGATCGAACTCGTCGGGCGCGCCGGTCAGCAGGGTGTGCACGGGCGCGTCGAAGCCGAGGGCGCCGGCACTCTTGGGGACATCGTGCACCTGCCCGTCGGTGATCATGATCACGCCGGCCAGGCGGTCGGGCGGGGTGTTGGCCAGCGCCGCGTTGAGGTCGGCGAACAGGTTGGTGCCCGAGACACCCTCGGCCGGGCGTCCGCCGGTCACCCATTTGACCTGGATGTTGGGGATCCTGCCGAGTTTGGCCTCGACGTCGGCCTTGATCGCGCGCGCCTGCGGCGGCCGGGTGGCGAGCGTCTGGCTGGTGCTCTCGTCGACGACGACGATGGCGATGTTGGCGAGGCTCTCGCGCTCCTCCTCGCGTAGCGTTGGATTGGCGAGCGCGGCGATCAGGGCGGTGAGCGCCAGCGCGCGCATCGCCGCACCGCGCGAGCGGCGGAACAGCAGGATGCCGATCAGCAGCACGGCCAGAGCGGCGGCCGCCCACAGCACGTAGGTGGGGACCATCGGCGCGATGTCGATCGACCAGCTCATGCGGTCTCCATCCTCACTGTCCCAGCCGTTCGAGGAGGGCGGGGACGTGCACCTGGTCGGCCTTGTAGTTGCCGGTCAGCGCGTACATCACGATATTCACCCCGGTACGGAACGCGTACTCGCGCTGCTGCTCGCCTCCGGGAACGGTCGGATAGAGCGGACGGTTGCGTTCATCCAGCGCCCAGGCCGAGGCCAAGTCGTTGGATGTGACCAGGATCGAGCTGACGCCGTCGGTCTTGCGTGCCTTGCGGCCCTGCTCGGTGCCGGGATCGGCCTCCGCCTCGACCCAGAGCTGGCCGCCGTCCCAGCGGCCCGGGAACGAGCGCAGCAGATAGAACGACTTGGTCATCACATGGCCTTCGGGCACGGGCTCGAGACGGGGAATGTCGAGCCGCCCGAGCAGCCGCTGCAGCGGGGTGCCGCCACGATTGGCGGAGGTCGGCAGCCCGGATGGCAATCCCATGCCGTAGTCGCGGGTGTCGAAGATGATCATCCCGCCGTTCTTCATGTAGGAATCGATCTTGTTCAGCGTCGTCTCGCCGAGAGCCTGGGCATTGGCGAGCACCGGCCAGTACAGGATCGGGAAGAACGCGATCTCGTCGGTGTCGATGTTGACGGCATAGGGATCGCCGGGCTCGACCGAGGTGCGCCGCGACAGCTCCCGGCCCAGGCCGCGGAGCCCCATGCGGCTGGTGTCGTCGGCTGAGGCATCGCCCGTGCGCACGTAAGCGATGGTCACCTTGTTGGTCGAAAGCTGCGCGATCGCATCGACGGCGGAGCGGGGTACAGGGGCCGCCGGCCGGGCCGTGGTGGCGGGCGGACGGACATTGGTCTGCGCATTACCGGCCGTGCTCGATGACGCGAGGGCGCCGGCTGCGACGATCAGGATCGCGGCAGCCGAGGCCGCCTTACGCTGACCGAGTGCCGCGAAGCCGCCGAGCTGCAGCAGCAGCACCGCGACGATGTCGGCGAAGATCAAGGCCAGCGCAGTGGTCAGCATGGCCGGTTTCAATTGCGTCGAGGTCTCGTTCTCGTAACCGCGCCGCTCCGCCGACGCCGGCAGGCTCGACAGCGGATTGAGCTGGGATTGCGGTGTGAGCACGTTGAGTGCGCGGGGTGCGCCGGCTGGACCATAGTAGCCCGGAGGATGGTCGAGGCTCGGTTTCAGGTCCTGCAATTTGGCGCCCGCGATCGGTTGGGCGGTCGGCGGTGGGCTCCTGAGCGTACCGAAGCCATCCAGCGTTTGTGTCGGAGAGAGCACGTCGGGCTGCGCCTGCGCCTGGCCGTCCTTCGCGTCGGCGACGCTCGCGTCTCCGGCACCGCCGCCGGCGATGTTGCCGAGTGTCGTCAGGCGGCGGAGCATCTCGACGAACAGTCCGGAGATCGGCAGGTTCGACCAGTCGGTGTTGGCGGTGATGTGGAACATGACGAGTTGGCCGTCCCCGTGCTTGCGGGCGGTGACGAGGGGGGTGCCGTCCTTCAGGCGCGCCCAGACCTTGACGTCGGCGCCGAGGCGGGCGGGATCGGCCAGCACCTGACGGTTGACGAGCACGTCGGGCGGCAGGGCGAGACCGGCGAACAGGCTGGTGTCGTCGAACGGCGCGAGCGGCTGCGGCGTCGACCACGACAGTGCGCCGCCGAGCGAGCGGCCGCCGAGGCGAAGCGCCACCGGCAGCAGGTCGTCGCCGCCCTTCTCCAGGCGCGGACCGGCAAAGCGGACGAGAACGCCGCCCTTCTTCACCCAGCCGTCGACCTTCTGCCTGACGTCGCCCGACAGCGTGCCGATGTCGGCCATCAGCATGACGCTGGCGTTCTGCTTCAGCAGGTTGTCGACGCCGCCGGCGAGATTGCCGTCCGTGGGGATGACGAGCTCGGAGAACGGTCCCATCGCCTTTTGCAGAAAATACAGCGCGGCGAGCAGAGGCTGGGCCTGCTCGCGGCTTTCGCCGGAGAGCATGCCGACGCGGTGCCACTGAGAGCGGGCGTCGAGCAGGCTGACGGCGCCGGCCGAGCGCTCGCTCGCCACCTCGACGCGGGTGACCTGGTTGCGCAATTCCAGCGGCAAGCCGAACGTGGCGGTGACGCCGGCATCGCCTGGGCCGAGATGGAAAGGCGTTTCACCGAGGCGCTGGCCGCGCACCGAGAATGCATGCAGCATCCCGTCTCGTGGCGCGCCGCCCGCGCGCTTGACGGCGACCTCGAGCTTACCGTCGCGGCCGAGACCGGCGACCGCGCCGAGCGCCTCTTTGCCTGCCGGGTCCTCGATCACCGCGAATGTGCCGCCGCTCGCAATGGCGGCCAGGCGGTCCGCGAAGGCGCGTCCTTCGCCAGCGTGATCGATGCCGTCCGACAGCCAGACGACGCTGGCTTGGCCGGCCCCTGTTCCGCCAGGATTGGCCTGGCTCGACAGTGCGGTCTCGATCGCGTTGGCGGCATCGAGGCGCCTGGGCTCGAACGGCTGTGGTTGCAGCGCGGCGGCAGTCGAGCGCGCCTGCCCCGGTGCCTCGACGCGGGCGGTGACGGTCTTGGCAGGACTCGCGGTCGCGACCACGACCAGGGGGCGGCTCTGCGCCTCCGCCTCATTGATCAGGCGCTCGGTCATGCGGACGCGCTCGGCCCATTGGGCGCCGGACGCCCAGCCGTTGTCGATCGCCAGCACGACGGGGCCGCCACCCTTCAGCGCCTTCTCACGGTTGGGGTTCAGGATCGGCTCGGCCAGCGCCAGAATGACGAGTGCTGCGGCGAGCATGCGGATCAGCGTCAGCCACCACGGCGTCTTGGCCGGTGTCTTCTCGCGATTCTCGAGCCCGACGAGGATGCGCGTGGCGGGGAACGGGATGCGTCGCGGCTGCGGCGGCACGGTGCGCAGCAGCCAGTAGATCACCGGCAGCGCCAGCAGGCCTCCGAGCAGCCAGGGGTTGAGGAAGGCCAGTGCGCCCAGCGACATCAGCGGCCTCCGTCAGGCGTGGTGGCGGGCGTTGTGGCGGTCGAGGGCACGGCATCGCTGGTGTTCCAGCGGTAGTCGCTGCTCGCGCCCTGCAGGCGCAGGATCAGTGACAGCAGCGGCTCGGTCGCGGGCCGGTCGGTGTGATGGACCAGCAGTGTCCAGCCGAGGCGGCGGGCCAGCGCGGCTAGCTCGGCGCGATGGGCAGCGAGTTTCGCTTGATACTGCGGTCGCAGCGTCTCGACACGATCAGCGACCCAGCGCTCGTTGCCTTCGATGCCGAGGAATTCCGCGCGCCCGTCGTAGGGCAAAGACTCCTCGGCCGGGTCGAGCACCTGCACGAGATGGCCCGAGACCCCCTCATGCGCCATCGAAACGATGCGCTGGGCCAAGGGCTCGATGGGATCGAGGAAGTCGGAGACGAACACGGCGCCGGAGAAGCGCGACAGGCGGCCTTCCGGAGGCAGGCTCTGCGCATAGAGAGGCTCGCTGCCGTGCGCGGCCAGCGCCTCGGCCATGCGGTTGGAGGCTTTGCGGCTCGCCATCGGCGGCAACAGGCCAAGCAGAGCGACGCGTTCGCCACCGCGCACCAGGAGTTCGGCCAGCGCCAGGGTCAGCACCAGGCCGCGGTCACGCTTGGTCGCGGGCGCGAGGTGGCTGCGGAAATTCATCGACGGCGAAAGATCCGACCACAGCCAAACCGTGTGAGCGGCTTCCCACTCGCGCTCGCGCACGTAAAGATGATCCGACGACGCCGAGCGTCGCCAGTCGATGGTCTGCGCGGCGTCGCTCGATTGATACTGGCGGAACTGCCAGAACGTCTCGCCGGGACCGGCACGGCGGCGGCCGTGGATGCCGTGCGAGACCGTGGTGGTGACGCGCGTCACCTCCATCAGCAGGTCGGGCAGGCGATCGGCCAATGTCTGCGCTTCGCCCTCGAGCGCGAAGACGCGACCGTCGGTTGCTGCATCGTGGGCCGTCGATTGGGCTCGCGGGCTCAGCCTCGCCCCCAGACTAGCCCCAAGACCTGCCATCGATACCTCTACTCCAGCGCCGCTGCGAGACGGCCGATGACGCCACCGATCTGCTCACCCTCGGCGCGGGCGGCGAAGGTCAGGGACATGCGGTGCTTCAGAATCGGCTCGGCCAGCGACACCACGTCGTCGACGGAGGGCGCCAGGCGGCCATCCAGCAACGCCTTGGCGCGCACGGCGAGCATCAGCGCCTGGGAGGCGCGCGGGCCGGGGCCCCAGGCGACGAGCCGGTCGGTCTCGGCGTTGGCACCCGTGCCAGGTCGCGCCGAGCGCACCAACTTCAGGATCGCCTCCACCACCTTGTCGGGCACCGGGATCTGGCGCACGAGACGCTGGATGCCCATCAACTCCTGCGCGCCGGTCAGCGACTCGAGCTTGCGTTCCTCGTTGCCGGTGGTGGCGAACAGCATGCGCCGCTCGGCGGCGAGATCGGGATAGGTGACGTCGACCTGCAGCAGGAAACGGTCGAGCTGTGCCTCGGGCAGCGGGTACGTGCCCTCCTGCTCCAGCGGGTTCTGCGTCGCCAGCACGTGGAATGGCGCGGGAACGTCCCAGCGCTGTCCCGCGACGGTGACATGGTGCTCCTGCATCGCCTGCAGCAGCGCCGACTGTGTCTTGGGGCTGGCGCGGTTGATCTCGTCGGCCATCAGCAGCTGAGTGAAGATCGGGCCCTTGATGAAGCGGAAGTTGCGCTTGCCGCCCTGGCCTTCCTCCAGCACCTCGGTGCCCGTGATGTCGTACGGCATGAGGTCGGGGGTGAACTGGATGCGCTTGGCCTCGAGCCCCAGCACCTTGCCGAGCGTTTCGACCAGCAGCGTCTTGGCGAGGCCGGGTACGCCGATCAGCAGGCAGTGGCCGCCAGCCAGAAGCGTCACGAGCGTGCGCTCTATGACGAGATCCTGGCCGAAGATGACGCCGGCGGCTGCCTTGTGCACGCGTTGCATGCGCTCGGCGGCGGCTTCGAGGCGGGCGACGATCTGATCGTCGGTTGGCGCTAGGGTCGTGGGTGCGGAGGTGCTCATGAGGCTCGACTATATCCGGCTTGCGGGCAAAGGCCACTGTGCGAGTGGGAAGTTGGTCACAATATGAAGAAGAGTTGATCGGTGCTTTACCAGGACGCACATTCGAGACGCAGCCAGCGGCTGCGACAACGGCAGAGGCCATGATGATGGGATCGGACAGCGGCGAGCGCCAGGGGCTATCTTACGGCATCGCCGGTCTCGAGGCGCTGCTCAAGGAGCAGGCCGGGCAGAAGCAGGCGCCTGTGGAGAGCTGGAATCCGCCGTATTGCGGGGATATCGGCATGGCGATCCGCGCCGACGGCGTGTGGATGTACCAGGGCTCGCCGATCGGGCGGATGCCGCTCGTCAAGCTGTTCGCCCGCGTTCTGAGGCGCGACGCGGATGGTAAACACTATCTCGTGACCCCGGCCGAGAAGGTCGACGTGGCGGTGGCGGATGCCCCGTTTCTCGCGGTCGAGATGTCCCTGGAGGGCGACGCCGAAGGCCGGCGGATCACGTTCCGCACCAACGTCGACGATGTCGTGACGATCGGTCCCGAGCATCCGCTGCGCTTCGTCGAAGAACCGGGATCGGGCGGGCTCAAGCCCTACGTGCTGGTGCGCGGGAGGCTGGAGGCGCTGGTGACGCGCGCGCTCTATTACGATCTCGTCGAGATGGCCGAGCCGCGCGAGATCGAGGGGCGGGAGGTGTTGGGATTGTGGAGCGGGGGCAAGTGGTTCGGGCTCGAGGCGGGCAATGCCTCGTGACCGATGGCCGCGACGGCTGAGCGGCCGGGCTACTACCGCTGGTGGACCGCACGGCGCATACTCGCGGCGGGGAAACGATCATGGACGGCTCGGGTATGGCGCATCCGGTAAGGGACATCGTTGTCGTCGGCGGCTCGCATGCGGGCTTGTTCGCCGGGATCGCGTTGCGTAACGCCGGCTTCCGCGTTCGCATCTTCGAGCGCGCGCCGCAGGTCCTGCAAGGCACCGGCGGCGGCATCCGGGTGCAGCCAAGGCTCGCGGCGATCCTGCAGCGGGAGGCCGGTATCGACCTTTCGCAATTCGCGACGCGAACCCGCTACGATCGTCACCTCGCGCCGCGCAGCGCCGGGCCAGGCAATCGCATCGTGTTCGAGCAGGCGGAGGAGGGTGCCTTCGCCTCCTGGAGCAGCCTTTACCGCGCGCTCGTCGCCCGTTTCGGCCGTGACGACTATGTGCTCGGCGAGACCTGCCTCGACGCCATCGAGGCGTCAGACGGCGCGGTGGTGCGCTTCGCGGGTGGACGGAGCGAGCGCGCCGATCTCGTGGTCTACGCGGACGGCATCGGCTCGGCCGCTCGCGCCCGGTTGAACCCGTCGGCGGTGCTACAGTATGCCGGCTACGTCGTCTGGCGCGGCCTCGTGCGGATGGATCAACTGAGCGGGGAGACGCGCGATCTGATCCGCGATGCGCGCCTTTTCGTCATTCCAGGCCTCAGCCACGTCATTTGCTATCCGGTGCCTGGCGAGGACGGCGAGCCGGGCCACCGCGTCAACGCCATGTGGTATCGCAACGTGCCCGCCGGCCCGGCGCTCGAAGACCTGATGACAGACCGCGAAGGCGTGCACCGTCCGACCTCCCTGAAGGCCGGCAGCGTGCAGCAGCGCCATATCGATGCCTTCCGCCGCGCCGTGGAGGCCGAGCTGCCGCCGGCGCCGGCCGAGATCTTCGCGAAGGCCGAGCCGTTCGTGACCACGATCAACGACGTCGAACCCTTCCGCATGGCGTTTGGGCGCCAGCTGCTGATCGGGGACGCTTCCGCCGCGACCCGCCCGCATGTGAGTGCCTCGACGGCGCGGGCCTTGCTCGCGGCGGTGGGGCTGGCGGATGCGCTGAAGCGGGCGGGCGGAATGGATGAAGTCCGCGCAGAACTCTCGGCCTGGGAGCGCGAGCACGTCGCCATCGCCCAGGAATTCACGAACCGTGGCCGCATGATCGGGCGCCGGCTACAGGTCGAAGGTACGTTCGTGCCCGGCGATCCCGAACTGACGCAGATCACGATGCCGGTGGCGGGATAGATCGACCTCTCGAGACAGGGGGGCCAGGATAGGCCTGGTCGAATGCTGGTGCCGGCTTTAGTCTGCACTGCAAACCGAGTGCGGGAGCTGCAACTCATGAGGCGGGCGTTGCTGGGAGCGATCGTGGGAGCGGCGATGACCTTGCTCGCACCGGCGTCGTCTGCTTTCGCCCATCCCCCCGCCATTGTCGGCGGCCCTGCCGAGAAGGCGCTCGCTGAGGAGGTGGCGGATTTCCGCAAGCGGCTGGCCAAGGCCGTCGCCGACCGCGACGCCAAGGCGCTGCGCTCGTTCTATGCCGACAGCTACCGCCATACCCATCCGAACGGTCGGCTCGACGGCAAGGACGCCCGCATCGCGCTGCTTCTCAGCGGAGCGGCCGTGATCGAGACCGCGCACGCCCATGACGTCGTGATCAGTGTGCCGAACGGCTGGGCGTCCGCCGCGACCGGACGCAGCCGGATCGGCGCGCGTGAGGTGCGCTGGACCGTCACCTACGTGCGGGCCGGCGAAAGCTGGCAGGTCGCGGCCGCCCACGAGACGGCGATCACGGCCCCGCGATAGGGCACCGAGCGGCTTGACACTCTGCCGCATCCGCTCGTTCTCTGCCTGTGACAGACCAATCCTCAGGGGAAACGCGACCATGGATCTCAGACTGCAGGGCAAGACCGCGCTCGTCACCGGCGGCAGCAAGGGCATCGGCAAGTGCACGGTGCGCAACCTCGCCGAGGAAGGCTGCGACGTCGCCATCCTCGCGCGCGACATGGCGACGGCCGAGGCCGCGGCCAATGAGATCGCGCGGGCCACCAACCGCAAGATCATCGCGGTCAGGGCGGATTCGTCCGACGAGACGCAGGTCAAGGCCGCTGTCGGCCACGTCATGGCGGCCTTCGGTAAGATCGACATCCTGGTCAATTGCGCCGCCAAGGCCGCCGGCCAGTCCAAGCCGCCGTCCCTGATGGAGGTCACCAACGACGAGTTCTTCAGCGAGATGAACGTCAAGGTGATGGGCTACCTGCGCACCATCCAGGCCGTCACTCCGCAGATGAAGGCGAGCGGCTGGGGCCGCATCATCAACGTCTCGGGCATGGCGGCGCGGACCACCGGCAGCATCGTCGGCACCGTGCGCAACGTCTCGGTCGCCGCCTTGACCAAGAACGTCGCCGACGAGCTCGCCGGCACCGGCATCACCGTCACCTGCGTCCATCCCGGCATGACGGTGACCGAGAAGACGCCGGGCCTGATCGAGCGTCAGGCCAAGGCCAACAACATCACGCCGGCCGAGATGGAGAAGCGGATGGACAGCCGCAACACCAACCGCAAGGTGGTGGACATGCAGGAGGTGGCGGACCTGATCACGTTCCTGGCCTCGCCGCGCTCCGTCGCCGTCAACGGCGACATCGTCGCCGCCAACGGCGGCTCTCCGGGTACGGTGTACTACTGATCCGATTTGGGCGGACCCCTCCCTTTACGGGAGGGGAGCCGTCGAGGGTTCCTTCATCCGCTACGAGAAGGTGCGGAATCCCGCTCACTCCGGCTTGACGATCGTTCGCATCGGCTTTCAAGTGAGTTGCGAAACTCCTCGACGCACGCCAGTGATCGATAGCCCATCGAAAGCAATTCCATGAAAGTCGAACGCCTGCATCATGTGGGCATTCCCGTGCATGATATGCGCAGGGCAGAGCAGTTCTATACAGGGGTGCTCGGGTTCCAACCCTGTGTCGGCAAGGCCAATTGGCTCTGGGCGGGAGACGACTACTCGGTCCATCTGATGCCAGCACTGACGCCTGGTGGGCCCTACCAGCCGGCAAGGCACTTCGCGTTCGAGGTCGAGCGACTGGAAGATGTGGCCGCGCGTCTCTTGCGGCATGGCTGTCGCCCCTACCAGATGACGGGCGATCAAGCCCAGCGTCGCGACATCACGTCTGCCGAGGATTCTCTCGACTTTGGCATCGGGACGATTTTCGTCGAGGATCCCGACGGCAATACACTCGAGTTTCTCTAGTCCAGCCGAGGTATTTTTGCGGAGATCCTGGACGATAAATAGCGCAGGCCAGCCGAGATTCGCCCCCACGGCCGATCGTTGAGCACTCTTCGGATCACACCTCGCCCGCCGACCACCCATGCAGACCTGCCGTCTTGCAACTGCGGCCGACGCGAGGCATTGTCCCGGCCAAACAATCGTTTGAGAACAACCAAGATCCGGGAAACGCAATGAAAGAGCTGTACGTCGCGGACGTGGCCGCCTTCAAGGAGCAGCCGCGCAAGGTGGTGGCCGAGGGTGAGCTGGAGATCGGCGTTTTCAAGCTGGGCGAGGACTATTTCGCCTGGGAGAACGACTGCCCGCACATGGGCGGACCGGTCTGCCAGGGCAAGCTCTACAAGCGCGTGGAGGAGAAGCTCGACGCCGACCAGAAGAGCCAGGGGTTCGCCTGGGTCCAGGAGGACGATCACGTCGTCTGCCCGTGGCACGGCTTCGAGTTCAACCTGCGCACGGGCCGCCATCCCGGCGATTTCCCGACCAGCCTCAAGGGCTACAAGACCAAGGTGAAGGACGGAAAAGTCTATGTCCTCGTCGGCTGACACGAAGCCCTCCGCCGAGGTCGCGGCCTTGATCGAGGCGGCGCGCACGGCGTTCGAGGCCGCCGAGCGGGTGCTCGAGCGCGAGGAGACCGGCGCGATCCCCGACGAGGCGGTGCAGCAACTGCTGACCGCGGGCACGCGCCTGTTCGCCCGCAAGGTCGACGTGGAGGACCGTTACTTCCTGCCGGTCACCGGCCGCCAGGCCGTCACCGCGACCGAGGTGG
>CAMDBL010000071.1 GCA_945889015.1 Devosia equisanguinis
GCTGGACGCAAGCACGACCAACGCAGTGGCGGACCGCAGCGCGGATCCGATGCTTCGCCAGAAGCCAAAGCCTGCCCGAATTTAAAGACTGGCAGAACTTAAAGACTGCCAGAACTTAAAGATTGGCAGAGCCGCCGTCGCGACAAAAGTGTTTAGACGCCCGCGAGGGCAATCACTTGCCCCGGATGGTTGACGCACAAGGCGGCAGGTGGAACAGAGGCGGTCGAGCCCTTACCCGCGTTCACCATTGCGATGCGTCCTGCACGGATCAACCCTGGTCTTGGGCTCGGAATCAGCGGTAGTGTTCGCTCGAGGTTCTTTCCGAGGGGTGCGGCGTGTGCCGCGGGGAGCCGGGCCGATGCGTCGCATCGGCCGCTGAAAAAGGAGAACGGGATGAGTATCGTTAGGGAATTCAAAGAGTTCGCCATGCGGGGTAACGTCGTTGACCTCGCCGTCGGCGTGATCATGGGCGCCGCGTTCGGCCCGATCGTGACGACGCTGGTGGACAATATCGTCATGCCGCCGATCGGCTACATGATGGCCGGCATCGACTTCTCGACGTTGGCCGTCAACCTGCCGACGCCGACGAAGCCCGTGGAGATCAAATACGGCCTGTTCCTCAATGCAGTGCTGAAGTTCCTGATCACCGCCTTCGCCATCTTCATGCTGGTGAAAGGCATCAACAGCATGAAGAAGCGTTTCGAGCAGGAAGTCGCCGCCGCGCCGCCGCCGCCGCCTGATGCCTCCGAGATCTATCTCAAGGAGATCCGCGACGCCCTGGTCGCGAAGAAGTAATCGAGCGCCACCGCATCACATGGGAGGCCGGGCCGCGATGCCCGGCCTTTTTTGTCCACGAGAGCAGTTGGGGCAGAGCGTCAGATCACCACGAAATCATCAGCGGACAGCGTCAGGCCGGGCGTGAGCTGGGCGATCAGGATGGACGCCTTGCTGCCGCCGCCGTCGGCGTCGTAGCGGAGCGCGCCGGAGGCGGTGTCGTAGATCAGCAGCGGGCCGAGCGTCGTGGGTGTCACGTCGGCCGCCGCGATCACGTCCTCGGCCGGCAGCGCGCCGGCGGTGAACACCGCATACGTCCGATGATCGAGCGCGATGGTGTCCTCGCCCACTGTGAAATCCGTGATCCGCGCGAGGTTGGCGGCGGTGCGCGGGGCCGCCAGCACGAACGTGTCCGCACCCGGACCGCCGGTCAGCGTGTCGTGGCCGTGGCCGCCCCACAGCGTGTCCTGACCATAGCCGCCGAACAGCCTGTCGTCGCCGCCGCGGCCATAGACCGTGTCGGCGTTGTTGCCGCCGCGCAGCACGTCGCCGCCGGTGCCGCCAGTGATGACGTTGGCCTGGTTGTTGCCGGTGATGCTGACGGACGCCGCGCCGTTCCAGGTCACGTTCTCGACGAACGCAGCCGTCGCCCACGTGCCCGCCTGCTGCAGCAGCACCGTATCGACGCCGCCGTTCGCCCGCTCGACGACCACGTCGGCATGATCGATGCGGAAGGTGTCGTCGCCCCGGCCTCCGGCGAGCGTGTCGGCGAAGCGCGATCCGGTGAGGGTGTCGTTGCCGCCGGTGGCGGTGAGCGCGACGCCCGAGGTCAGCGCATGGGCGTCGACGGAGATGCCGGTCGTCGCTGATATCCGGCTGCCGAGATCGAGCGTGCCGCCGGGGCCGGTGAGGGTGAGACCAGCGAAGCCATCGATGGCCGAGAAGGCGCTCAGTTGCGAGAGTGCGCCATCGAGGGACTGACCCTGACCAATCAGCGCTTCCACGCCCGAGAACGTGTAGGTGCCGAGCGAGCTCACACCGCGAACCTCGACGGTATCCTGGCCGTCGCCACCGTCGAAGATGCCACCTTGCTCTCCCTCGCCCCAGTCAGTGGCCAGCAACAACAGGTCGTCACCAGCGCCGCCGTACAGAGTATCAGCAGCCCCGACATTGCCGAGCATGATGTCGTCGCCCGCCCCGCCGTCGAGGAGGTCCCGGCCGGGCTCAGATTCCAGCATATAGTACCGAATGCCTCCAATGGTCGAAAACACGGTACCGATCAGATCGTCACCGTCGCCGCCGGTCAGGGTATCGTTGCCCCCATCACCAAAGAGTATGTCGCTGCCCGGTCCGCCAGTCTCCGTGTCCCCTCCCCCGTAGCCGACGAGCCAGTCATTGCCCTGACTACCCACCAGGGTGTCAGCCCCGTCGGTCCCGTAGACCGGCTCCAGATACTCGTCAGCCACAGCCATGAAAGACCTCACAAAAGGTGCCGAAAATGGAGACGGTTCCAATTCTCGTACCTGCGTGCCCGCAGCCTAGGCCGGCGTTGTTAACGAAGTCGAAATGCCGACGGATGATCCGGAGGCATTGTAACCTAACACCGGGTGAAGATCCCGGCTCTGCGGCGCGTGCCGCGCCTTCGGCCGGGATAACGAACTAGTATGCCAGCACCCGACACGTCGCGCGAGCGGCTCGTGGCGTGGGTCCCGACCTTCGTCGGGATAACGGGAAATATGTGATAATGAGGGCGCGAGTCCGCCCCCGGCTCCCTCGATGCTCGCGAAACACACCGATGGCCGACCAAGGCGGAGCCATGCCCAACGCCCGTGCCACCTGGTCGTCACGGCCGCAACAGCTTCGAGGGCTCCCAGACCATCGTCTGGCGGCCCCGCTTGAAGGCCGCCACCGGCTGCGCGATCTCGGCGATGGCCTGCTTGCGCGAGGTGGCGTCGACGATCACCACGTCGGCGGGATGGCCGACGGCGAGACCGTAGTCTTTCAGCCCGAGCAGCCGCGCCGACTGCGTCGTCAGCATGTCGAAGCAGGCCTCGATCTGGTGGGGACGGTCGAGCTGCACCAGGTTGGCGTACATGTTCGCGATGCGGATCAGCGAGCAGTCACCGAACGGCGTCGCCGGGTTGAGCACATTGTTGGTGGAGAGCGAGCAGGTGACGCCGTTGTCCATCAGCAGGTTGGCGTCGGCGACACCGCGCGGCACGGCGTGGTCGCGGTCCCGGCCCATCAGGAACAGGTCGGTGGCCGGCAGTACGGTAACAGCGACGCCGCTGTCGGCGAGCTGACGGGCGAGGAGGGCCACATCCGCCGGCGGCATCAGCGACAGCTTGGCCATGTGGCCGACAGTGACACGCCCGCCGCGCTTGAACGCGTCCGTCAGCTCACGCACGCGATGCACCAGCAGGCCATCAGGCGTAGTGCCGACGTCGAGGTGCATGTCGATGTCGACATCGTACTCGCGGGCGAGCTCGAATACGCGGTCGATCTGCGCCATCGGATCGCTGTCGTAGCGCGGCGCGCCGCCTATCAGATGGGCTCCGCGCTTCAGGCTCTCGACCAGCAGTTCGTCGGTGCCGGGAAAATTGGTGATGCCCTCCTGCGCGAAGACGCACAACTCGACATCGATCGCCCAGGCGTAGTCGGCAGCGAGCTGCTCGATCGCCTCGTAACCGCGCATGCCGATGCCCGGATCGACCTCGACCTGGGTGCGCATCCGCGTCGCGCCGTGGCGGATGCAGGCCTCCAGCGTGGCGGCGGCGCGGGCGTAATTGTCCTCGACCGTCATCGACGGCTTCAGGGGCGTCACACCCTTCACCGGGCTGTAGGTGGCGCGCGGCTGGTGCGCGCAGCGGTCGATGACGCGCGACTTGTCGAGGTGGATGTGGGTCTCGATCAACCCGGGGCAGACGAGCCGCCCCCGGGCGTCGTAGACGTCGGCGTCGGCCGTGATCGCGGGCGCGATGGCGACAATGCGGCCGTTCTCGATGCCGATGTCGTGCGGCGGCGTATCGTTCGGCCGGTCGGAGAGGCGCGCGTTGCGGATGATCAGGTCCATGCCCGCCGTCTCCTCACGATCGATGAGCTATTTCTTGGTGGCCTCGGCCTTCATACCCGCAGCCTTGATGATCGGCCACCATTTCTCGATCTCGGACTTGTGAAAGGCGCGCAGGCCCTCGGGCGTCTGCTCGGCGGCGGGGAAGATTTCCTGGCCGAGAGCGGAGAGCCGCTTGACGATGGCCGGATCAGCCAGCGCCTCGCGGGTGACGGCGGCGAGCTTGTCGACCGCTGCCTTCGGCGTGCCCGCCGGCACCCATAGCCCAGTCCATGTCGTGATGTAGACTCCCGGCGCGCCGGCCTCGTCGATGGAGGGGATCTCGGGGGCTGCCGCGAGCCGGGTCTTCTGGGTCACGGCATAAGCCTTGACGGTACCGCCCTTCACGTGGCTCAGCGCCGTGATCGCCTGGTCGAAGGTCATATCGATGTGACCGCCGGCCATGTCCTTGATGATGTCGACAGAGCCCGAGCGGTAGGGAACGAACCGCGCCGACGTCCCAGTCAACTTCTGGAAATAGGCCCCCGCGATGTGCTGGCCGGAGCCGGGTCCCGCGGTCCCCTGCGTCGCCTTGTCGGCGTTGCTCTTGATCCAGCCGATCAGCTCTTTGAGGTTGGCGGCCGGCATATCCTTGCGCGCCAGCACCACATAGGGATTGGACGTCATCGGCACGACCGGATCGAAATCCTTGAGCAGGTCGTACTGCAAATCGAACATGGCGCCGTTGACGACGTGGGTCGGCCAATTGCCGATACTGACGGTGTAGCCGTCAGCCGCAGCGCGTGCGACGCGGCCTACTCCGATCGTTCCCGAGGCACCCGTCACGTTCTCGACCACCACCGATTGCCCAAGTGGCCCCTTGATGCGCTCGGCGAGGATCCGCGCCAGCGTGTCGACCGGACCGCCCGCTCCGTACGGCACGACCAGCGTGACAGTCTTGGAGGGAAACGGATCGGCGGCCGAGGCGGTGACGACGCCCGCGATCGTGGTGCAGGCGGCAAGAAGCAGGCGGACGAGCATGGAACCTCCAGTGAGAAGAGGCTCGAACCGTTACACGCAGAATTCCTGCGCTCAATCCGCCAATTACGACCGGAGGCTGGATTGTTCGATCCGCGATCATATCGGCCAAAACTCGGGCAGCCGGGCGGCTCGGCTGTCGGCCGAAGCACGCGGAAACCGGCGTGCCTGGCTGCTGTCCCCACCTCTCTGGCGGCTCTGCCTCAGTGCGCGCGGCTGACGCAGAAGGTGACTGCGTCGAGCAGCGCCTGCTTCGCCCGGCTGTCGGGGAAAATCGCCAGGGCATCGCTGGCGATCGAGCCGTAGGTGCGCGCCCGCTCGAGCGTCGCCTCGAGCGCCTTGTGCTTGCGCATCAACACGACGGCCTGCTCGAGATCGGCGTCGGCGATCTCACCGTCGACCAGTGTCCGCTTCCAGAACGCCCGCTCCTCGGTGTTGCCGCGGCGGAACGAGAGGATGACCGGCAGCGTGATCTTGCCCTCGCGGAAGTCGTCGCCGACGGATTTGCCGAGCCGCGAGCTGTCCCCTGCATAGTCAAGGGCGTCGTCGACCAGCTGGAACGCGATGCCGAGATTGCGGCCGTAGGCCTTGAGCGCGGCCTGCTCCGCGTGCGGGCGCTGCGCGATGGCCGCCCCGACCTCGCCGGCTGCCGAGAACAGGGCCGCGGTCTTGGCGTTGATGATGGCGAGGTACTCGTCCTCGGTGGTAGAGGTGTTCTTGGCGGCGGCGAGTTGCATCACCTCGCCCTCCGCGATCACGGCAGCCGCGTTGGACAGGATCTTGAGGCAGGGCAGCGAGCCGACCTCGACCATCATCCGGAATGCCTGGCCGAGCAGGAAGTCGCCGACCAGGACGGCGGCCTGGTTACCCCAGATCTTGCGCGCCGCCGCCTTACCGCGGCGCTGGTCGCTCTCGTCGACGACGTCGTCGTGCAAAAGGGTGGCGGTGTGCATGAACTCGACCACGGCGGCGAGCTTGACATGGCCGTCGCCGGTGTAGCCGGCGAGCTTGGCCCCGGCGATGGTCAACATCGGACGCAGCCGCTTGCCGCCACTGTCGATCAGGTGATGGGCGAGCGTCGGGATCATCTCGACGTCGGACACCGCCTTGTCCAGGATCAGGCGATTGACGCCGCCCATGTCGTCCGCCACGAGATCGAGCAGCGGCTTCAGGCTCTGCGCCGGGTCGCGGCTCTCGTCGAACGAAACTACGACTCCCACGGGCGGATATCCTCGCTGCTGCGGCACGTCTCTGATATAGCGTCGGGTCCGAGCGCCAGATCACCGGCAGATTGCCGCACGATCAGGCACCCTGCAATGGGTCGCTCCAATGAACCGCCCGATGGGTCGATAAGCAGCCGTGCGCGAGATCGTCAAGACCAACAACGAAGTATTGCTCTCCTTCCTGCAGACTTTGCTGGACGAGGCGGACATCGCCAATGTGGTCCTCGACCGCAACATGAGCGCGCTGGAAGGCTCGGTCGGCATGCTGCCGCGGCGCCTGCTGGTCGCCGACGACCGCTACGACCAGGCCTGCCGATTGCTGCGCGAGGCCGACCTCGGGCAATGGATCGTCAAGCCATGACGGCGGCTGGCACGGCCATGCCGGGGGTGAGCGAGGACGCTTTCCTGGGCGGCAGGCTGGTGTTGCACCAGCCGGCCAGGGGCTACAGGGCCGGCGTCGATGCCGTGCTGCTGGCAGCGGCCGTACCCGCGCCCTCCGGGCGCCCGACGCGCGTGCTGGACGCGGGCTGCGGCGTCGGCACGGTCGGACTCTGCGTCACCCGCCGCCTCGGCGAGGCCCAGGCCGTACTGCTCGAGCGCGAGCCGAGCTTCGCCGACCTCGCCGCATTGAACATCGCCGCCAATCACCTCGGAGACCGCGTGACGCTGGTCCGAGCCGATATCGGCGCCTCGGCCGCGGAGCACGAGGCGCTCGGCATCGCGCCGCACAGCTTCGACATCGTGCTCGCCAATCCCCCCTTCCACGAGACGGCGAACGGCACGCCCGCGTCCGACCGCGCCCGCGCCGGTGCGCATGCCATGCCGACGGGCGGACTCGATCGCTGGGCGCGTTTCATGGCGCGGACGGTCAAGTCCGGCGGCACCGCGATCCTCATCCACAAGGCCGAGGCGCTGGCCGAGGTATTGGGAGCGATGACACCCCGCTTCGGCGCATTGCGGGTGCTTCCCGTGCTGCCGCGGCCGGGAGAGCCTGCGATCCGCATCCTGGTGCAGGGGATCCGAGGCAGCCGCGCGCGGCTGACCCTCGTTGCCCCCTTCACGCTGCACGGCCCCGACGGGCACGGCTTCACGCCCGAGGCAGAGGCGATCCTGCGCGACGGCGGCAGCCTTACGCTCTGAGCGTTGGCCGCCACGACCCTTCCAGCGCTCGCGTCTTCAGCCGCATCCTGAGGAACCGTGTCCGCCTTCATCCTTGACGCCACCGGCGGCATCGGAAACAATCGTAATTCAAACGTTCGTTGGACGTGTTTGAAGGGGACCGGGCGGCAACGACCGCGCGGTCGGAGGAAACGGGCGCTACGGCTCTGACCGAAGCCGCATGGATCGACCTCGGGGGCCGGTTCGCTGCGCGCTGTCTCATACGCGTGGACGTGCGCGGCACCCGCCGGAGGGACCGTGCATTCGCCGCGAAATGGATTGGCCAGGACGCCGGATGCCGCCGGGCGTGGGACGACGGATGAATATGGTCAGAGCACCCAAGGAATTCTGGTCCGGCCTGCTCTTCATGGCTATCGGCGCGGCCGGTGTCTTCTTCGCTCGCGACTACGCCTATGGCAGCGCATTGCGGATGGGCCCCGGCTACATGCCGACGGTCTTGTCGTGGTGCACGGTGGTGCTGGGCTTGATCATCCTCGTCCGCTCGTTCATGGCCGATGGCCCGGGGCTGGACGGCACGGATTGGCGGCCGCTGGTGATGGTGCTGGCCGCGATCGGCGTCTTCGCGCTGTTGATCACCAGAGCCGGCTTGGTCGCCACCATCATCGCAACGGCGCTGGTGGGCGGTTTCGCCTCGCGCGAGCTGGGGCGTATTGAGTTGATGATTCTCGCTGCCGCCATCGCGGTGTTCTGCGCCCTGGTGTTCGTGGTCGGCCTCGGCCAGCCCATAGAGCTTTGGCCTGAATGGCTCGCCGACCGGATCCGGGCGTGGGGGCGCTGATGGATCTGTTCTCCAATCTCCTGCTCGGCTTTGAAACCGCGCTGTCCTTCACCAATCTCGGTTTCTGCCTCCTGGGTGTACTGCTCGGCACCGTGATCGGCGTGCTGCCCGGTATCGGCCCGGTCGCGACGATCGCCATGCTGCTACCGCTGACTTTCGGCATGTCACCGCTGACCGCGCTGGTCATGCTTGCCGGCATCTATTACGGCGCTCAATATGGTGGTTCGACGACGTCGATCCTGGTGAACCTGCCGGGCGAGGCGGCTTCCGTCGTGACCTGCATCGACGGCCACCAGATGGCGCGGCAGGGGCGTGCGGGCAAGGCGCTGTCGATCGCCGCCATCGGCTCGTTCATCGCCGGAACCATCGGCACGCTGGTGATCGCGATCTTCGGCCCATGGCTCGCCGAGATGTCGCAACGGTTCAACGCGCCCGAGTACTTCTCGCTGATGGTGCTCGGGCTGATCTCGGCCGTCGTGCTTGCGCACGGCTCGGTGATCAAGGCCATCGCCATGATCTTCGTCGGGCTGCTGCTCGGGCTCGTCGGTAACGATCTGGCGAGCGGCACGGGGCGCTACACCTTCGGCTTGCCCGAGCTCTCGGACGGTATCGGCTTCGTGCCCGTCGCGCTCGGCATCTTCGGCCTCGCCGACATCGTCGTCAATCTGGAGAAGGGCGAGGCGCGAGAGGTCTTCACCAACCGCATCTCAGGCCTCTGGCTGAAGTGGTCAGAGTTCAAGCAGTGCCTCCCCGCCGTGCTGCGCGGAACCTCGATCGGCTGCATGCTCGGCATCCTGCCGGGCGGCGGCCCGACACTTGCCGCGTTCTCGGCCTACTCGCTCGAGAAAAAGCTGTCCGACACGCCCGAGCGTTTCGGCAACGGCGCCATAGAAGGCGTGGCCGGTCCCGAATCCGCCAACAACTCGGCGGCGCAGACCTCGTTCATCCCTCTGCTGACACTCGGCATTCCCTCCAACGCCGTGATGGCGCTGATGATGGGCGCGATGCTGATCCAGGGTATTCAGCCCGGCGCCGAGGTGATGACCAAGAACCCCGAGCTGTTCTGGGGACTGATCGTCTCGATGTGGCTCGGCAATCTGATGCTGCTCGTCATCAACCTGCCGATGGTCGGCATCTGGGTGACGATGCTGAAAGTCCCTTACCGGCTGTTGTTCCCATGCATCCTGATCTTTTGCTGCATCGGCGTCTATGGCCTCAACACCTCCGCATTCGAGGTGACGCTGACAGCGCTGTTCGGACTGCTCGGCTACGTCTTCTACAAGCTCGACTGCGAGCCCGCGCCCTTGCTGCTCGGCTTCGTGCTCGGTCCGATGATGGAGGCCAGCCTGCGGCGCGCCCTGCTCATCGCGCGAGGCGACCCGATGGTGTTCCTGCAGCGGCCGATCTCGGCCGTGCTGCTGATTCTGTCTGCCGTGCTGCTGTTGCTGATCATACTTCCAGCGGCGCGGCGCGGACGCGACTCGGCTTTCCAGGAGAGCGAGAAGTAGCCCGGAGCGAGCGCTCAGCGCGAGGTCCAACGAAGTGTGCTGTCACTATCGGACCTCGGCCTCAGGGCCTGGCTCCGACCTGCGAGTGAGGAAGTTACCATGCCGAGGAAACCGTCCACCAAGCCTGCCGACGCCGATCCGCTGCACAAGGTCGAGGAGCGGGACGGCATGGTCGTCGAGTGGGACGTGCCGATCGCCATGCCCGACGGCATCATACTGCGTGCCGACGTTTTTCGGCCGATGCAGGAGGGAAAGCATCCCGTCATCATCAGCCACGGTCCCTACGCCAAGGGATTGGCCTTCCAGGACACCTTCAAGAGTATGTGGGACCGCATGGTCGCGGCTCACCCCGACGTACCCGCGAACTCCACCAACAAGTACCAGAACTGGGAGGTCGTCGACCCGGAAAAGTGGGTGCCCGAGGGCTATGTCTGCGTTCGCGTCGACAGTCGTGGCGCGGGTCGCTCGCCAGGCTACATGAACGTCTGGTCGGCGCAGGAAGCCGACGACTTCGCGGTCTGCATCGACTGGGCGGGCGTGCAGCCCTGGTCGAACGGCAAGGTCGGCGTCTCCGGCATCTCCTACTACGCCATCAACGCATGGCAGGTGGCGACGCGGCAGCCGAAGCACCTCGCCGCCATCGTCGTGTGGGAAGGCGGCGCGGATTTCTACCGCGACATCTACCGACACGGCGGTATCGTCAACGAGATGCCGATCAACTGGTATCCCCGCCAGGTCGCGAGCGTGCAACACGGCGTCGGCGAGCGCGGCAAGAGAAGCGTGGTGACGGGCGAGCTCGTCGCTGGTCCAGTGACGCTGTCGGAGGACGAACTCAAGCGCAATCGCGCCGATCTCGAGGCTGGCGTGCTCGCCCATCAGCTTGAAGACGAGTTCTACACCTCCCGCTCGCCCGACTGGTCGAAAGTGGTCTGCCCGGTGCTCTCCGCCAACAACTGGGGCGGCCAGGGATTGCATCCCCGCGGCAACTGCGAAGGCTACATGCGCGCTGCCTCCAAGCAGAAGTGGTTCGAAGGCCACGGCCTCGCGCACTGGCCGCACTATTACACCGACTACGGACGTCTTCTGCAGAAAAAGTTCCTCGACTACTTCCTCAAGGGCGAGAAGAACGGCTGGGACAAGCAGCCTCCGGTACAGCTCAACATCCGCCATCCCGGCGAAAAGTACGTGATCCGCCACGAGGACGCCTGGCCGATCCCGCGCACCGAGTGGACGAAGCTCTATCTGAGCCCGAATGGCCGGACGCTGGGCAAGGAGCCGTTCAAGGGCGACAGCGTGCTCAACTATCACACCCAAGGCGACGGCCTCACCTTCTGGTCCGAGCCGCTCGCCGAAGAGACCGAGATCACCGGTCCGCTCGCCGCCAAGCTGTGGGTGTCGTCGCTGACCAGCGATGCGGACCTGTTCCTGGTGTTCCGCGTATTCGACCCCAGCGGCGTCGAAGTGGTGTTCCAGGGCGCGCTCGATCCGCGCACGCCCATCGCGCAGGGCTGGCTCAGGGCATCGCAGAGACAGCTCGATCCGGAACTGACCAAGCCCTGGCGGCCCTATCATTCGCACAAGGAGCGCCAACCGTTGGTGCCCAAGCAGGACGTCGAGGTCGACGTCGAGCTGTGGCCGACCTGCATCGTGATCCCGAAGGGCTATAGGATGGCGTTGAGCGTGCAGGGCAAGGACTATCACTACGATGCCCCGCCGATCACCATTCCGAACGCGTTCTATCCGTTCTCGGGTGTGGCGAGCTTCTTCCACAACCACCCCAAGGACCGCCCGCCGCATATCTACCAGACCTGGAACAGCCTGCATTTCGCGCCCGACAAGCAGCCTTATGTGCTGCTGCCGGTGATCCCGAAGAAATAGCGCGTCCCACGGTGTCGACCTCTGGTCCGACACCGGGAAAAGAACGCTTCCGTCCCACAACGGTGTCGGACCAGAGGTCAGACACCTGCCATCCACGACGACAACCAAGGAGGAACACCCCATGGCCATCGACTACGGCAAGCCGCTCGAGCCGCGCGGACCCGTCATGTATACCGTCAAGGACGACGGTCTGCCGCTGCGGAACCGCAAGGAGCCGATCACGCTCGAGGTCATCCACGAGATGGCGCTCAAGGTACGCAATTGGGGTAAATGGGGCCCCAACGACGAGATCGGCACGCTGAACTACGCCACGCCGGACATGGTCGCCAAGGCCGCCAAGCTCGTTCGTCACGGCAAGACGTTCCCGCTCGCCATTCCGCTCGGCATGGACGGCCCCCAAACCGGCAATCGCGGCCGCAACAACCCCGTGCTGCTGATGCGGCACTCGGGTGCGGACGCCTACTCGGGTCTGCGCGACGGATCGGGCATCCGCGGCGCGGATGATTGGCTGATCACCCCGTTGCAGGCCGGCACGCATTGGGATTCGCTCGCTCACATCTTCTACATCGACCGCATGTGGAACGGCTACGACTGCCGCGAGGTCTACTCGTGGGGCGCCAAAAAGTGCGGCATCGAGAAGACCGGCGCCAAGGCCACCGGCCGCGGCGTGCTGCTCGACATCCCGCGCTGGAAGGGCCTCGATGCGCTCGCCGACGGCACGCCGATCACACCCGATGATCTCGACGCCTGCGCGGAAGCCCAGAAGGTCAAGGTCGGCACCGGCGACTTCCTGATCGTCCGTACCGGACAGATGGAGGCCTACAACAAGCGCGGCTCGTGGGGCACTTACGCCGGCGGCGACGCGCCGGGTCTGCAGTTCGAGACGGCGGAATGGCTGCACAAGAAGCAGGTCGCGGCCGTCGCCACGGACACCTGGGGCTGCGAGGTCCGTCCCAACGACGCACCCGGCATCTACCAGCCCTGGCACTGGGTGGTGATCCCGAACATGGGCCTGACCATGGGCGAGATCTTCAACCTCAAGGCTCTCGCCGAGGATTGCGCCGACGACAAGGTCTACGAGTTCATGTTCGTCGCCCCGTCGATCCCGGTCGCTGGCGCCGTCGGCGCCCCGGTGCAGCCGGTCGCGATCAAGTGACGATCGGAGGGGTAGGCCTTGGGCTTGGGCCTCCCCCTTCCCATACATAGCTTCCGTCTTTGCTTCGGTCTTCCTGTGAATTGCCGCATTGAGGCGCAGACCGAGGCGTCGTACCCGTCGCGCACAGGCGGAGCGTGCTCTCCTGTCTTGAAAGATCCCAGATGCTTCTGGGACAATGAACGCGGAGGCCTACGTATCTTCCTCCCACACCACGCCCCCCGAGTGCGTGACAGCACCTTTGGCGGCCGAGCCGACGACGGCGACATATTTCTCGAGCACGCCACCGAGCCGGCGCTGAGCGAAGACAGATGACGCCACCTTCCGCGCCGCCAGCTCCGCCTCGCCCACCTCCAACGCGATCCGAGCCACGCCCGGCGTGGCGTCGATCGAGATCATGTCGCCGTCGCGCACGAGGCCGATGGCGCCGCCGGCGGCCGCCTCGGGGCTCGCGTACCCGATGCACATGCCGCGCGTCGCGCCGGAGAAGCGGCCATCCGTCAACAGAGCGACCTTTTCACCATTGCCCTGCCCGTATATCAGCGCGGTGATGCCGAGCATCTCGCGCATCCCCGGCCCGCCCTTCGGCCCCTCGTTGCGGATCACCAGCACCTCCTCCGGCTCGTAGGCCATCGCCTGCACGGCCGCCTGTGCCTGCTCCTCGCTCTCGAACACACGCGCGGGCCCGCGGAACGCCAGCGACTTCAGCCCCGCGATCTTGATCACGGCACCGTCAGGACACAGATTGCCCTTCAGGATCACGAGCCCGCCGCTTTCGGCGATCGGCTCGGCAACCGGCCAGACGATACGTCCGTCCACCGGCGGCGCGCTCGCCAGCTCCTCCGACAGCGTCCGGCCTGTGATCGTCACGATGCCGCCGTCGATGAAGCCGCCGCGCAGCAGCTCGGCCAGGATCACCGGCGCGCCCCCGATCTCGAAGAGGTCGCGCGCGAGATGCATGCCGCCCGGCTGCAGATTGCCTATCAGCGGCGTGCGCTGGAACACGGCGGCGACATCGTCCATGTCGAAGGCGATGCCGGCCTCGTTGGCGAGGGCTGGAATATGCAGCACGGCGTTGGTCGAGCCGCCGGTCGCCGCGACGATCGCGCAAGCATTCTCGAGTGCTGAACGGGTGACGATGTCGCGCGGACGCGGTCCACCGTTCATCACCGCCTGCATCAGCAGTTTGCCAGCGCGGCGGGCGAGCGGCGCGCGCTCGGCATACACCGCCGGGATCATCGAGCTGCCGAGCGGCGACAGCCCGATCGCCTCGCCGACCATGCCCATCGTGTTCGCGGTGAACTGGCCGGGACAGGCCCCCGCGGTCGGCAGGCAGACGTGGCTCAGCGCCTCGACATCGGCCATCGACGCCGCGCCCGCGATCACCTTGCCGATGGTCTCGTAGGTATCGAGCACGGTCTTGTCCTGTCCGTGGAGCCGCCCCGGTAGCGTGGAGCCACCGTGCAGGAAAACCGATGGCACGTTGCAGCGGAGCATGCCCATCATCAGGCCCGGCAGGTTCTTGTCGCAACCGCCGACCCCGAGGATGCCGTCGAGCTGGTGGCCGCGTACGCTCGCCTCCACACTGTCGGCGATCAGCTCGCGTGAGACGAGCGAGAAGCGCATGCCGGAATGCGCCATGCTGAGCCCATCCGACACCGACACGACCGGACATTACAGTCCCATGCCGCCGGCCGCGTAAATGCCGGTCTTGGCATGGTTCGCCTGCTCGCGCAGTCCCGTGTTGCACGGGCTCATCTCACCGCCGGTGTGTATGACCGCGACGCGGGGGCGGCGCACCTCCTCGTCGTCCTGGCCGAGCGCATAGAGGAAGGCGCGCGTGGTCGCCCGGATCAAGCCGTCGTCGATGACGCTGGAACGGAAACGGCGGGGCGGCGGCTGAGCTTTGGGCTTGGACATCTCGACCTCTGCACGGCGGGGCTGCCGCTCGTCTGACCGTGATGGAAAGGCGATGCGGATGCTGCGTCAAGGCTCGTCCACGCCCGCCGAGCCGTCGTCCCAGTCGCCCGCAGGAACTTTCACCAGCAGGCCACGTTCACGCTGCATACATCAATCGCCCTCCCGGGCCACAAAGCCGGAGCAGATCATGGTCGCCCTCAACTTCACCACCCTCCTGCTGATCATCATCGGCGGTCTCAATTGGGGATTATGGGGCCTCTTCGACGTCGATCTCGTCGCCACCATCTTTGGCGGCACGCACACCGTTCTCGCCCGTCTCGTCTACGTGCTGGTCGGCCTCTCCGCACTCTGGCAGCTCGCGCCACTCTCGCGGATGATGTCCGATCGCGCCACCGCCGACGTCACACGATAAGTCCGGTCAACGCCGACGAGCACGCGGCTGGAAAGCGTCAGGGGAGCACGCTATGAGCAAGGCCACGGAGCAGGCTACGACGTTGCCGACGCATGGGGCGGCGACGCTTCCAAGCGTCGTCGTCGACAGTTACAATCTCGAGGTCGAGGACGAGGACGGCTTCGTCGGTGACAAAGCGAGCAAGGGCGCGTTCCGCGAGATCCTGGAGAAATGGCGCAAGCCGTTGCGAGATCTCGGCGAGGATCCTCTCGGCGACCAGCCGAGCGACGAAATCAGCAAGAGCAAGCTCAACGCGCTGTTGGCCAAGGGCGAGCCCGAGGCGGCCGGCGTGGTCCAGAGCGCGATCGAGGACTACGCGCAGCAACTCGCCAAGGTGCTTCGCCGGTTCCTGCGCCAGAAGGCGTGGAGGGAGACCGAGTTCATAGCCGTCGGCGGCGGGTTCCCCGCAAGCCGTCTCGGCCGGCTCGCAGTGGGCCGCGCGGCGGTGTTGCTGAAGGCCGATGGCCTCCCCGTCGAGCTCGATTTGATCCGTCATCATCCTGACGAGGCCGGGCTCATTGGCGCTGGTCATCTGCTGCCCTCGTGGATGCTCGCGGGCCATGATGCCATGCTCGCCGTCGACATCGGCGGCACCAACATCCGCGCCGGCATCGTCGATCTCAACCAGTCGAGGGCCAAGGATCTGTCGAAAGCGCAAGTCGTCGCCTCTGAACTCTGGCGGCACGGCGACGACGAGGTCTCCCGCGAGGAGGTGATCGAGCGGCTGACGGGGATGCTGGCCGGCCTGGTCAAGGCCGCCAAGAAGATGAAGCTCAGCCTCGTGCCTGTGGTCGGCATCGGCTGCCCCGGCCAGATCGAACCGGACGGCGCCATCGCGGCGGGTGCTCAGAACCTGCCCGGCAACTGGGAAAGCTCGCGCTTCAATCTGCCGCGCGCCATTCGCGAGGAAATTCCGCAGATCTCCGGGCACGAAACGATGGCGGTCATGCACAACGATGCGGTGGTACAGGGGTTGAGCCAGCTTCCGTTTCTGCAGGCCTACCAGCGCTGGAGCATCGTCACCATCGGAACTGGCCTCGGCAATGCACGTTTCACGAACCGGGCTCCATACGGGAAGGACGAGGTGAAGAAGAACGGTAAGTCCAAAGCCAAAGAGAAAGACAACAACAAGGGCTAGTGCGCTCCCCGCATCGGTGCTCCCCGCCAGCGGAGATTGACAGCACGGATGGACTGGCTGACTGTCGACGTCGCCCCTCGCAGAAGGGGCAGTGAGATGCCGTTGTCTACGGGCCGCCGTCGTTCCATCCGGTTCGTCTGCTCGGCACCAGCTTCGACAACGGGGGAAGCCATGGATTTTTCGCTCAACGACGAGCAACGCGCCTGGCAGCTCAAAGCCCGCAAATTCGCGGACGAGCATATCCGTCCGATCTCAGTGGAACGCGACCGGATCGTCGATCCCGCCGGCACCTTCGACTGGGACGTGGTCCGCAAGGGCTCCCGCCTCGGCTTTCGCACGGCTGCGGTTCCCAAGGTATGGGGCGGCGCCGGCCTCGACTTCGTCACCCTGGTGCTCGTCGCATCCGAACTCGCTCGCGGCGACAGCGCGATCGGCAAGACCTTCACCCAATGCTGGAAGTGGAGCCATCTGCTCGCGACCCAATGCTCCGAGGAGCAGAAGGAGCGCTTCCTCCGGCCGTTCATGGAGGACCACGAATACCTGCTGGGGCGCGGCATCACCGAGCCGGACGCGGGGTCGGACAACCGACTGCCCCCCGAGAGCGATCCCAAGGCCGGCCTCAAGCTGCGCGCGGAGCGGCAGGGCGACCACTGGGTGTTGAACGGCACCAAGGTGTTCATCGCCCACGGCAACGTCGCCAAGCTGATCATCGTCGATGCCCGCACCGACCCGACCGTCAGCGTCAAGCAGGGCACCACCATGTTCCTGGTGCCGAGAGACACGCCCGGCTTCCGCGTCGGCAAGGTGTTCAACAAGAGCGGCTGGCGCTTCTATCAGAACACCGAGCTGATCTTCGAGAACGCCCGCGTGCCCGTGACCAACACGGTCGGCACCGTCAACCGCACCGACGCCAAGCGCACCGGCCAGGCGCCCGGCGGTGATCCGTTCTCTGATCTCGAGTACACGGCCAACGCCCTCGGCGTGGCCGATGCCGCCTGCGACCAGGCGCTCGCCTACGCCATGACACGCAGGCAGGGTGGCAGCACACTCATCGAGCAGCCGGCGATCCTGATCAAGCTCAGCCGCATGTATATCCTGGCCGAGGCGCTGCGCTCGTTCGTGCTGCGCTCGGCTTGGGAGCACGACAACAAGATCCGCTCGCCGATCGGCGCTCTGGTGATGAACTTCTCGACCGACGTGATCCAGGAGACGAGCGAACTCAACCTCGAGATCCACGACAGCGGACCCTGCGAGGTCGACTATGCCGCCGACAAGCTCGTCAACGACGGCTTCATCTGGAGCCACATCTCCGGCGACAGCGCCTCGCGGCTGCGTGCCATGCAGCAGCTGCTTGCACACAAGGCCGCCGGCTGAGCACGACGTGATATCCGCTCAGAGACAGCGGTCAGTCGGAGGTGGGGAAAGCGGCATGGTGCCCAGGGCCGGAATCGAACCAGCGACACCGTGATTTTCAGTCACGTGCTCTACCAACTGAGCTACCTGGGCAACACTTCCAAGCACCGCGGAACGATCACGGTGGCCTGCGAAGCTGGGGTCTTATAGTGGCAGACGACGGGCCTGTCCAGAGCTGTCGCGCGCGGCTGTCCTGCGTCCGCGAATAGCCGCGGCGAGCAGCAGCGTGAGGGTTGCGGCGTTGGCGAGATGCCACATGAAATGCGTGCCGAGCGCACGCCCGGCTAGCCGCGTCGACGGGCAGATCTCGAGGTCGATCGTCCGCATCGCCATCGAGGCGAGGAACAGCCCGGCAGCCGCGAGCAACAATCGCGCTCCAGCGTGTCCCCTCACCCAAAGTACCGCCCCGACGCCGGCCATCGCGACCCAGGCGGGCAGATAGCCGAGCGTACCGTTGAGGCAGGGCCCGCGCGACGCCTCGGCGATCCCGAGCAGGCCGCTGCGCTGGCACTGCACCTCGCCCATCGCCTTCAGCGCGGCGACGAACACCACGAGCCCGACGGCCGTCGCCGGCCAGCTCAGACGCAACAGCGTGCGCAAGGCATAGGCGAGGTAGGCGATCATGAACGCGCCGATCGGCGCCACGTCGGCGATCATGGCCCAGCGCGTCGCGAAGGTGTGGAACAGAAAGCTGCCGCCCCCGATCACCGCGACCAGCAGGGTGAGCGCTACCTCGGCGTAAAACGGGCCGCGGGTGCCGCGGCGTCGTTCAGCGCGGATCTCGCGCAGCCCCCAGGCGGCGCCGACGACGAAAGCGAGATTGGAGACGGCGTTGAGCGGCTCGGCCCAGAACGCGGGATCGACGCCGCGCTCGCAATAGCGGAACACCTGCCCGGTCCAGCTCATCGCTGTCGCCCCTCGGTCCCGGTTCTCGGCGTCAGTGCTTGCCGTGTCCCGAGTGATCCATGCCGCCCCCGGGCTGCTTGGTGGGCTGCTTGGCGCCGATCGGCTGCACCCCCGCCTCAACCTCGATGACGCCGGCCTTCTCGAACTTGAGCGTCAGCTTGACCTTCTCTCCAGCCTTCAGCTGCCGTTTCAGGTTGATCAGCATGACGTGATACCCGCCGGGATTCAGCGTCACCTTGCCACCGGCGGGCACGGGAATGTCGTCGACCCGGCGCATCCGCGCCACGTTGCCATCCATGACGTGGGTGTGCAATTCGACCACCTCGGCCACGTCGCTGGTGACGCTCAGCAGCTTGTCGGCGCCCGCCGGTCCGGCCTTGAACTCCATGTAGGCGGCACCGACCTTGGCGCCTCCTGGTGTCGCCCGCACCCAGGGCTCCACCACCGTGACGCCAGCCGGCCGCACTTGCTGCGCGTTTGCTGTCCCACCGGCGAGCAACAGGAGGAATGCGGCAGCAGCGGTCTTGAGTTGCATGTCGTCATCTCTTTCGCTGGCTCGATACGTCCTGGGGGTGGTCGCAGGTGCGTCAAGACGTCGACGCGCGGCATTCCTCGTCAGGCGGCAAAGGATCACACGAGCTGTTCCTGACGCAGGCTTCCATCGCCTCCCGCATCGGACGCGTGTAGATGCCGTCGACCTTGCCGTCGTAGAGACCGTTCGCCTGCAGCCCGCATTGATACAGCTTGATCATCCGTTCGCCGCCGAGCCGCATCGCGGTCTCGTAGTCGGCGATGGCGCCGCCGGGATTGCCCATCGCCTGGCGGATGTGGGCGCGGGTATCGAACGTGTGCGGGCTGAGCGGCGCCAGCGCCAGCGACTTCTCGACGTCGATCAGGCCCTGGCTGGCGCGGCCCGACTTGAAGAAGGCCCAGGCGCGATTGTTGAGCGCGACGGCGAAGTCCGGGTTGATCGACAGAGCCTTGTCGTAGTCGGGCAGGGCCATGTCGTAGAGCCCCTTCAGCGAGTAGCCGAGCGCCCGCATGGCATAGGCTGTGGCGAGCTCGTCGGGCCCCGTTCCCGGCGCGGTGATGATGTCGGAACAGCCGGTGAAGCGACGCTCGTTGTCTTCGCCGAAGCAGTCGAGCGCGCTCTGTGCATGGCCCGGCGTCGCCACCAGCCCGAAGGCTATGACCACCTGCAGCGCAAAACACACCCACCAGCCGGATCGCACCACCCTCGCCATTGCAGCCTCATTCGCCCACCACGGGCTCGTCAACCTTTAACCCAGGCCTTAGCACGCCCTGCCGCGGCGACAAAGACCGCGCCGTTCCCCGCACCTAGCCTCGGACTGCGCTCGCACTATGGCGAAGCCGTCGATTAACACCTCGGGCATGGGAGCCGGTCCGGCCGGGCCGGATTGTGATACTGTGTCGACTGACCCGCATTGACCTTGGGGCCCAGCGCGACGTGACCGGCAAACGCATCCTGCTCATCATCGGCGGCGGCATCGCCGCCTACAAGTGCCTGGACCTGATCCGGCGGCTTCGCGAGCGCGGGCACGCCGTACGGGCCATCATGACGCGCGCGGCCCAGCAATTCGTGACCCCGCTCGCGGTCGGAGCACTGACGAGCGACCGCGTGTTCACCGAGCTGTTCGACCTCGACGACGAGCGCGAGATCGGCCACATCCGGCTGTCGCGCGAGGCCGACCTGATCGTGGTGGCGCCGGCGACCGCCGATTTGCTGGCCAAGATGGCGGGCGGGCACGCCGACGATCTCGCCAGCGCCGTGCTGATGGCCACCACCGCGCCCGTCCTGGTCGCCCCCGCAATGAATCCGCGCATGTGGCTGCATCCCGCGACGCGACGCAACATGGCGCTGCTCGAGGCCGACGGCATCCGCGTCATCGGTCCGGCCGTCGGCGAGATGGCCGAGCGCGGCGAGGCCGGTCCCGGCCGGCTGGTCGAGGTGCCAGAGTTGGTGCAGGCGATCGAGACGGCGCTGAATGAGCCCCC
>CAMDBL010000072.1 GCA_945889015.1 Devosia equisanguinis
AACCGCATCGAAAATTAGACCGCGACATCAGCGACAATCAGAAACGACTTGCCGGCGGAACGAATCGAGATGATCGTGCACTCGCTATCGGCCGCCGCAATCTCTATCGATCGCCGCCCGCCGTCTCACCCAGATTGACGCGCTACACCCGTCGTCGATGTCGACGTAATGCTGGATGAAGCAGGTCTTGCCGGGATCGCAGGCGAGCGGCATCGACAGCCGCGGCGCGTCCTGGGCGGATGCAGGGGCCACCGTGGGCGACACCATCGCCAGTGCTGCGAGCATGGAAAGTACGGTTGGTCGCATGATCACCTCCAGACAGGGCGCGCTTCAGCACAGATGGTCGCCCCGGTCGGCCTTTGCAGCGCAGGCAGCCGATTCGTGACACCTCGCCTAGGTTAAGGGGCTTTCGCAACTGGAGGTGTATCCATGGGAACAGTAATCCGGCGATCGCGACCAGCGGCGAGCCGGCGCATTTTCGTTCTCGGCGGCCTCGCTGTTGCTGCGTGGCCGGATATCCCGAAAGCAGCGCTGGCCGAGCCGAGGTTACCGGAGCGTGGCCTGAAGGACTTCGTGCCCACGAGCCTGCCGCACTGTCCCGCGCCGCGCCCGCCGCTGACGCAGTTTCGACCCGACGACCGCTACTGGGCAGAGGAAATTGCCGCGATCCTCGCCTTCGAGGCCTATGAAGACGGCCGCGCCTGCCTGCACCGGCACCCTGCGAGCCGCCAGGAGCAGATGGATCTCATGAGATCGGCAATGGGCAAGGGCTACGACCGGCTGCGAGGACGCCGGTTCAAGTTCCACCTCGATCCATTCCTCTGACGACGGCATCCCGACGCGAGCACCGGGGCACTGCCGTCTTTCGCCGTCTTGCCGGCTGCTGCCCGACCCGCTAACGCTACCCGCCGATAAATCCAATCCGAGAGAGGGAACACGCCGATGGCCACCCACAACCTGCTCATGCTCCCCGGCGACGGCATCGGTCCGGAGGTGATGGCCGAGGTCGAGCGCCTGATCGCGTTCTTCAACAAAAGGGGCCCGGCCAAGTTCGAGACCTCCTCGGACCTGGTCGGCGGTGCGGCGATCGACAAGCATGGCGTGCCGGTCACGGACGAGGCGATGGCCAAGGCCGGCCAGGCGGACGCGGTGCTGTTCGGATCCGTCGGCGGACCGAAGTGGGACAAGGTCGCCTACGACATCCGCCCGGAAGCGGGCCTGCTTCGCCTGCGCAAGGATCTCGACCTGTTCGCCAACCTGCGCCCGGCGATCTGCTATCCCGCACTCGCCGAGGCCTCTTCGCTGAAGCGCGAGCTGATCGAGGGCCTCGACATCATGATCCTGCGCGAGCTGACGGGCGGCGTCTATTTCGGCGAGCCCAAGGAGATGGTGACGCTCGAGAACGGCCAGCAGCGCGCCGTCGACACTCAGCTCTACACCACGCATGAGGTCGAGCGGATCGCCAAGGTCGCCTTCGACCTCGCTCGTGTCCGCCGCAAGAAGGTGCACATGGCCGCCAAGTGGAACGTGATGCGCACCGGCGTGCTGTGGCAGCAGGTGACGGCGGCCGTGCACAAGTCGTACGCACCCGAAATCGCCTACGAACCGATCCTCGCCGACAACTGCGCGATGCAGCTGGTCAAGAACCCCAAGCAGTTCGACGTCGTGGTCTGCGACAACCTGTTCGGCGATATCCTGTCGGACGAAGCCGCGATGATGACCGGCTCGCTCGGCATGTTGCCCTCCGCCTCGCTCGGCGCGCCCGACGCCAAGACCGGCAAGCGCAAGGCGCTGTACGAGCCGGTGCACGGCTCCGCGCCCGACATCGCCGGACAAGGTCTCGCCAATCCGATCGCCACCATCGGCAGTTTCGGCATGGCGCTGCGCTACTCGCTCGGCATGGTCAAGGAGGCCGAGCTGATCGACAAGGCGATCGCCAACGTGCTGGGTCAGGGCCTGCGCACCGGCGATATCATGCAGCCGAACATGCGCAAGGTCGGCACCACCGAGATGGGCCGCGCGATCGAGACCGAACTCGCGCGGCTGGCAGGCTGAGCGAACGGACTGACGGCAACTCCAGGCGGCATCGCTCGCTCGCGGGCGAGGCCGCCCCCGTTCCGCTGAACGAACCGTGCACCGGCTGCGTTAGCGGGGGATGAAACCGGCGATCGCGATTCTCCATCGGCTGGCCTTGAAGTCGCGGGATCTGCCGCTGGCGCTTCGATACACCACCACGGCACTCCTCGTGACAGGGACGGGTTTTGTCCGTCTCTCTCTCGGAGACGGCGGACGGCACTATCCCTTTCTCGCGTTCATTCCCATCATCCTGCTCTGCGGCGCGTTCCTGAACCGTGGCAACGGACTAGTCGCGACGATCCTCAGCACGGCCTTCTGCGCCTATTTCATCATGCAGCCGTTGGGGACGATTTCTGTTTCGGGAACCGAGGACCAGTTCGCGCTGGCGATGTTCTGCTCCATCGGGATCGCCATGACGATCCTGGTCGAGTTGCTGCACACGGGGCTCGTCGAGCTCGCGACAGAGCATGAGCGAACCCGAAAGGCAGTGGCCGATCGCGGCCTTCTGCTCGACGAGCTGGCCCACCGTACCCGCAACGACTTCGCCAACGTGGTGACACTCCTGCGGCTGCAGTCCCGGACGGCCGGAGCCGAGGCCCGCGCGGCACTGGTCGCCGCCGCCGACCGCGTCCAGACCATCGCACGCGTGCACCGCCGTCTCGAGCTGCGTGACGACCGTGTCGTCGTCGACACCAAATCCTACATCGACGAACTGTGCGCCGACCTCAGGCTCTCCTTGTTCGCCACCCGCCCGATCGCCATCGAACAGCAGGCCGAGAGCCACATGCTCAGCCTCGACAAGGCGGTGCCGCTCGGGCTGATCATCAACGAATCCGCCACCAACGCGGTCAAGCACGCATTTCCAGACGACCGCGCCGGATTGATCCTGGTCACCTTCGTCCGCATCGGCAACATCTATCGGCTGACCATCGCCGACAACGGCGTCGGTGTCTCCGGTCCGCCGCGCGACGGGGCGCTCGGCACCAGATTGATGCAGATGCTCGCCGGCCAGCTCGACAGCCGGGTCGAGATCGAGCCGCGCGATCCCGGCCACGCCGTCATCGTCAGCATTGCCGTCAAGTCCGCACCGTGAAGTTGTCGCGTCTTGCCGGCCCTTGCTCCCGCGCCAGGGTAAAGGTCTTGCATCGGCCGGATTCCTCTGCATCGTACCCTTCGTTCAATGGTAACGGGGCTCGTCCATGTCGCTCGTCCACCTCATCGGGACGCTGTTCGCCGTCTGCGTGATCGCAATCCAGCCGGCTGGGGCCGCGGAAAAGAGGATCGCGCTCGTCATCGGCAATGCCACCTATGCCAATGCCGCGCCGCTCACCAACCCGGCGAACGACGCGCAGGACATGGCGGCGGCACTGAAGCGGGCCGGCTTCGAGGTGATCCTCGGCCTCGACACCGACAAGCGCACCTTCGACGGCAAGATCCGCGAGTTCGCGCGCGCGCTGGAGGCCGCCGACGCCGCCGTGCTGTTCTATGCCGGCCACGGCCTGCAGGTCGGCGGTCGCAACTATCTGGTGCCGGTGGACGCCAAGCTCGTCAGCGAGCGCGATCTCGACTTCGACGCCATCTCACTCGACTTCGTCATGCGGCAAATGGAACTCGGCCGCGAGACCAAGGCCAACGTGGTGTTTCTCGACGCCTGCCGCGACAATCCGCTCGCCCGCAATCTCGCCCGCACGATGGGCACCCGCTCGGCCGCCGTCGGCCAGGGGCTCGCCCAGGTGCAGACCGGCGTCGGCACCTTCATCTCCTACTCGACACAGCCCGGTAACGTCGCCCTCGACGGACAGGGACGCAACTCTCCGTTCACGTCCGCCCTGGTCAAGCACCTGGACTCACCCGGCCGCACCCTCACATCGCTGATGATCGACGTCCGCAGGGACGTGCTCGCCATCACCGGCGGCAAGCAGGTGCCGTGGGATCATTCCGCGCTGACCGGCGAGTTCTATTTCCATCTAGCGTCGGCGCCCGGCGGCAAGATCCCGCGCGCGGCGAACGAGGCGCCGAGTGCGGACGTGCGCCAGCGGCTCGAGCAACTCGAGGAAGAGCTGAAGAAGAAGTCCGATCCCCAGCATACCGGCAAGGTGGTGGAGCTCGCCCAGGCACGCGAGCGGTTGCGCCAGCTCGACGAGGCCAACAAGGCCGACCAGCAGCAAATCTTCGATGTGCAATATGCGTCGGCGCGCTCGACCGAGACCACCTCGCGCAACAACACCTCGATGGAGATCGGCAAGATCCAGATGCGCATCGGCCGCCGCGTGCAGGAGATGAAGAAGCTGCGCGAGCGCATCGCCGAGTTGGAGAAGGATCTCGGACTGCCGGCGCAGGCGGCGAGAAAGTAGCACCTGCGGCCGGCACGAGAGGCGGAACCGGCGATGGACAGCTCGGCGCTGCAGGGGCGCTGCTAGTCGGAGGCCATGATCCTGTTCCGCCGGCGCACATGCGCTGCGTCGAGAAGCATCTGCGCGGCCCACCGATAAACATTCCGCTGACGGACGAGATCTCGCATCAGCCGCATCCGGTCGCGCTGCTGGTCGGCGGGCATCCGCAAGGCCCGGTCGAGAGCCTCGGCCATGCCGTGCGTGTCGTAAGGGTTGACGATGAGCGCCTCCGACAGCTCGCGCGAAGCACCCGCGAAATTCGACAGGAGTAGTACACCTTGATCGTCGTCGCGAGCCGCGACGAACTCCTTGGCCACGAGGTTCATGCCGTCGTGGAGGCTGGAGACGACGCACAGGTCGGCGGCGCGGAACAACTCGTACACCTCGTCGGGCTCGTGATGGCGAACGACGAGGCGGATCGGTACGATGCCGTCAACGGCATGGCGGGCATTGACCTCCGCGACCAGGCTCTCGGCATCGCCCTGCAAGGAGCTGTAGGCGCCGAGCTTGCTGCGCGTGGGAGCCGCCGCCTGGATGAAGACGAACTTGCCTTTCCACTCGGGATGGCGGGTCAGCAGATCGTCGACCGCACGGATGCGATCGAGGATGCCCTTGGTGTAGTCGAACCGCTCGATGCCCACGCCGATGCGCGCGCCGTCGGGGAGCGAGAAGCGCTCCTTGACCGCATCCCGGCAATCCTTCACCGGCGCCTGAGAGGCCAGCGCCGCCGGTGGCCACTCGATCGAGATCGGGTAAGGCCGGATCAACGTCTCGTGGCCCCCCAGCGTGACCGAGGCATGCTCCCGGTCGATGCGCGTCTCCATGTAGCGATCCGTCGAGTCGATGAAATTGTTGCAGTGGAATTGCGTGTGGAAGCCGAGGATCGTGCTCCCGAGCAGGCCGTCGATGATCTGATCTCGCCACGGGCAGATGCCGAATGCCTCGGCGTTCGGCCAGGGGATGTGCCAGAAGGTGATGATCGTGGCCTTCGGCAGCCGCTCCCGGATCATGCGCGGCAGCAGCGCGAAATGGTAGTCCTGGACCAGGATGATCGGATCCTCGCTCGCCGCCTCTTGAACGATCACGTCGGCGAAGCGCTCGTTGACGGCGCGATACTGGGCCCAGTCCTCCTCGCGGAAGGTCGGCCGGACGAAGGCGATGTGGCAGAGCGGCCAGAGCCCTTCGTTGGCCAAGCCGTAATAGTAGCCGGCCTGCTCCTCCTCGCTGAGCCACACCCGCCGCAGGGTATACGCTGGATCAGCCGGGGGAACTCTCAAGCGGTCGTCGGCATCGACGTTCTCGCGATCGGCCGAGCCGGAGCCGTGCGCAATCCAGGTTCCGCCGCACGCACGCATGATGGGCTCGAGCGCGGCGACCAGACCGCTCGCCGGAATTTGCAGCCTGGTACCGTCAGCGGTGCGGTTGTGGATATAGGGCTCGCGGTTCGAGACAACCATCACTTCCGTCGATGGCAGCTCATCGGCCAGCAGTCGCTGCAATGTCTTCGGCGACCATTCGACGTGGATGCCGCTGACGAAACGACGTTCCAGGCGCACCTCGGTGAGCGCGGCATGAACCTCACGGCTGATTGGGAAGTCGCTGCGGTTAACTTCGGGTGTCGTAGTGTCGAGGATCGCTCGCCGGATGGAGCGGGTCCAAGCCCGCAGGAGCGCGAGGACGATGGCAGAGGAGAGCAACCCAAGACCCGCGGCAACGCCGATCAGCGCAAAGACCGAATATAAGCTCGCCTCGCCGGTTCGCTCGTCGATGTAGCTCAGATCGTGCAGGACCAGCAGGTGGCCGGTAGTGGCGCCCGCGGTGATCGGGAATGTGCTGACATGGACCCGGCGTCCAGCATCGCGTGCCGTTACGAAGGTATCGGTCTTGTCGCGCTTCACGCTCCCACATGTGATGGACTTCGGGAATTGCTTGGTGGCATAGCGAAGCTGCCCCTGCTCGGAGCAGAATCCCAACGCGAGAATGCGCTCGTCCTCGGCGAGCCGCTCGAAGAACCGGATCAGATCGAAATCCGGCTTGACGACGATCCCCATGGCGACCTGGTCGCGGATCGATCGGAACACGAGGCGCGATCTCAGCTCGATGTCGCGTTGAGACCAGGATTCGACCACTATCGAGGCCAACGGCGCCAGCGCGGCGATCATGATGCCCGCGGCCGCGAGCGCCATCAGCGCATAACGCGTGAGTGCGTTGCGGAAAAGCGGCCTGGACAGTGCCCGACCGAAGGCCGCGAGCAACCCCGTCGAACCGAGTGGGCGTACTTTCCGGCTGGCTTCAGTCATCGCGAGCGCTCTCGACATTGGGCGGCCATCGCATGGCGAGCGCGTCGGCAGCTGTTGCCTCGACGCTGATCATGCGGCTCCCCTGATCTGCTGGGCAAGCCAATTCCTGACAGCGTCAGGGCATGAGAACTCGGCCTCCGCGAGCGCGAATTGCCCACCCGCGACCCTCAGTCCGCGCCCGCCCAGACGCATGGCGGCGGCGAACGCCGACATATCGGAGACGTCATCGCCGATCATGATCGGCCGGCGTCCTTTGAAAGCAGGCAGCGCCATCAGCGCCTCCAGAGCGGTCCCTTTCGAGACGTGACGTGGAACGATCTCCAACACCCGCCGCCCCCGGCACAGGATCAGATGATCCGGCCCTTGCTCGACGATACTCGCCAGCGCCGCCTCGAGGCGGAGCTCGGCGGATGTCGCTTGCCGATAATGGAGCGCGACCGAAGCCGTCTTCAGCTCGACGAGGGTGCCGGGAACTTCACGCGCGACCCGTCGCACCGCCTCGACGATGCTCGCATCGACGGCCCGCGCCTTCCTCTCGACGGTTCCACCGGGCGAGAGCCTGATCTCGGCCCCGTGAACACCCGCCGCGATCGGCACCAGCGGCGCCAAAAAGCGATCGACTTCCGCGAGCGGGCGTCCCGTCACGATGGCGAAGGCGCCATCCAACTGCCGGGTCGCCGCAGCAAGCAGGTCTGCCAACCCTTCGGCGACGACCACCTCGTCCGGCGTCGGCGCGATATCGAACAGCGTACCGTCAAGGTCGAGGAAAAGGGCCTCGTCACCCCAAGGCTCCATGTCCACCTCGTCACTTCGTTGTCGAGCAACGGAGCCTCCACGCCCGAGCGTGAACGTCACTCAGAACTGATCCCTACAGCAGTGTCAGAGAGTTGCCCACCCCGAAGAACGGCCCACAAAGAGCCTAGTGACCCCGGATGGTGCTAATGCGCCGATCCAGCCGGCCGCCAGCCGGCGGCGATGGCTTCGACTTCGCTGCAGAACCAGCGCTCTCCACGCGCGGCATCGACCTTGACCCGGCCGTACCAGGGGCTCCAGGGCACGTGGTAGATTTGGCCGTTGCGGGTGACATTTCCCTTGATCACACAACCTTCGCGCGGCGAGACCTGCTCGGCTGTCTGCCACAGACGCGCGCGATAGCTCCAGGCGGGCTCGCTGTCGCCCTCCCAGATACCGATCCTGAGCGCGCGCGCTTCCGTTTCGACCTCGACGTAGCTGCGCGAATACTTGAGAAAGGCCCAGGCCATGCCGCGCCGGACCATCTCGGCGTTGAGGTCGAGACCGCCGGCGAAGCACACGCCGAGCGTGCGGCCATACCTGTCGCGGCCCTTCGGCTGACAGGTGACCTCGCGATCTCTGGTGAGTTCGAGAAGCAGGCGGGTCGCGGCTTCGCCGCAGTCGAAGCTGCCGACCCATTTGCGGCCGCACGTTTGGCCGCTCTCGGGAGCGTCGATTCCTTCCAGCCGAATGCGCAGGCCAGACAAATCGAGCGTGTCGCCATCCACGACACGGACGCCTCCCAAAACCGGCCCCCCTTGTTCGCCCCCCGGCGACGATGATGTCGCCCGCAGCGGCGACCAGGGGTTGACAATCAGGGTGAGGACGCCAACGAGCGCTACAGCCACAAGTTGACGACGCGGTAGAAACACTACAGATTCACGCATAGGTTGAATCTGTATGATTCGCCCGGCGCGAGCGAGGCCCACTGACGGCTTTTCCCCACCCCTCTCGCGTTATTTCTGTGACGATTGTTGTAACAGCGCATCGAAGCGAGTGATTCGTCCGCTGATCGTCGATTTATTCTCAGTATTTGCGAAGATCTGCTGCGAGCCTCGTCGAATCTGAGCTTCTCAGACCTCGAGGGCTATAGTCCCGCACACTCGCGCTGACCCCACCCGCCGCTGCCACGGCAATGGAACACTGTCGCACAGCGCCAGGTTGAAGATCGGCCGCCGAACGTGCCATGACGGAAGGGACGCCTTTCACCGCCGCTTCGGCACGGCTCGCGGACTCCGAAGACATGAAGAAATTCACCTGTGGCAAGTGCGGGAACACGATCTACTTCGAGAACGTCACGTGCCTGCGCTGCCGCAGTCCACTTGGCTTTCAAGCCGACGCCGTGACCCTGCTTGCGCTGGAGGCCACCGACAAGCGCAAGACGGTCTTTCGTGGTGCGGGGACCGGCAAGCGAAAGAAATTCCGGTATTGCGCCAATGCCGAGCACGGGGTCTGCAACTGGCTGACCGAGAGCGAGGAGCGGGACGCGCTGTGCCGCGCCTGCAGCCTCAATCGAACGATTCCCAACTTGTCGGAACCGGGCAACCTCGACGCCTGGCGACAACTCGAGCGCGCGAAGAAGCGGCTCGTCTACTCGCTGATCCGCTTCCGGTTGCCGTTCGACTCCGCCAGTGGCGCCGCGAAACCGCTGACGCTCGATTTCGCCCGCGACGCCGCCACCGGTCACCTCGACGGGGTCATCACCATCGACATCATGGAGGCCGACGACGTCGAGCGTGAACGCCAGCGCCAGCATTTCCAGGAGCCATATCGCTCACTGCTCGGCCACCTGCGACATGAGAGCGGACACTTCTACTGGCCAGCCGTCACCACGTCCAAAACAGCGACTGCGGAGTTTCGCGCCTTGTTCGGCGACGAGCGCCAAGACTATGTCGAGGCGATCACCGCCCACCATCAGGACGGCCCGCCCAAGGATTGGGCCCAACGTCACGTGTCGGCCTATGCGAGTTCTCACCCGTGGGAGGATTGGGCCGAGACGTGGGCCCACTACCTGCATCTCGTCGATGCGGTCGACACCGCCGAGGCGAGCGGTCTCGAGCCGCGCGCGGCCGGCATCGACTGGGGTGCGATCTGGCCGTTCAAGCGAACCGACGTTTATCGGGACGGCGGCTTTCCCGCGCTGATGGAGCGTTGGATCCCTCTGACCCTCGCCATGAACAGTCTCAACCGCAGCATGGGCCACAACGACTTCTACCCGTTCGTTATTCCGGTGCCGGCCTACGACAAGCTGGCTTTTGTGCATCGTGCCATTCGCGGTTTGGTTGCGTAGAACTACGCTGCCGCGCGCTGTAATTTCGTCAAGGTCGGCCGACGAACGTCGACCCGGACAAATCAAAAAAACGGCAGTTGGCGATAAATTGACCTGCCATCGCATAAGTTTTCGGCACGACACCGGGTTTACAGCTGCCTATCATATAGCCATGACGACTCGTCGGGAGTCCCAAGACGATGGCCAGAATTTCCGCCCTGAAGAGCCTCAAAACCGTGTCAGCACTCGACGGCTACGATCCCGGCAGCTTCTACTGCGAGCTGCTCGGCACCGACCGGCAACCGAGCCGACAGGTGGCGCCGCTCTGGCACTGCCTGGAGACGAGTGAGCTGACGATCTTGCGGCAGCGCGCCCAGGACGCCGAGCGTGAGCTTTTCAATCTCGGCATCACATTCACGGTCTACACCGAGAAGGACGCGATAGACCGCATTCTGCCCTTCGACGTCATTCCGCGCATTCTTTCGGCTGCCGACTGGGCGACGATCGAGGCGGGCGTCAAACAGCGCGTGAAAGCGCTGAACATGTTCCTACACGATATCTACCACGACAAGAAAGTGCTCAAGGACGGGATCGTCCCCGAGGATTTGATTTTCTCCAAAAGCTGCTACCGGCCGGAAATGGAGGGGCTCGATCTCCCCTGCCAGACGTACATCCACGTCAACGGCACCGACATCGTGCGCGATCCCGCCGGCGCATTCCTGGTGCTCGAGGACAATGGCCGCAGCCCCTCGGGTGTGTCCTATGTCGTCGAGAACCGCCACCTGATGCAGCGCGCCTTCCCCGACCTGATGCAGGGGCTCAAGGTTCGCCCGGTCTCCGATTACGGCAAGCGCCTACTCGGCAAGCTACGGGAGGTGGCCCCCGCCGGCGTCTCCAATCCGAACGTGGTGCTGCTGTCGCCCGGAATCTATAACTCCGCCTACTTCGAGCATGTGTTTCTCGCCCGCGAGATGGGCGTCCCGCTGGTCGAAGGCCGCGACCTCGTCGTCGACAACGACCGCGTCTACGCCCACACCATCGCCGGCCTGTCGCCGGTTCACGTCATCTACCGCCGTATCAACGATGAGTATCTCGACCCCGAGGCGTTCGAGCCGACCTCGATGCTGGGCGTTCCCGGCGTACTGCGCGCGGTCCGCGCCGGCACCGTAACGCTGGCCAACGCCATCGGCACCGGCGTCGCCGACGACAAGGCGGTGTACGCCTACGTGCCCCGCATCATCCGCTACTACCTCGCCGAGGAGCCGATCCTGGCCAACGTCGAGACCTACATCTGCCGCGAGCCCGAGGGTCTCGCCTACACCCTCGCCAACCTCGACAAGCTGGTGCTGAAGCCCGTCGGCGAATCCGGTGGCTACGGGATCGTCATCGGGCCGAAGGCGTCGAAGGCCGAGCTTGAGGAGGCGGCGGTGACGCTGAAGGCCAATCCAGCCAACTTCATCAGCCAGCCCATGATCGGGCTGTCGGTCTCGCCGACGCTGATGGATGGCGGTGCAAGGCCGCGCCATGTCGACCTTCGCCCCTACGCGGTGACCGGCAAGGACACTTGGGTGCTGCCCGGCGGCCTCACCCGCGTCGCCCTCAGGGAAGGTTCGATCATCGTCAATTCATCGCAAGGGGGCGGCACCAAGGATACCTGGGTGCTGGCGGAGGGCGCGTGAGGCTACTTTCACGAAATGCAGAGGCACTGTTCTGGCTGGCGCGGTATCTCGAGCGTGGCGCGAGCCTCGCCCGCGTCATCGAGATGCAGTCCTCGTTCGGCGGCCAGGACCAGGAAAACGGTTGGAACTGGCTGCTGACGCTCTACGCCGACGAAGCACGCTTCAAGGAGAAGCACGAAGTCTCCTCACCCAGCATCATCGGCTTTTACGTCTCGGAGATGGCCAACGGCGGGTCGATCCGCTCGTCGATCCACTGGGCGCGTGAGAATGCGCGAGCCCTGCGTCCATTCATTCCGCTGGAGATGTGGGTCCAGCTCAACGCGTTCCACACCGCGGTCGAGGCCTATACCGCCGAGGATATATCGCCGGCAGAGCTGCCGCGCACCTGCGCCGAGATCCGCGCCGGCTGTCTTGCCCAGATCGGCATCGCGGAGAGCACGCTGTTCCGTGACGAGGGCTATCTGTTCTTCAAGCTCGGCATGATGATCGAGCGTGCCGACCAGACCAGCCGCCTGCTCGACGTCAAGTTCGCGCAAGTCACCGCCAACGGACCGTCGGTAGATCCCGCCAACGAGTTCGTGTTCTGGACCACGATTCTGCGGACGGCGGCGGCCTATCAGGTTTTCCACAGGCTGGAGACCGGTAGTGCCAATCCCGACCGCGTCGCCCGGTTCCTGATCCTCAACCCGAGCCATCCGCGCTCGATCGGCTTTTGCGTGCGCGAGATCAGCGAGGCGCTGCACCAGTTGCGAGGCGGCTTCCACCTGTCGCGGGCCAGCAGCGCACTGGAAGCCTGTGAGGTGTTGATGGAGGGCATGCAGACCGCAGGCACCGATCCCAAGCTGTCGTCGCGGCTGCACGTATTCAACGACTGGGTTCAGGGCTCACTGATGACGCTGACCAGCGCCATTCAGCAGGCATTCTTCGTCGCCACCGCTCCGCCCGAGCCACGCGAGCCGCGAACGCAAGAACAGACGCAATCACCACAAAGCCAGACCCAGTCGACCTCCTCCGAGTCCGCGACCCAATCGACATCGCCTCCGACCCAGACCCGAAACGACACCAAGTCACCATCGAAGCCGCGCGGCGCCTCCAAGAAGCAGGATCCGTCGCAGTCATGATCCCATTCACAAGGCCAGTTGGCCGTTCGTCGATCCGGACGGGCAGGGAGACCGGATGACACTTCACGTCGCACTCACTCACCGCACCGAGTACCATTACGACCGGCTCGTCACCCTCGCGCCGCACACCGTAAGGCTCAGGCCCGCCCCGCACGCCCGCACGCCGGTGCTGTCCTACTCGCTCAAGATCGAGCCCGCCGACCACTTCATCAATTGGCAGCAGGACCCCTTCGGCAACTTCCTCGCCCGCGTGGTTCTGCCCGAACAGACCGACAAATTCACCGTCACGATCGACCTCGTCGCCGACATGGCGGTGATCAATCCGTTCGACTTCTTCGTCGAGGAGAGTGCGAGCGACTGGCCATTCAAATACGCCGACGATCTCGCCAGTGAGTTGAAGCCCTACCTCGAGCCGACAGCAGGCGGTCCGCTGCTCGATGGCTACATGCGCAAGCTCGACCGCGGCCACGGCAAGACCACCGTCGACTTCGTCTGCGACCTGAACAGACAGCTCTCGACCGAGATCAAATACCTCATCCGGATGGAGCCGGGCGTCCAGACTCCGGACACCACACTCGAGACCGGATCGGGCTCCTGCCGCGACACCGGCTGGCTGCTGGTGCAGATCCTGCGCCGCCTCGGCATCGCCGCGCGGTTCGTGTCGGGCTACCTGATCCAGCTGAAGCCCGACGTCAAATCGCTCGACGGCCCCTCCGGCACCGAGGTGGACTTCACCGATCTGCACGCCTGGGCCGAAGCCTATATTCCCGGCGCCGGCTGGGTCGGCCTCGATCCAACCTCGGGCCTGCTCGCCGGCGAGGGGCACATCCCGCTTGCCGCGACGCCCAATCCCTCCAGCGCCGCCCCGATCAGCGGCGCTCACGACAAGGCCGAGGTCGAATTCAAGTTCGACATGCACGTGACCCGCATCCGCGAGACGCCGCGGGTGACCAAGCCTTACTCGGACGAGCAGTGGGACGCGATCGTCGCGGCCGGCAAGACGGTCGACGCCAAGTTGAAAGCCGGCGACGTCCGCCTCAGCATGGGCGGCGAGCCGACATTCGTGTCGATCGACGACATGAACGGCGCCGAGTGGAACACCGCCGCCGTCGGCCCCACGAAGCAGCGCTACGCCGAGGAACTGGTGCGCCGCATGCGGGCCCGCTTCGGCAAGGGCGGCCTGCTGCATTACGGCCAGGGCAAGTGGTATCCCGGCGAGCAGCTGCCCCGCTGGTCCTATTCCGTCTACTGGCGGACCGACGGCGAGCCGCTGTGGGAGAACGCCGACCTGATCGAGCGCGAGACACCGAAGGCGCTGGCGACCGCGCACGACGCACAGCGCTTCTCGGCCCATCTCTGTCAAAACCTCGGGCTCCCCGACGACAGTGCCATCGCCGCCTATGAGGACCCCGGATATTTCGCCCTCGTCGAGCAGAAGCTGCCGATCGGCGTGACGCCGGAGAGCAACAAGCTGGAGGATCCGCAGGAACGAGCAAGGCTCGTCTCCGTGTTCAGCCGCGGCCTGTCGAAGCCATCGGGCTACGTTCTGCCGCTGCAGTGCTGGCAGACGCAGGATCGCGGGCGCCGCTGGGTGACCGAGCGGTGGGCGCTGCGCCGCGACCGGCTCTATCTCGTCCCCGGTGATTCACCGGTCGGCTATCGGCTGCCGCTCGGCGGGTTGCCCTATCTGCCGCCGGTCGACTATCCCCACGTGCTGCCTGCAGACCCGTTCTCGGATCGACCGCCGCTCCCCGCCCGCCGCGAGCTGCAGATGCAGCGCCGGGCCGTCGCGCTGGAGCCGCCCAAGCAGTGGCCGAGCGCCAGCGACGACGTGATCGGTTCGGTGCGCACCGCGATGGCGATCGAGCCGAGGAACGGCCACATCTGCGTGTTCATGCCGCCGATGGTCGACGCGGAGGATTACGCTGCACTCGCAGCCGCGATCGAGGAGACGGCCAAGACGACCGGCTGTGCCGTGCGGGTGGAAGGCTACCCGCCACCGTTCGATCCGCGCATCAACGTGATCAAGGTGACGCCCGATCCCGGCGTCATCGAGGTCAACATCCATCCCTCGCTCGACTGGGACGAGCTGGTCGAGATCACCACCACGCTCTACGAGGACGCGCGCCTGTCGCGGCTCGGCACCGAGAAGTTCATGCTCGACGGCCGCCATTCCGGCACAGGCGGCGGCAACCACATCGTCATCGGCGGCCGGACCCCGGCCGACAGTCCGTTCCTGCGTCGCCCCGACCTGCTCGCCAGCGTCGTCACCTACTGGCAGAACCATCCCTCGCTGTCGTACCTGTTCTCGGGTCTGTTCATCGGTCCCACCAGCCAGGCGCCGCGCTGCGACGAGGCCCGCCACGATCAGCTCTACGAGCTCGAGATCGCGCTGCAACAGACCTTCGATCACGGCGGGACGACGCCGCACTGGATGGTCGACCGTCTGTTCCGCAATCTGCTGGTCGACGTCACCGGCAACACGCATCGCGCCGAGATCTGCATCGACAAGCTGTACTCGCCGGACGGTCCGACCGGACGACTCGGCTTGGTCGAATTCCGCTCCTTCGAGATGCCGCCGCACGCGCGCATGAGTCTCGCCCAGCAGTTGCTGGTGCGTGCGCTGGTCTCCTGGTTCTGGGAGAAGCCGTTCCACCAGCCGTTGGTCCCGTGGGGAACGTCGCTGCACGACAAGTTCATGCTGCCCCACTACATCTGGGCCGATTTCAACGCCATCATCGCCGACCTGAAGCGGGCCGGCTATCCGATGGACGTCGCCTGGTTCGAGCCGCATTTCGAGTTCCGCTTCCCCAAGCTCGGAGCGATCCAGCAAGGCGGGGTCAACGTCGAGGTCCGGCAGGCGCTGGAACCCTGGCATGTGCTCGGCGAGGAAGGCATCATTGGCGGGACCGCCCGCTACGTCGACAGCTCGCTCGAAAGGGTGCAAGTCAAGGTGTCCGGCGGCATCGACGGTCGCTACGTCGTCACCTGCAACGGGCGCGCGTTGCCGCTGTCGCCGACCGGGTCGTTCGGCGAGTCGGTCGCGGGCGTTCGCTATCGCGCGTGGCAACCGCCCCAGTGCCTGCATCCCAATATCGGCACCCATGTGCCGCTGACGTTCGACGTTCTCGACACCTACTCCGGCCGCTCGATCGGCGGTTGCCGCTATCACGTGGCCCACCCTGGTGGGCGCAACTTCGAGGTGTTCCCGGTGAATGCGTTCGAGGCGGAAGGGCGCCGACTCGCTCGCTTCGAAGGCATGGGCCACACATCCGGCGCTGCAAAGGCGCGGCCGTCGGGCGTGCATCCCTCGTTTCCGCTCACACTCGACTTGCGTCGCGCCGTTTGAACGCCGTATTGCGTGACAATTAGGCAACTTTGGCGTGCGACAATGGTAGGCTCGGCTAGAAGACGGCACCGTGGAAGACTAGCAGTGCATAGGGGACGGCGCGTGACTCGCGACGGCCAACGCGCGCACTAACCCGGACGGCAACACATGGCATCAGTCGCAACGAATGCGCCTTCGCGATCGATAGCCACCGGCTACGCGTCGGCAGCGTTCGACGAGCTGAACGGTGCCAGCGGCGGTGCCGCGCCGCAGGCGGAGCACTGGCGGCCCATTCTCGACGGTCTCGACGGGCTGACGCATGAGCAGCGGATGGAGCGCATCGAGCGCATCAACACCCGTGTGCGCGAGACCGGCATCGCGCACGACCTGTTCGCCGATCCTTCGCGCAATCATCAGCCCTGGCGGCTCGACCTGGTGCCGCTGGCGTTTCCGGTCGGCGCCTGGTGGGAGATCGAGCGCGCGGTGATCCAGCGCGCGCGTCTGCTCGAGGCCGTTCTGAGCGACATCTACGGCCCTCAAAACCTGCTGCGTCGCGGTCTGATCCCACCGCAGCTGGTGTTCTCCGATCCATCCTACCTCAGGGCCTGCCGCCACATCGGACCCGATGGCGGCCGCATCCAGTTCTTCGCCGCCGATCTCGCCCGTGGCGCCGACGGCAGCTGGCGCGTCGTCGACACCCACGTCGAGACTCCGGCCGGCATCGGCTATGCGCTGGCCAATCGCACGGTGCTCTCGCACATCTCCGGCGACGTGTTCTCCGCCAGCAAGGCCATGCGCCTCGCCAGCTACTTCCAGAGCATGCAGGAAGCCCTGGCGAGCCGCATCAACCGGCCCGATCCGAGCATCGCCTTGCTGACGCCTGGACCGCGTCACAACGACTTCTTCAGTCACGCCTATCTCGCCCGCTACCTGGGCATGCTGCTCGTCGAGGGCGACGACCTGCGGGTCGAGAACGGCCGCGTGTACCTCAAAACCCTCGATGGCCTGCAACCGATCGACCTCGTCGTCCGTTGCGTCGCCGGCGCCTCCTGTGACGCGCTGGAACTCGAGCCGTCCGGCTTCCTCGGCCCTGTCGGCCTCGTCCAGGCCGTCCGCCAGCAGCCGAACCTCGTGGTCAACGCCATCGGCACCGCGCTCGCCGAGAACCGCGGCCTCGGCCCCTATCTGCCCCGACTCGCGCGCGAGCTGATCGGCGAGACCCTCGCCATCCCCGACGTCGCCAAACACTGGCTCGGCGACGCCAGCGTGCGCCGCGACGTGATCGACACGCTCGACCGCTACTTCATCCGGCGCGCCTACGAGCAGACTGCACGTCCCGGCCGCGCCGCACCCGCCCGCGATCCCGCGAAGCTGTCGGCGGGCGAGAGGATGGCGCTGATCGAGGAGCTGGAGATCGACGGCGCCAGCTACATCGCCGAGGAGAAGACGCCGCTCGGCACGATGCCGTCATACGGGCCGCGCGGGCTGGAGCCTAAGCCGTTCGCGGTGCGCGTGTTCGCCACCGCCACGCCCGGCGGCTTCATCGTCATGCCCGGTGGTCTCGCCATGACCGTCGATCCCGGCGCGTCGATGGCGCTGACCGCTCCGGACGGCTCCTCCGCCGACGTCTGGGTGCTGAACGAGGGTCCGCAGCCCGCCTTCAAGACGCTGTGGCGGCCGGCGATCGAGGCAGTCCAGGTCCAGCGTGGCCCGCGCGAGATGCCGAGTCGCGCCGCCGACAACCTGTTCTGGCTCGGCCGCTACGTGGAGCGCGCCGACTGGACCTTCCGCGTGCTACGCAATTGCCTCAGCCGCATCGAGGAGGACAGCGGGCCGCGCCAGAACTTGCAGCTTGCACGTGCCGCGATGACGACGCTGCTCAACCGCGACGAGACGACCCCGGTCGTCATTCCTCCCGGCCTCGACGAGCCGCAGGTGGTCGCCCATCTCGCCCGCCTGCTGATGACCTCGACCGAGCGGCATTATGGCCTGACCCAGACGCTCGTGCACATCCATCGCGTCGCCAGCCTGACGCGTGATCGCCTCAGCCAGGAAGCATGGCGCACACTCAACTCGTTCCATGTGGGCCGCCGCTGGCAGGCGGGCGCCCGGCCCTCGTCCATCGGCGAGGCTCTGGACCTGATCGATTCCGGCCTCGGCGTCGTGGCCGCCTTCAACGGCCTGACGCACGAGAACATGACCCGCAACCTCGGCTGGTCCTTCCTCGACATGGGCCGTCGCCTGTCGCGGGCGCTGAACCTGTCGCATGTCCTGCTGTCTGCCTTCCGAGGCGGCATAGCCGGCGACGACGAGAGCGGCAGCCTGTTGTTCGTGCTGGAGCTCGCCGACAGCTTCATCACCTATCGCTCGCGCTATCGTCTCAACCCCGCGCTGGAGCTGGTGCTCGACCTGCTGATCGTCGACGAGACCAACCCCCGCAGTCTCGCTTTCCAGCTCTCCGCGCTCAACACCGCCATCGACGCGCTGCCGCAGACCGGCAAGGGCCGCGGCCGCACCGAGGTGCAGCGCACCGCGCTGGCACTGCTCAACGACGTCCGCCTCGCCGACGTCGTCGGTCTCGCCGAGCGCGATCCCGACGGTCGCCGCGGTGCGCTCGCGGCACTGCTCGAGGCGCAGGTCAAACGCATTCCACAACTCTCCGACGCCCTCACACGCCGCTACTTCAGCGTGGTCGAGAAGGAGCCGAGGTGGGTCAGAGCACGATCGCGGCAAGAGCTATGAAACTCGAGGTCAGCCATTCCACGACTTACGGCTATCGCCTGCCGGTCGCACAGTCTCACCACCTGATCCATCTGGAGCCGCGGCCGCTGCCGCGCCAGACCGTGGTGCATCACAGCCTGCTGATCGATCCCGCGCCCGCCACCCGAACCGGGTTGATCGACGACTTCGGCAACCCCTGCGTGATGCTGCGGATCGACGAGGAGCATACCGAGTTCGGCGTGCACGCGCGTAGCACCGTGGACATCACAGAACCGCCCGACGTCGAGCTGAAATCGAGCTGTGCCTGGGAGCGGGTCCAGGAGCACGCACGGCTGTCGAGCGGCGAGCTCGATCCCGACGTCCTGCAGTTCACGTGCCGCTCGCGCCAGACCCCCATCACGCGCGAGCTGGTCGCATTCGCGCGGCCCTCGTTCCCGCCGGGACGACCGGTGCTCGCCGGCGCGATGGAGCTGACCAGCCGCATCTTCACCGAGTTCAAGTTCGACCCTGCCGCCACCGACATCTCGACGCCGATCCTGCGCGTGCTCGAGCTGAAGCGCGGCGTCTGTCAGGACTTCGCGCATCTGAGCATCGCTGCGCTGCGCTCGCTCGGCATCCCCGCTCGCTATGTCAGCGGCTACCTGCTGACGCGCCCGCCGCCGGGCAAGGAGAAGCTCAAAGGGGCGGATGCTTCGCACGCTTGGTTGTCGGTGTGGGCGCCGGAGACCGGCTGGGTCGACTTCGATCCAACCAACGGCATCATGCCATCGACCGAGCACGTCACCGTCGCCTACGGCCGAGATTACGACGACGTCTGCCCGATCAGCGGCATCCTGCTCGGCGGCGCCGACCAGCGCATGAACGTCGCGGTCGATGTGGAGCCGGTGGAGTGAGAGTGTGCAGGCCAGCGCTCGCCGTGATCAAGATCGCGCCGGCTCCAGCCTGAACGTGGGGGCGTAACTCGGCTGAATGGTGAGCCGGCCGACCGGCAGAACCGGCCGCTGACTCTCCAATGCCAGCGTGAAGCTCCACAAGACCTTGGCCAGAACGATCTGCGCCTCTGCAAGCGCAAACACGGCGCCGATGCATGTGCGCGGCCCCACACCGAACGGCAGATAAGCGCCATCCGACGTCCAGGGCGCCGGTCGACCGGCGAACCTGTCCGGCATGAACACGGTCGGATGCTCCCAATGCTTTCGATGGCGATGCAGAACCCAGGGCGCGATATAGACTTGCACGCCGCGTTTGACCTGCTCCCCTTCGATGACATCGTCGTCGACCGGCTCACGCATCAGCAGCGGCACCGGCGGATAGAGCCGCAGGGTGGCGCGCGACAATCAGGATGAGACTCCAGCGACAATCAGGATGAGACGGTTTGCCGGCGTGGGCTTACGGAGGGAGGGCGGAGCCCGACCGGAGGCAGTCCACGCCGGCGTCGCGCTGTTTTCCCCAGGTTCTCCACAGGGGTTGA
>CAMDBL010000073.1 GCA_945889015.1 Devosia equisanguinis
GCCGGAATGGCAGATCGCTGACGCCAGACATCGGTGCCAAGAGGATTGAATTCTTGAGAACATGCCCGCCGATGCTGAGCTGTGCTGCTTTTTCGCTCATGTAGTGCCTGATATATAAGCACTCATCTGGAGTGCCCTCGATTTGTGCAGCTTAGGCCGGCTCGCTGTATTTCGCAAGTGCGTTCGGGGAGTTTTCGTGGACGCCACGGTTGCTGCCTTCCCGCCGGCTCGCTAAGCAGGGCCGAGTTTGGTCGGCGATGGAAAGACCGGGAATGGGAGTTGCAGCGTTGATCGTGGCTGCGGGCCGTGGCGTTCGTGTCGCGGACGCCGGCCTCCCCAAGCAGTACCTCGACCTCGCGGGGAAGCCGGTTTTGCGCCGCACCCTCGACCTGTTCGCGCATCGCGCCGACGTCGACCGAATCCAGGTCGTGATCCACCCCGGCGACCGCTTCCTCTACGACCGGGCTGCGGTGGGGTACGGGCCGGGTCTTGCCCCGCCCGTCGGAGGTGGCGCCACGCGGCAGCTTTCGGTGCTCGCCGGACTGGAGGCGCTGGCACCGTTCGATCCCGATCGCGTGTTGATCCACGACGCCGCCCGCCCGTTCACCCCGGCCGACGCGATCGGCGCCGTGATGGCCGCGCTGGCATCCTCGCCCGGCGCGATCGCGGTCCAGCCGGTCACTGACACGATCAAGCGTGGTCAGGGTAATGGGCCGATCGTCGGCACGGTGCCGCGCGATGGTTTGTGGCGGGCGCAGACACCGCAGGGGTTTCACTTCCGATCGATCCTGGATGCGCATCGGCGCGCGCGAGACGCCGGCTCGACCGGCTTCACCGATGATGCGGCGCTCGCGGAATGGGCGGGGCTCGAGGTGGTGCTGGTCCCGGTGGAGGGGTTGAACATGAAGATCACCACACCCGAGGACGTCACACTCGCTCGAGCCATGCTGACGCAGCCATTTTCCGTCGCCGAGACGTGCACCCTGGAGACACGGATCGGCAACGGCTTCGACGTTCATCGTTTCGCATCCGGGGATCATGTCTGGCTCTGCGGCCATCGCATTCCACACAGCGCCAGCCTTGAGGGGCATTCGGATGCCGACGTCGGCCTGCACGCACTGACCGATGCCGTGCTCGGCGCCATCGGCGACGGGGACATTGGCCAGCATTTCCCGCCGAGCGATCCGCAGTGGAAAGGTGCCGCCTCCCATCACTTCCTCGCCGATGCGGTGCGCCGCGTGCGGGCGCGGGGCGGACGCATCGTCAACGCCGACGTGACGCTGCTGTGCGAAGCACCGAAGATCGCGCCCCACCGGGACGCCATGCGCGCGCGCCTGGCCGAGATTCTCGGCATCACCATCGACCGCGTCGGCGTCAAGGCGACGACGACGGAAGGGCTCGGCTTCACCGGCCGCCGCGAGGGCATCGCCGCGATGGCGGTCGCGACAGTTTCGCTCCCCGCCTGAGCTACCGCCTTTGCCCGATTGACCCTCGGCTCAGAATCGCGGCATCAGGGCTGACGGCTGGTTGTATGACCACGGGCGGGAGCGAACGATGAACTATATGACGCAGCAACCCGAGCGGGTTCCGGCAACGATCGGTGAGATCGCCGAGATGACTGCGGGAACGTGCGTTTCGACACGTGTGCGTCAGTTGTCGCGGATAGTGACACGCGTCTACGACGACGCGATGCGCGAGCACGGTATCACAGGCAGTCAGTTCACACTGCTGACGCAGCTCGCCGCGCGCGACAGCATCACCGCCGTGGAAATCGGCCAGGACCTCGACATCGAGAAGTCGACGCTGTCACGCAATCTGAAGCGGCTGCTGGCGCTGAACATGATCATCATGGATCCACCGGCCGGTCGCCGCGGGCGCGGCCTGCACCTGACGCCGAAGGGCGAGGCGGTGATCCGCAGCGCCTTCCCGGTCTGGCAGGACGCCCAGCGCCGCGCGTTGACGGCGCTCGGGCCGGAGAGCCGCTCGGTGCTCGATGGCTTGCTGAAGACCGCGGCACAGTTGATCACCGACTAGAGGGCTGTCGTGGCCGATCGAGGCTCGCGACGCGGCCGGCACGTGTGATAGCGTGCCGGCCGCATTATGTTTTCAGACGGTGTGTGCATGTTCTCCCCAGAGCGGCTGGCGGCCGCTACGACACTCCTGGCGGCCCTGCGTGAGCGAGGCCTCAAAGTCGCGACGGCCGAGAGTTGTACCGGCGGCTTGATCTCGGGACTGCTGACGGAGATTGCCGGCTCCTCCGACGTCGTCGAACGCGGGTTCGTCACCTACTCCAACGAGGCCAAGACCGAGCTGATCGGTGTCCCCGCAGAGCTGATCGAACGACACGGTGCCGTCAGCGAGGAAACCGCGCGAGCCATGGCCACGGGCGCCGTGCACCGCTCGCGCGCCGACGTGGCCGTCGCCGTCACTGGAGTCGCGGGCCCCGGCGGCGGCAGCCTCGCCAAGCCCGTCGGGCTGGTTCACATCGCAGCATCCCGCCGTGGCGGTGCCGTGATCCATCGCGAATGCCGTTTCGGCGATCTCGGTCGCTCGGGCATCCGGCTGGCGACGGTCGACGAGGCGCTGGCGATACTGGCCGAGGCCGCAGGCGTCACCTGATCTGGGGCGATCGCTCAGGGCTCCTCGACGAACCTGATCATCTGAGGCAGGCAGCGTGTGGCGAGATCGTAGCCCTCGACGATCGTCTGGCGAGCGCGACGGCGAAGGGCCGCGCCGGCGGCGGGATCGGCCAGCGCCTCGATCATCGCCGCCGACCATGCGGGAACATCGAAAAAATCCACCAGACGGCCGTTCTCGCCGTCGGTGATGACTTCCTCGACGGGCTGGGTGCGCGAGCCGATCACCAGCGCCCCGCAGGCCATCGCCTCCAGCATCGACCAGGACAGCACGCCGGGGTAGGTCAGATAGGCATGCGCCCGCGAGACCCGCATCAGGTCGAGGAACATGGGATGGGGGACCTTGCCGACGAAATGCAAGCGCGACAGATCGAGGGACGCGCCGACCTCGTCGAGCAGTAACTGCCGCCACGTCCGCCCCTTGCCGGGGCCGCCGCCATAGCCACCTTCGGTGCCGCCGACGATGACGACGTGGGCCTTCGGTCTCGCCTTCATCACCGCCGGCAGGGCGCGCATGAAGATGTGAAAGCCGCGGTGGGGCTCCAGAGTCCGATTGACGAACGTCAGTACCTCGTCGCCCGCAGCCAGCGTGAGATCGCGCTCGGCCAGCCTCACGCTGGCACTCGCCGACGGCTTGGCGACCGCGGTTTCGATGCCGTCGTGGATCACGCTGATGCGCGGGTGGAACACTTGGGGGAAAGAGCGTGCCTGCCACTGCATCGGTGACACCAGCTTGTCGGCGACCGACAGCGTCGCGAGCATCGCCGTGGTGGTGGTCGCCGCACTGAGCACCTGATCCAGGGAGCGGGGATAGCAAGCGGGATCGAAATCGTAGTAGAGGCCGCGCGAACGCCAGTAGAACTCGGCGTAGGCATTGAGCCGCGCCTCCGGCCAGATCTCCTTGATGAACATGCTCTCGCCCCACCCGATGTGGCCGAAGATGACGTCGGGCACGTAGCCCTCTGCCTCGCGGACGGTGGCGGCGCGGCGGGCGACAGCCGCACCTCGGGCGACATGCTGGTCCATCGCGGCGGTGAGACTGCCCGCCACGGGCTTGGGCTGTGCGAAGGTGTAGGTGATCCTCGGCAGCGTCGCCGGCCGGTTGTTGCGCTCGTCGGTCAGAACCCGCACATCGTGCCCACGCTTCACCAGCGCGGGTGCCAGGTGGACGAACTGGGCCGGAAAATTCTGGTGCACGAACAGGATGCGCATGCTGCCTCGATGTCGCGGCGGACGATCCGCGATCCAAGGGTTTAGGCGAGTCGCAGCGGGCGACAAGCCCGTGGTGACGGGCGAGACCGGCAGCGCGGTCCGGACTCTGTTGCGGAGCAGACCTCGATGCGACCGCTACGAGGAAGTGCCGTTGGCGCGCACTGGCGCGCCGTAGACGACTCGCGCGCGCTGCTCGAACGCTTCGGTGAATTTGCGGAAGGCCTTGTCGAACAAGGCGCCCATCAGCAAGCCGAGCATCGCCGACTTGAACTCGTAGGAGATCCAGAACCGCACCTGGCAGCCGCCGCCCGGCAGCGGCAGGAAGTCCCAGCGGTTCTCCAGATAGCTGAACGGCCCGTCGAGATACTCGACCACGATCCGGCTCTCCGCCGGCTTCAGCGTGACACGGCTGGTGAAGTGCTCGCGGATCGACTTGTAGCCGACACCCATCGTCGCGGTGAGCCGCGTCCCCTGCTCGTGCGGCTCACGGGCCCGTACCACCAGGCTTTCGCACATCGGCAGGAACTGCGGGTATTTCTCGACGTCGGCGACGAGGTCGAACATCTGCTCGGGTGAATAGGGAACCCTGCGGCTCGTATCGAAGGTTGGCATCAGCCGCGGCTCCCGGACAAAGCTTTGGCGGAATATCGGCTGCGCCGGCGGGCGAGGCATCGCGGCGAATGCGCGCGGGGGAAGGCAGCGATCATGAGAAGTCAAGCACCCCGGCTGGCGCGCGCCGCCCGCATCCGCGCGAAATCGTCGCCGGCGTGATAGCTCGATCGCGTCAGCGGGCTCGACGCCACCATCAGGAAGCCCTTGGCGAGCGCAATGCGCTCGTAAGCCTTGAACTCGTCGGGGGTGACGAAGCTCTTGACCGGCGCATGCTTGCGGGTCGGCTGCAAATACTGGCCGATGGTCAGAAAATCAACGTCCGCGGAGCGCAGGTCGTCCATCACCTGCAGCACCTCGTCGCGCTCCTCGCCGAGGCCGACCATGATGCCAGACTTGGTGAACATCTGGCGGTCGAGTTCCTTCACCCTCTGTAACAGCCGCAGCGAGTGAAAGTAGCGCGCGCCAGGCCTGATGCGCAGATAGAGGCCTGGCACCGTTTCCAGGTTGTGGTTGAACACGTCCGGTCTCGAGGCCACGACGACCTCGAGCGCGCCCTCCTTGCGCAGAAAATCCGGCGTGAGGATCTCGATCGTGGTCCTCGGGCATTGCGCGCGGATCGAACGGACGACGGCTGCGAAATGAGCGGCACCGCCGTCGGCGAGATCGTCGCGGTCGACCGAGGTGATGACGACGTGCTCGAGCCCGAGCTTGGCGACGGCGGCGCCGACGCTGTTTGGCTCACCGGGGTCGAGCGGTTTCGGCAGGCCTGTCGCCACGTTGCAGAAGGCGCAGGCGCGCGTGCAGGTGTCGCCCATCACCATCATGGTGGCGTGCTTCTTCTGCCAGCATTCTCCGATGTTGGGGCAGCCAGCTTCCTCGCAGACCGTGTGCAACCCGTGCGCGCGCACGATCTCCCGAGTCTCTGAGTAGCCCGCAGAGCCCGGCGCCTTCACCCGGATCCAGTCGGGTTTGCGCAGCAATTCGTTGTCCGGCCGGTGCGCCTTCTCGGGGTGGCGCGGCTTGGTATCGACGACGGTGACCATGTCTCTCGCACATGTGGGCTGCAAAATACGGCTGATTACACGTGGTCCCGGCCGGGACGCTACGCAAGCCACCGTCCGTCGAGCCGCGCCGCTAAGCAGGCGGCTATCTGCCGCCGAGGAACCGCGCGACCAGGATCACGATGCCCGCGCCGATCGTGGAAACCACAAGCTGGTTACCGTAGTAGGGTATGATCGTATTGAAGTCGGAAGGGAGCTTCAGCAGTCCGTGCTGAACGAGCGCGCCACCGACGAAGGCACCGATGATGCCGACGACCACGTTGCGAATGAGCCCGCCGCCGCCGAGAAGCGAACCTGCGAGCCATCCCGCGATGAGCCCATTGAGCGCCATCACGATGTAGGGCCAATAAGGTTGTATCTGAGCCATTGTCGGCATTGCCGTCTCTCCCCGGTCTCGGTGTCCCGCTGACAGACTAGTCCTACGCGATGATCCTGGCCAGGATTACGACGACGATGGCGCCGATGGTCGCGGTCGCGATCTCGCTGGCGATGCGGTTCTTGATGCCGAGATCGACACCCAACCCCTTGAGCAGGAAGCCGCCGACGAACGAGCCGATGACGCCGGTGACGAGATACCGGATCAGACCGCTCCCGCCGATCACGACCGAGGCGAGGTAGCCGGCGACGAGGCCGATGGCGGCGATCATGACGAGCTGACGTGTCCGGTCATCCATGCGATGCCTCCGTGATCTGGCCGCCGCGCGGGAGTGGATGCGGGCGCACACCGATTCGTTCCGCGACCACTATAGCGCTCGCAGGCCCGACACGTCGCCTCTCGCACGTGCCTCACCCCACGTCTCGCGCTCGGCGCCCGTCGATGCTGCCCGTCAGGTGCCATTCTGGAAAAAGAACGTGCGCACGCCGTCACCACCCGCCTTGGGCGCGGCAGCTTGGGGTTCGGCCGGACTCTTACGCGCCGGAGGACGCTCCACGGTCCGCTTGGTGCGCGACGCAGCGGGGGCCGGTTCCCCCGCAGGAACGGGCTTGGTCGGCTCCACCGTCTTGTCCGGTCGAGCCACCACGGGCGGTGAGGGCAAGGCTACCTTTGGCACCGCCGGCTCGACCGGGACTGGGGGCGGCGAGGGAGCAGCCGCCTCCATCACCGCAACGGTTGGAGCGGGCGCGGCCTGCAGGGTGGAGACCGCAGCCGGCGGGGCCGCGCGTTGTTGCCGGTCAGGCTCCTGCAGCGGCGGCGCCGCCACGGGCAGGGCCGGTGTGGGTGGCGCGGCCGGCGTCACCGGAGTGGCAACATCGGGCCTCACCACCGCAGTAGCAGCAACGGCGGCAACGGCCGCCAACTCGACCGGAGCCGTGCGGGCGAGGCTCAGCGATGGAAGGTCGATCGCCACGGCTGTCGCCTCGGGGACAGCGACAGCGGGCAGCACCGGCAGGCCGACTGCGACGGCCGGGGAAGCGGGAACCGCTTTCGTCTCTGCCGAGCGCGAGGCCTCTTTTTTTGCCTTCACGTCTTTGCTTGCATCTCCGGTCCGGTGAGGGGCCGATGCGATGGTGGGCGCACTGGTGGATGCCATGGGGGATGCGACGTAAGTCGGCTCGGCGACGTGCAACGGCGAGATTGCCGATCCGAGCTTCGGCAACGGCACGGCAGGCGGATAGAGCAACGATACCGCCAAACCACCTACCAGCAGCGCGAGCAGCATCACCGGCAGATTTCGATGGCACCGCCGGCCATCCATGGGAAAGAACGCGACCGCCCCGTCACGCGTGTCGTCGATCTGCCAGGCACCGTCCGCTTCCAGGAAGACGACGGGCCGCCAGACACGCCCCTCCTCGGGCTCGTCGGGTGGCGCCCAGCCGTCGTACTCCACCAACACCTGGTCTTCCGCGTGCGCCATCGATCTCGCCTAAGGCATCCAGCACCGGAGATGCACGCGAATCGACAACCGATGCACGCAGAGCATGCAGCATCGCCGCCGGAATTTCACCGACAAATTGCAACATAAGTCTTTGACGCTTATGCTCTATATGATCATGAATGAATGACACGTCCGTACGCGTCGAGAACGCTTTCGTGCATCATCTCGGACAGCGTCGGATGCGGGAAGACCGTATGCATCAGGTCTTCCTCCGTCGTCTCCAGGCTCATGGCGACGACGAAGCCCTGGATCAGCTCGGTCACCTCGGCGCCGACCATGTGCGCGCCGAGCAATTGGCCGGTCTTGGCGTCGAACACGGTCTTCACCAGGCCCTCGGGCTCGCCCAGCGCGATCGCCTTGCCGTTGCCGCGAAACGGGAAGCGGCCGACCTTGACGCTGTGGCCGGCCTCCTTCGCCTTCGCCTCGGTCAATCCGACGCTCGCGATCTGGGGGTGGCAGTAGGTGCAGCCGGGAATTTTGCGCTTGTCCATCGGGTGGGTGTGCAGCCCCTTGATGGTCTCGACCGTGGTGACGCCCTCGTGCTCGGCCTTGTGGGCGAGCATCGGGGCGCCCGCGACATCGCCGATCGCCCAGATGCCCGTGACGCTGGTGCGGCCGAGCCCATCGGCGACGATGGTGCCGCGCTCGATCTTGACGCCGAGCTTCTCGAGCCCGAGGCCTTCGATGTTGCCCTGCACGCCCACGGCCGAAATCAGCTTTTCCGCCGTGATCGTCTGTTGCTTGCCGTCACCGGCATCGACATGTGCGGTGACGCCGCTCGCGGACTTCTCGACCTTGGTCACCTTGGCGCCGGTGAGGATCTTCATGCCGGCCTTTTCGAATTGCTTGCGCGCGAGACCGGCGACCTCGGCATCCTCGACGGGCAGGATCTGCGGCAGGAGCTCGATCACCGTCACCTCGGCCCCGAGGGTGCGATAGAACGAGGCGAACTCGATGCCGATCGCGCCCGAGCCCATGACGATCAGTGACTTCGGCATTGCCTCGGGAACCATCGCCTCGAAATAGGTCCAGATCTGCTTGCCGTCCGGCTCGATGCCCGGCAGGACGCGCGGGCGAGCGCCCGTCGCGACGATGATGTTCCGGGCCAGATAGGTGCCGGCACCCAGTGTCCCCTTGGGCGGCGGCGGCTGTGGCTGCATCGCCGCCTTCTTGGTCGTGATGACCGTCACCTGGCCCGGCTTGTCGACCACGGCTTCGCCCCAGATGATGTCGACCTTGTTCTTCTTGAGCAGGAAACCGACGCCGCCGTTGAGCGTGGCGGAGACACCGCGCGAGCGCTTGACGATGGCTGTGGGGTCGGCGGTCAGCTTGCCCTCGAGCTTCAGACCGTAGGCACCCGCGTGTGTCGCCAGATGGTAGACCTCGGCAGAGCGCAACAGGGCCTTGGTCGGAATGCAGCCCCAATTGAGGCAGATGCCCCCGAGATGCTCGCGCTCCACCACGGCCGTCTTGAGGCCGAGCTGCGCCGCGCGGATAGCGGCAACATAGCCGCCGGGACCAGCACCGATGATGAGGACGTCGTAGGGGGGGCTGGTCATGGAGGTCTCTGCCTGCTCTCGTGGAAGGGGTGGACGCGAAAAAGGCCCCGACGGGGTCGGAGCCTTCCCATTCAATCCCAGCTTCAGCTCTCTGAAAAGCTCAAGTGTAGCAGCGTGCGCCCAGATACAGGCTCAACAGCTCGTTGTAGCGGTCGGCATCCGAGGTTTGCGTAGGCGTCAGCTTGCGGCCGTTCTGGCGTCCTTCGATCAGGCCTTGCACGCCACGACCGACGAGTCGGTCCATCTCGACCTTGATCGACGGGCAGCTCATGCCGGCCGGAAGCGGCCGCGCACCGGGATCGCCGCCGGTCTTGCTCTCGTTGGCGCAACCCGCAAGTCCAGCGCAAATGGCCAGGACGACGGTCGATGCGACTGCCTTGCCCGTAAGAAACCGCACCGGTAGTCCCCCTCTTGGCTTTCGCAAACGCGAAGTCACGCCTCTAACAACGGGACGCCATCGAAGCAACCCCCGATGGCGGTCCTGTGGTCGCGACCACGCCGATTTCGATTTGGTGTGGCGCGGGAGGGACTTGGCTATTGCGCCGCTGCGGCTGCCGCCGGCTTGGCCGAGGCGGCTTTGGCGCTCGCCACCTTGGCGGTCTTCGCGGCGGGGGCCGGAGCGGACGCGGCTGCGGCCTGCGGCATCGGCCGTGGACCCAGCGTCGAGCACTTCGATTGGAACTCGGCGTTGGTGCGGTCGAGCTCGGCGAGTTGGGTCAGCGATGCCCGCTTCACCGACACCGTCGACGACTTCCCGGAGGCTCCAGCCTGGGCCGCGCGATCGGAGACGCCGTCCTGGCGGAGCTGGTCGATCTTGGCACTGAGCGCGACGCAGGCCGGATCCACCTTCGGCTTCTCGTCGATCGCCGACGTCGTCATCGGGTTCATGCCGAACATCCCCGGGCTGTCGCTGGCGCAACCGGCGAGCAGTGCCGTCATCACGAGAGCCACGGGAAGCAAGCGGATGGAACGTGCCGTCATGGGAGGATGCTCCTGGGAGGAGAATGCGCGGTGCACTCGATCTCCCGCTTCTTAGGCTTCGCCGAATAGCCCCTCAAGCCCGCTACGCGATTGATAACAGCTTTCAGTGATGCGCACTTAGCCGCGCATGCTGCAAACACAGCACGCACCGTGCCGAATGAAACGGCGGCGTGTCCCGCCGGCAACGCTCCTGCCGGATCAGACGAGCATGCGCACGGGATCCTCGATCAACTGCTTGAAGGCGTTGAGCAGATCCGCACCGGTGGCCCCGTCGACGACGCGGTGATCGCACGACAATGTGCAGCTCATCACGGTCGCGACCTCGAGCTTGTCGCCGTTGACGACCGGGCGTTTCTCGCCGGCACCCACCGCGAGAATGGTCGCATGCGGCGGGTTGATCACGGCGTCGAAGCTCTTGATGCCGAACATGCCGAGATTGGAGATCGAGGTGGTGCCGCCCTGGTACTCGTGCGGCGCGAGACGGCGCTTGCGGGCCCGATCGGCCAGATCCTTCATCTCGTTGGAGATCTCGCCCAGCGTCTTCAGCTCGGCGTGACGGATTACCGGCGTGAACAGTCCACCTTCGATCGCGACCGCGACGCCGACGTCGGAATGGCGATGCCTGAGCATGCCACCCTCGGTCCAGGTCGCATTGGCCGCGGGTACGCGTTGGAGGGCCAGCGCCAGCGCCTTGATGATGAAATCGTTGACCGAGAGTTTGTAGGCTTTCGGCCCTTCTTTCGGCGCCACCGCGTTGATCCGCTCGCGTGCTCCGAGCAGCGTGTCGAGGCGGCAATCGAGCGACAGGTAGAAATGCGGCACCGTCTGCTTCGACTGCGTCAGGCGCTGGGCGATGATCTTGCGCATGCCGTCGTGGGGGACGACCTCGTAGTCGTCCTTGGCATAGAGCGCGAGGATCTTGTCGTCGGCCATCGGCTGGATCGCGGACGCGCCCTGCGAGACGGTGGCGACGGCCTGACCTTTCGGCGCTGCGGCGGGCGCGGGCTTGCCAGTACCCGATTGCAGCGCGGCATCGACATCGGCCTTGACCACGCGGCCATGCGGACCCGAGCCGGTGATGGCCGCGAGATCGATGCCACCGTCGCGGGCGAGGCGGCGTGCGAGCGGAGAGGCGAACGTCCGTCCGGCCTGGCCGTTGGCTTGAGCCGAGGGGGCGATGGCCGCCGGTTGTGGCGCGGCAGCCGGCTTGGCGGCGGGTTGGGGCGGTGGCGCCTGAGCCTGAGCGGGCGCTGGCGCGGGCTTGGCGGCGGCGGGCGGCGCGCTGGGTGCAGGTGCGTCGGCAGGGGCTCCGGCCGGTATCGCGCTTGCGTTCTCGCCCTCGAGCAGCAGGATGGCGATGGGCGCATTGACCTTGACGCCCTCGGTGCCCGCGCCGACCAGGATCTTGCCGACGATGCCCTCGTCGACGGCCTCGACCTCCATCGTCGCCTTGTCGGTCTCGATCTCGGCGATGACCTTGCCGGCCCTGACGACGTCGCCTTCCTTGACGAGCCACTTGGCGAGTGTGCCCTCCTCCATCGTCGGCGACAGCGCGGGCATCAGGATCTGGATGGGCATCGGTTCGGTCTCTGTGTGTCGCGGATGGGATCAGGCGGGTTTGTCGGCAGGCGGAATGGGCCAGAGGTCGGCGAGGCGGAAGGCAACGGCATCGAACGGGGGGGCACGGACCTCAACGGCATCGTCGAAGGTATCGATGTGGAGCCATGCTCCGTCGCGCAAGGCAGACACCTCGAGATACCTCTCCACCGGATGCAAATACCAGAGGTGAGCGACGCCATACGTGGCATACAGCCGCCGCTTTGCACCTCGGTCGAGACCTTCCGTGGAGGGCGAAAGCACCTCACAGACCCAATCGGGTGCGAGTTCTACATAAGCCGTCGTCGGCAAGGTCGGCATGCGCTCCTGGCGCCAGCCCGCGATGTCGGGCAGGGCGACGTGGGGTCCCAGGTGCGGCTCCGGCTCGATCAGGAACCACCAGCCGCCGGGGCCACCGCGCCCCTTTTGGAAGGGAGCATAGAGCTCGCCGCCAATCGAAAACTGCGAGCTGCCGTGTGGTGGCGCCGGGTTCGGCTGGACATAGAGCGAGCCGTAGATGATCTCTCCCCGAACGTCGTCGGGAAGGGCGAGAAGATCGTCATACGTGGCATTGCGCTTCGCGGGTTCAGCCATGGCCGACAGCCTATCACAGCATGCACGAGGAGGTGCCCGAACCACGCTCGGCGTGCTTGCCCTCCTCTATCGTCGGCGACAGTTGGGCCATCAGGATCTGGGTGGGCATGGGGTTATCTCTGTTCAGGAGTGAGCCGAATGGGGCGGCCAGCGGTAGACGAAGGTCAGATAGAACAGTGCCAGATAGACGGCGCCGGCGACGGCCCAGCCGGTGGCTACGCCCAGTTGTTGCTGGTGCACCGGCAAGGCACTCGCCAGCTCGAGTGGAATGGGATTGCGCATCGACTTCACGTCGATGACCGGCGCTGGCATTTTCTCCCAGGCTGCAAACAATCCGTCCTGCAGCTTCTGGATGACGGCGGCGGTTCCGCCGAGAAACAGCAGGCCGACCGAGAGCAAGCCGAAGGCGACGAGCCGAAGTGCGAGCGGCGCTCGCTTGAGCATGAGATAGAGCGCGGCGAGGTAGCCCGAAACGAGCGTGAAGAATAGCGAGAACACCGTCAGCACGGACTGGATGCCCCCAAACAAGCCTTGCAGAAGCTCGGATTCGGTCATGGCCCTGCTCTCGATCGCCCCCGCTCAGGTTCTGTACAGCACACCCTTCACGGCCTGCACCACATGGTCCGGGGTCGGCAGTGCCAGCTTTTCGAGGTTGGCGGCATAGGGCATCGGGACGTCGGCCCCGTTGACCTTGGCCGGGGGCGCGTCGAGGTAGTCGAACGCCTGCATGCAGACTTGGGCGCAGATCTCCGAGCCGACCGAGCAGACCGGCCAGGCCTCCTCCACGGTGACGAGCCGGTTGGTCTTCTTGACCGAGTTGATGATCGTCTCGAGGTCGAGCGGGCGGATGGTCCTCAGGTCGATCACCTCGGCCTCGATGCCGTCCTTGGCCAGCGTCTCGGCGGCGGCGAGCGCATACTGCATGGCTCGCGCGAACGAGACGATGGTGACGTGCTGCCCAGCGCGGGCGATGCGCGCCTTGCCGATCGGGACGAGCCAGTCCTCGACCTTCGGCACCGGCCCCGAGATGCCGTAGAGCATCTCGTTCTCGAGGATCAGGACGGGATTGGGGTCGCGGATCGCGCTCTTGATCAGGCCCTTGGCGTCGGCCGGATTGGAGGGGCAGACGACCTTCATGCCGGGCACGCTCGCATACCACGACGAGTATTCCTGGCTGTGCTGGGCACCGACGCGGGCCGCGGCACCATTCGGACCGCGGAACACGATGGGAGCGCCGAGCTGGCCGCCGGACATGTAGAGCGTCTTGGCGGCCGAGTTGATGATCTGATCGATCGCCTGCATGGCGAAGTTCCAGGTCATGAACTCGACGATGGGTCTGAGGCCCGCCATCGCCGCGCCGACGCCGATGCCGGCGAAGCCCTGCTCGGTGATCGGCGTGTCGATCACCCGCTTCGGCCCAAACTCGTCGAGCAAACCCTGGCTGACCTTGTAGGCGCCCTGGTACTGCGCGACTTCCTCGCCCATCAGGAACACGTCGGGATGACGGCGCATCTCCTCCGCCATGCCGTCGCGCAACGCTTCGCGCATGGTCTGGCTGATCATCTCGGTGCCGGGTGCGACCTCCTCGGCGGGCGGCGCGGTGTGGACTGCGGGGGCGGCCATCGGCGCAGCAGGAGTGCCTGCCGCGGAGGGCGCATGTGCCGCCGGAGCGGGTGCCGGGGCCGGTGCGGGAGCCGCAGCTGGTGCCCGTGCCCCCGCGGCATCGCCATCGCCCAGGATCACCGCGATCGGCGTGTTGACCTTGACGCCCTCGGTGCCGGCCGCGACCAGGATCTGGCCGAGCTTGCCCTCGTCGACCGCCTCGACCTCCATCGTCGCCTTGTCGGTCTCAATCTCGGCGATGACCATGCCCGCCTTGATCGCGTCCCCCTCCTTGACGAGCCATTTGGCGAGCTTGCCTTCCTCCATCGTCGGAGAAAGCGCGGGCATAAGGATTTCAGTGGCCATGAGTGACGGATCCGGTTGGGTGTGACGGACTATTCGGTGGGTACGGGAGGCTGGCCAAGCGTATCGAACGGCCAGAGCACGCCGAGAGAGAAGGTGATGGCATCGAACGGGCGCGCGCTGACCGGCTCCTCGTCCTGGAACGTATGCGTGAGGAGCCAGTCCTTGTCCTGGCGCCTGAACACCTCGAGCAACTTCGTGCGCGGGTCGAGGTGCCAGAGGTAATCGACCTCGTAGACGGCATAGATCCGGCGCTTGTCACCCTTGTCGTATTTCTCGGTACTCGGGGAGAGGATCTCGCAGATCCAGTCAGGGGCGACCTCGAAATAGGGCTTGTCGGCTGGCTCGGTGACCCGTTCGCGCCGCCAGCCCGCAATGTCGGGCACCGCGACGTGCGGTCCCAAGTGCAATTCCGGCTCGTCCACGAAAACCCAACCGCCCGGCCCGCCACTACCCAATTGAAACGGACTGCCGAGCGCCATTCCAAGTACGCTGGACGCGCCACCGTGGCGGCGCACCGGCCTCGGATGGGTGACAAGATGGCCGAACAGGATCTCCGCCACGAGATGGGGCGGCACCCTCTCGAGGTCGGCGTAGGTCGCTGGATTGTGGGCCGTCTCGGTCATCTCGCAGATCCGCCTGCTGCTTTCCTCTTCAACATCAACCCGGCAGCAGCACGTCGGTCCAGAGTTCCTTGGGATCGGGCTCGGGATCGTTCTGGGCGAACTCGGCCGCGGCGGTGACGATCTGGCGAACCTCGCCGTCGATCACCTTCAGCTCGTCCTCGCTCATCGTCTTCTCGCGCAGCACGCGGGCGCGGACCTGCTCGATCGGGTCCTGCAGCTCACGTACTTTGTCGACCTCCTCGCGCGTCCGGTACTTGGCCGGGTCGGACATCGAATGGCCGCGATAGCGGTAGGTCAGCATTTCCAGGATGTAGGGACCGTTGCCCTCGCGCACCCATTTTACGACGCGCTCGCCGACGGCTTTCACCGCGCGGACATCCATGCCGTCGACCTGCTCGCCGGGGATGTCGAACGAGGCGCCGCGATGGGAGAAATCCGTGGTCGCAGCGGCACGGTCGATCGAGGTGCCCATCGCGTAGCGATTGTTCTCGATGATGAAAATCACCGGCAGCTTCCAGAGCTTGGCCATGTTGAAGGTCTCGTAGACCTGGCCCTGGTTCGCTGCACCGTCCCCGAAGTACGTCAGGCAGATGTGGTCGTTGCCGCGATACTTGTTGGCGAAGGCGAGACCCGCGCCGAGCGGCACGTTGGCGCCGACGATGCCGTGGCCGCCGTAGAACGCCTTCTCCTTGGAGAACATATGCATCGAGCCGCCCTTGCCGCGGGAGTAGCCGCCCTGGCGGCCCGTCAGCTCGGCCATCACGCCCTTGGGGTCCATGCCGATCGCGAGCATATGGCCATGGTCGCGGTAGGTGGTGATCACCTGGTCGCCCGGCTTGATCGCCATCTGCATGCCGACGACGACGGCTTCCTGGCCGATGTAGAGGTGGCAGAATCCGCCGATGAAGCCCATGCCGTAGAGCTGGCCGGCGCGCTCTTCGAAGCGGCGGATCAGCAGCATCTCGCGATAGGCGGCGCGCTCTTGCTCGGGTGTGAAAGGCGGGATGTTCGCGCGCGTCGCCGCAGCGCCGCCGTTCCCCCGGCCGGTGTCGGCAGGCATTCGTTGCTCCTCCTCGCCGCGGGCTCGTCGTCCCACGGTAAAATCAGCCACCGGGGGAAACGTACACGACGCCCCACGGGATGGCCAGACGGAGAAGCAGACGAAAACGAGAGGGTGGATCGGCTCCTGGAGGGCCGCGCCGTGATCCTCAGCGGCCGATCCAGACGATCTCGGAGGGCAGCACGTAGCCCAGAACCTCGCGGGCCACCTCCTCGACGAGGTCGCGGCTCGGGAAGTCGCTCGACAGCAACGAGACTTCCAGCTTGAGGCGGTCGCGGGTGGCATCGAGCGCGGCGTACTGCTGCTCGAGCACGGGCGCGCGGGCCGCCAAGTGCCGCTGCGCCTCGACGCCGTGACGGCCGGAGAGGGCGTGATGGGCGAAATAGGCGGTGAGGCCCAAGCAGGCCACCACGGTCAGGGCCCGCCTGGGAGACCAGCGGAATTCGTGCCTGGAGATACGCAACACGGGAGCACGCCTTGGATTACGAGAGACTACTGCCGTGTGTTCTATCTCGGGTTCACCTAAGGGCGCGTAAAGCGTTATGATTAATGAGGAATGATGGTGTGTCCCCTGCCACTAGATCAGGGGTGACGGAGGTGTCCGACGCGAGCCGGACGCCCACCCGAACCATAATGAGCCTCAAACCAGCGCCTTCAGCGCCGCCTTGCCGGGGAATCGCGCCACGTCGCCGAGCTCGCCCTCGATGCGGATGAGTTGGTTATACTTGGCGAGGCGATCCGAGCGCGACAGCGAGCCGGTCTTGATCTGCCCGCAGTTGGTGGCGACCGCGAGATCGGCGATGGTCGAATCCTCGGTCTCGCCCGAGCGGTGCGACATGACGGCTGTGTAGCCGGCGCGCTGGGCCATGTTGACCGCGTCCAGCGTCTCCGACAGCGAGCCGATCTGGTTCACCTTGACCAGGATCGAGTTGCCGATGCCCTTCTTGATGCCCTGCTCCAGCCGCTCGGTGTTGGTGACGAACAGGTCGTCGCCGACGAGCTGGCACTTGGCGCCGATCAGGTCGGTCAGGATCTTCCAGCCCTCCCAGTCGTCCTCGCTCATCCCGTCCTCGATCGAGACGATGGGGAAGCGCTTGACGAGGTCGGCGAGATATTTTGCCATGCCGGAGGGGTCGAGGGTCTTGCCCTCGCCCTCCATGACATACTTGCCGCCCTTGAAGAACTCGGTCGAGGCGCAGTCGAGCGCCAGCATGACGTCCACGCCCGGCTTGTAGCCGGCCTTCTCGATGGACTTCATGATGAAGCCCAGCGCCTCGTCGGCGCTCTTCAGGTTCGGCGCGAAGCCGCCCTCGTCGCCGACGTTGGTGGCGTGACCGGCGTCCGCGAGGCCCTTCTTGAGGGTGTGGAAGACCTCGGCGCCCATGCGGATCGAGTCGGCGCAGGTCGCGGCCGACACCGGCATGATCATGAACTCCTGGATGTCGATCGGGTTGTCGGCATGCGCACCACCGTTGATGATGTTCATCATCGGCACCGGCAACACGTGCGCGGCGGCACCGCCGATGTAGCGGTAGAGCGGCAGGCCGGACGCCTGGGCTGCGGCCTTGGCGACGGCCATCGACACGCCGAGGATGGCGTTGGCGCCGAGCCGGGCCTTGTTCTTGGTGCCGTCGAGTGCGACCAGCGCTCGGTCGATGGCGCGCTGGTCCTCGGCCTCCATGCCGGCGATGGCGTCGAAGATCTCGCCGTTGACGGCCTCCACGGCCTTTTTCACGCCTTTGCCGAGGTAGCGGCTCTTGTCCCCGTCACGCAGCTCGACCGCCTCGTGCGCGCCGGTGGATGCACCCGAGGGCACGGCGGCGCGGCCCTCGGAGCCGTCCTCGAGTTGCACGTCGACCTCGACCGTCGGGTTGCCGCGGCTGTCCAGGATCTCGCGGCCGATGATGTCGATGATGGCGGTCATGGGATGGCCCTCGGGGCTGGTGCTGCTCGATTTGCAGCCCTTTTAGCTGGTCTGGCCGGGGAGGCAACCGGGCTGGGCCGGATGGGTTAGTGGAGCATCAACCCCACCACCTCTCCCCCGGCGTGAACCGTCCCGCTGCATCCTCGATCACCTGCGCCGTACGGAACAGCGTGCCTTCGTCGAACGGCTTGCCGATGAGCTGCAAACCGAGCGGCGTGGCCTGGCTCGACAATCCAGCCGGCACCGAGATGCCGGGAAGGCCCGCCATATTGACGGTCACCGTGAAGATGTCTTCGAGGTACATGGCGACGGGATCGCCTGATTTCTCGCCGAAGCCGAACGCGGGCGACGGCGTCGTCGGCGTCAGCACGACGTCGACCTTGCTCCACGCCTCGTCGAAGTCGCGCTTGATCAGGGTGCGCACCTGCTGCGCCTTCAAGTAGTAGGCGTCGTAGTAGCCCGCCGACAGCACGTAGGTGCCGATCAGGATACGCCGCTTGACCTCCTTGCCGAAGCCCGCCGCGCGCGTGTTCTCGTACTGGTCGATCAGATCCTTGCCGGGCACCCGCAGGCCATAGCGGACGCCGTCGTAGCGGGCGAGGTTGGACGAGCACTCGGCCGGCGCGACAATGTAATAGGCGGGCAGCGCGTATTTCGTATGCGGCAGCGAGATGTCGTGGATGGTGGCGCCGGCCGCCCTCATCCAGGCGATGCCCTGCTGCCAGAGTTCCTCGGCCTCCTTCGACATGCCATCGACGCGGTATTCCTTCGGCACGCCGATGCGCAGGCCCTTGATCGAGCGGCCGACGTCGGCTTCGTAGTCCGGCACGGGCGCATCGACGGAGGTCGAATCCTTGGCGTCGTAACTCGCCATGTGGCGCAGCAGGATCGCGCTGTCGCGGACGGTCTTGGCGATGGGTCCCGCCTGATCGAGCGAGGAGGCGAACGCGACCACGCCCCACCGCGAGCAACGGCCGTAGGTCGGCTTGATGCCGACGGTGCCGGTCAGCGCGGCCGGCTGGCGGATCGAGCCGCCGGTGTCGGTCGCGGTGGCCCCGAGGCAGAGGTTGGCCGCGACCGCCGAGGACGAGCCGCCCGACGAGCCGCCGGGCACCAGCTTGTCGGCCGAGAGCTTTCCGTCCTTGCCCCTGCGCCGCCAGGGATTGACCACCGGCCCGAACGCGCTGGTCTCGTTCGACGAGCCCATCGCGAACTCGTCGCAGTTGAGCTTGCCGAGCATGACGGCACCCGCATCGAATAGGTTCTGCGAGACGGTCGACTCGTAGGTCGGCTTGAAGTCGTCGAGGATCTTGGAGCACGCCGTCGTGCGCACACCCTTGGTGCAGAACAGGTCCTTGATCCCCAGCGGAATGCCGTCGAGCCCCCTGCCCTCGCCCTTTTGCAGGCGGTTGTCGGAGAGCTGCGCCATCGCGAGCGCCTGCTCGCCGGTGACCAGCAGGTAGGCGTTGAGCGCGGCATTGCCGGCGTCGATCGCGGCGAGATGCGCCTTGGTCAACTCGGTCGCCGTGAAGTTCTTGTCGCGCAACCCGTCGCGGGCCTCGGCGAGGGTGAGGCGGGTCAGTTCGGTCTTGGCCATGTCGGATCGTTTCTGAGGTTGGAGTGCTGGTAGGTGAGCCCTATTCCCCCGCCTGCCGCTTCTTGATCATGTAGCCGCGCCGCGAATAATAGAGGCTCATCAGCGCAACGATGACGGACAAAGGTGCATTGACCTGCTCGGCGAGGTCCCTGATGCGCGCCAGCGCTACCTGCATCTGGGTCATGCTGACGCCGAGCGATTCGGTATGCGCGCCCCCGCGCGGCATCGCGGGCAGATAGAGCGGCAGAAAGATCACAGCCAGTCCCGTCAGCAGCAACAGGATGGCGGCGGCGACCAGACCCTTGGACATGACGGCGCTCCCCTTATTGTCCTACCCGTGGTCCCCTGGATTCCCGCCTTCGCGGGATGGCCGAATTGTCCTCCGGGAGGTGGACTATTCGACCACTTTGGGCACGACGAAGAAATGATCGGCCCGCTCGGGCGCGTTGGCGGTGACTTGGTCGGCGATGCCGCCGTCGGTGACCACGTCCTCGCGGGTCTTGAGGTCGATCGGCACCACGCGCGTCATCGGCTCGACGCCTGCGGTGTCGACCTCCTTCAGCTGCTCGACCCAGTTCAGGATGCCGGTCAGCTCGGCTTGCAGGCCGGTCGCCTCGGTATCCGTGATCTTGATGCGGGCGAGCCGTGCGATGCGGCGCACGGTTTTATCGTCGACCTGCATACGTGAGGTCCTTCGGCTGATCGGTAGCGCAAGCTCTGTGTGGGGTTTGTCTTATCGCGCAGCCCTTGGCGGCGCAACATGGCCCTCCCCTCAGTCCTTCCGTCCGAGCTTCGACATGAACGGGC
>CAMDBL010000074.1 GCA_945889015.1 Devosia equisanguinis
GTCTGACACCGCCACTGTCGGGGTGCCGGCGCCGGGGCGATCGAGCCCCGCGAAGTGCGAAGCTTGCGCGGTTTTCGTTGCTGGTGCCCCGCCCCTCGCCGCCGACGCCACAGCGTCAGCACCAACCCGAAGCCACCGATCCAGGTTAAAGTCGCCCATTTTGGCGGGGTAATGGGGCGACGGGTGTGATGTGGCGCGCTTCGACGTGCCGACGGGGACGGGAACCAGGAGACATCAGGGCGGTTGCGAGCCGCCGCTGGATCGGAGGCAGGGTCACCGTGACGCGGTGACCGGTGATGCCGCGCGAGTAGAAGGACGAGGTGCAGATGGTTCCAACGCGTCGCAAGACGGACTATGGCACCGTGTTTCTGCACATGGCACTCGTGTTGTCTTTCGTCGTGTTGGTGGCGACGGGCTTCCGTATCGGTGCTGACGATCCCATCGCGCCCTGGCTGCAGGCTCTCGATCCCGTCCTGCCGGTGCAGCATCTCTGGTTCCGGCATCTCGTCGCGGGTGTCGTGCTGATGGCGACGCTGGCGGCCTACGCCGTCTACGTCACGAAGGCGCGGCTGACGTCGCGGGTGCAACTCGACAAAGCGCGCCTCGTGGCGATGCTGCGCCCTGGACGCTCCCGTTTCGCCGCCGTGAACGTGCTGGTCTACTGGGTCATGATGGCGGGGCTGCTGGTCGAGGTCGTGACCGGCGCGATGCTGTTCGCTGAATCGGGGCGGACGATACTCAGCATTCACCTCTATGTCACCTTCGTCTGCCTGGCAGCTCTGGCGATGCATGTCGCTCTGCACGCGGCATACGGAGGGCTCGGTCAGCTGTCGCGTATTCTTCGGCCGGCGCCGCTTCATATCCCGGCCGATCCTCCCGATCTCGCCGAATTGCTCGCTGAGCATTTGGCGAAGACGGCACCTGCGGCGACCGTGACGAGCGGCGCGGAGGTGCCGCTGGTCGCGCCGGCGAGGCCGCAAACAGCGGAGCCTGAGCCGGACTCGGACCCGTCGCCGCCTGTCAGAGCCGTGCACGCGCTGCGGCCGGTAGCGAGCGCTCGTCCCGCCGAACCGCCGGTGCGTATGGTTCGCGTGCAGGCCAATCCGTTCGTCAGCGGCCTCATCGTGGCAGCAGCGGTCGGAAGTGTGGCGGTCGGCTCCGAGCAGCTGACGCGTCCGACGCTGCACATCGTCGAAATCAAGCGGGAGGAGGCACCGCTGCTCGACGGTGATCTGTCCGACCCAGTGTGGGCGAGATCCAAACCGGTCAGCGTTCTGACCACGCAGGGCGGCGATTTCGGGGGCTCCGGTCAGTCCCTGGTCGAGGTGCGCGCGGTGCACGACGGCGAGTACGCCTATCTCGCCATCGTCTGGGAGGACCCGACGCGCTCGCTGAAGCATCAACCGCTGGTCAAGCGCGGCGGCCGCTGGCAGGTCGCAGCGAGCCGGGACGATCTGCTCGACGAGACGAGATATCACGACGACAAGCTCGCGGTGCTCGTCACGCGTCCGATGATGCCGCTGATCGGGGCGGCGATCCATCTCGCGCGCCGGCCCTTAGCGTCGCGGCCCGCCAGCAGCACGGGGCGTGGTCTTCATTACACCGACGGCAGCATCGCCGACCTCTGGCTGTGGCGAGCCTCGCATGCCGGCGCGATCGGCTACGTCGAGAACTGCCATTTCGGCGGGCCTGCGCCAGCCAGCGGCGCAGATGGCGTACTGACGAAGCACTACTCCGGCGGCTTTGCAGCGGACCCCGGGCAGGTCAGTCACGAGACCAATACCGTGGATATGCCTCTCCCCAACGATGGGAAAGGCATCGTTCCGCGACGGCTCCCCCGCGATACGGCCGCGATGGCGCGGGCGATGGGGCGGGTCGCGGATGGGCCGGGCGAAAGCGAGAGTGAGAACTCCCGCTGGTGGATGACGTATGCGGAGTCACTCCCCTATTCAACGGCTCTGGACGCCATGCTGCCGGACGGCGTGGTCGTGCCCGGCATTCTCATGGCCGACGAGATCCCGGATCGGCGCGACAGCATCCGCGGCGCGGCCCGATGGGCTGCGGGCCGGTGGACACTGGAGATCGTGCGCCGTCTGCATACCGGAAGTGATTACGACGTGCCGCTCAAAAGCGGCGACATGATGTGGCTCGCGGCATTCGATCACGCGGAAATGCGTCACACACGGCATTTGCGGCCGTTCAGATTGGAGTTGGAATGATGGCGAAGCTGCACAACGTGAGGATCGGAGAAGAGAGCTTTTCCGCGCGTTCTGGACAGGTCGTGTTGGACGCGGCCCTGCTGGGCGGTGTCGATCTTCCGCACGATTGCCGCGCCGGGCGGTGCGGGGCCTGCGTCGCGCGCGTGAAGCAGGGGATCACGCTCGGGGGCGAGGGGCGGGAGCCCGGTATGATCCACGCCTGCCAGGCGCGCGTGTTCTCGGACCTGTCGCTCGAGGTCGAGGCCCTGCCGCCGGTGGTGCGCGTCAAGGGCAGTGTAACCGCTTTGGCCGATCTCGCCGAGGACATCGTCGAGGTGACGATCGCCCTGGAGCGCCCATTCGTCATGTATCCGGGACAGTACTGCAAGCTCGCATTCCGTGGCCACCCGGCGCGCGCCTTCAGTCCGACCGGCTCACTGCTGTCGCTCGCAGACGACGGCCACATCCGCTTTCACATCAAGCAAGTGAGAGGCGGCCGAGTGACGCCGCGGATCGGCGAGACGATCCGCCAACGCCACAGTGTCGTCGTCGAAGGGCCGTATGGGCACGCCTTTCTGCGGCCGGGATTGAAGAAGCGTCTCGTTCTCGTCGGCAGCGGGACCGGATTCGCGCCGGTCTGGTCGCTGGCCACCGCGGCGCTGCGCGATGATCCGGCGCGCCGGATCGTGTTGATCGCCGCGTCGCGTAAGATCGCGGGCTTCTACATGGCGCCGGCACTCGAGTTGTTGGCTGGGCGGTCGAACGTGCAGATCGTCGCGACGATCGAGGAGTTGATTCGCGATCACCGTCTGGTGTCGGCGGGCGATCCGCTCGATCACCTCCCCGCTCTGACCGGCGAGGACATCGTCCATGCGTGCGGCGCGCCCGCGCTGGTGAATGCCGTCGCCGATGTCGCCTGTGCGGCCGGCGCACAGTTTCATGCCGATGCCTTCGAGGCAAACGCTCCGCCGTCGCAGGGCTGGCTCGACCGGGCGCGTGGCTGGTTGAAGGCGGGCTGAGGGACCGCCAGACTATCGAGCCGACGTACCCGTGGCTGCCCGATGCGTTGCGCCGGCGAGACCCCACACCAAGCCCATCAGCAGGTAGAGGTGACGCCAGTGATCCGAGTCGATGATGGCACCTTCGAGTGCGATCGACACGAACGCGGCCAAGGCGATGGCGAGATACGGCCGGCTCGCCCCGGCGTGCCGGATGCGGGAGAACCCGAGCACGGCCGTCAGCAGGGTGACGACGAGAAAAATGCCGCCACCGATCCATCCCCCGTTCATCATCATGCTGAGATAGACGTTATGCGCCTCCTCGTGGTGATGGAGGGGCGAGAATGTGAGCGATCCGATGCCGAGCGGATGCTCGGCGATCAGGGCCAGCGCCTTCATCTGTCCGCCGAAACGGCCGTCGGGGCCCTCGTCATACGACTGCGACAGCGAGGCGCGGACTTCCAGCAGGCGGGCGACGGCATCGAGCTGCAGCGCCACGAGCAGAAGCACAGTTGTCACGGCGACGCCGATCGCGCCGATGAGCAGCAGCCGTTGGCACTCGCGGCGGGTGCCGCCCACGAACGTGATCGTGCTCCAAACGACGAGTGCGAGGATCAGGCACATCCAGGCGCCGCGCGAGAAGCTGAGGAACAGGCCGACCGAGAGGACCAGGGCCGCGGCGAGAGCGCAGAGCGAAGCGCCGATCGACCGGGTCGTTGCGACGTGGAGCGCATAGAGGATCGGCGCGATCAGGAAAGGCCCGAAGACGTTGGGATCCTTGAAGGTGCCGGTGCCCCGCTCGTAGCGCGTGAACAGGTCCTCGCCGCCCGGGATCAGCCCGAAGTATCCGATGATCGCGGCGACCGCGGCGATGCAAGCGGCGACCAGCCATCCCGAAAGCACGATGCGGACGTGACGGGTGGGGTTGTTGGCCACGAAGCCCGCGATCACCACGGAGACGACGACGAGTTGCGCCGAGATCACGGTGTGCAGCACCGCGCGCGCAGTGTCGGGAGCCAGTGTCGCGCCCAGCAGTTGGGCTGCGATAGCGACCATCCAGAGGCAACCGTAGAGAGCGAGGGCGGGCGTGACCTCCACCAGGCCGACCAGCGGCAGCAGCAGGACGAGTCCCAAGGACAGCGCATCGAAGGGGGCCGGCTCGACGAGCACGAGCCCGCTCGACGCGAACGCCACCCAGACCACGGCATAGCACAAGCTGCGGACGGTGCTGTGTCCGTGAGCCCCGTTGTCAGAGAGATGTGGGTGGACCTGGAGTGGCGCGGCGTGGATCATCGGATCAATACGCGTTGTCCATCTTCAACAGCGTCAGCGGCGTGTGCAGCAGGATGCGCAGATCGAGCAGCAACGACCAGTTCTCGATGTAGTACAGGTCGTGTGCGACGCGCTGCACGATCTTTTCCTCAGTATCCGTCTCTCCGCGCCAGCCGTTGACCTGGGCCCATCCGGTGATGCCTGGTTTCACCTTGTGGCGGACGAAGTAGCGTCCCACGACGTCGCCGTAGAGCCGGTCGCCGGCCTTGGCGTTGACGGCGTGCGGGCGAGGGCCGACGAGCGACAGGCTGCCGAGAAGGACGTTGATGAGTTGCGGTAGCTCATCGAGGCTGGTCCGGCGGATGAAGCGGCCGACGGCGGTGACGCGGCTGTCGCCCCTGGTGACGAGCCGGTCGGCCTTGGCGTCGGACTGCTCCGTGAACATCGAGCGGAATTTCAAGATCTCGATCAGCTCGTTGTTGAACCCATAGCGCTTCTGCCGGAACAGCACAGGGCCGGGGCTGTCGAGCTTGACGGCAATGGCGACTGCTGCGAGCACGGGGGACAGGACGATCAACGCCAGGGCCGCGACGGCGCGGTCGACAGCGGCCTTTGCGAGCAGCCCCCAACCGCCGATCGGTCTATCCAGGATGGAGAGCATCGGCAGACGTCCGATTTGGCTGTAGGCGGACGGCGCAAGCTGCAGCGGCGAGGCGGCGGCGGGCTGGCGGACCTCGGCGGGCAGTACCGCCAGGCGCTCGAAGATCTGCAGGAGGCGTGTCTGTGCTGCGGCTGGAACTGTGACGATGATGGTGTCGATGCGGCTGCGCCGGGCGAGGCCGACGAGATCGTCGATGGTGCCGATGCGGGGGTAGCCCATCACGTCGTCGCCGGAGCGCGAGCTGTCGCGGTCGTCGCAGACGCCGACGATGCGCACGTCGCACGACGGATCGGCTTCGAGCGACGTGATCAGATCGATCGAGAGCTGACCGGTGCCATAGATCGCGACACGGCGCTCGAGCCGACCCTGGGCGGCCCAGTGGCGAACGAGCGTGCCGAGCATGGCGCGGGCGGCGAGCAAACCGAGCGCGGCGGCACAGATCCATACGGCTAATGCGGGCCGTGGCAGCAGTTCGTTGCCGCTGGTCAGCGAGAAGGTCGCGGCGAGGGCCGAAAAGGCGAGCAGCAAGGCGAGTGCCAGCCGCGATCCGACGGAGGCGGGAGGAGCCAGCAGGGCCTGCTTGCCGCCGAGGCCCAGAAAGGTTGTCGCCACTGCCGTCAACAGGGCAGATGCCAGGATGCGGGGCCAGTCGAGGCCCGCCTCCAGGCCGTCGACGAGCGGCAGCACCATGCCGGCGGCGGCGCCGAGGACGGCGACGGAGATCAGGTCGCACGCAGCCGCGAGAGTCCGCAGGACGCTGCCGGAAATGTGGCTCGCCCGGTCCGCGACCTGCCAAGTGTACAGCTTGGGACGTGGCGTGGCCGGACTAGGGGCCAGGAGTATCGCGGGGCTCGAAACTGCAGCGGAAGAGTGCATCGTCATGTCCGGTAACGGTTATTCAGGAACCATTTACCGAATGCAGAAGCATGCGCCGTGCCAAGTCAGAAACGATTTGTTTGCTTTGTCGATTCGGGGCGATCGGCCTCAGGCGGCAGCCTGCCGAGCCACTGCCGACGTATAGAAATCCAGGATATCCCGCGTCATCGCCGAAATCGTGAAGCGCGATCGGAGCGTGGAGCGCAGCAACAGTGCGCGATCGGCCGCGGCGCGGCGCGCCTCGATGAAACCCAGCATGGCCGCCGCGAGCGCTCTCGCGTCCTCGGGCGGGACGAGGGGCGTGCCGGAACCGGACACGATCTCAGGGATGCCGCCGACGCGAGATGCGATCAACGGCATGCCGGCGGCCACGGTCTCGAGGGCGACGTAAGGCAGGCTTTCTGCCCGGGACGGCATCACCATGCAGCGCGCGCGGACCAGCGCTTGCCGGATGGGCATGGCGCCGTGGAAGGTGACGAGGTCTCGTAGGCCGAGATCGACTGCGGTCTGACGAAGAGGGTCGGCCAGTCGACCGTCGCCGACGATCAGCAACTCGACCGGGTGGCGGCCACCGATTGCGTCGTTGACGATCCGCAGGGCGGAGAGCAGCACATCAACGCCCTTGACCGGAGACAACTCGCCCAGAAACAGGAAGTCTACGGCATTTGCCGCCGGGACCACCGTGTCGAACTCCGCCTCGTGCAGGCCATTGTGGATGACGCGATGGGGCACGTCTCGGGCGTCGACCCTCTCGGCGAAGACGCGTGCGGCGTGGGCGCTCTCGAACACCAGGCCGTCCGTATCGCTCAATAAACAACGTTCCAAGGCCATGAACAGGCGGCCTTTGAGGGAGCGTGGTGAGAAGTTCAAGCTGCCGCCATGCGGCGTATAGAACGCGGCCGTGCGGAGCCCGAGTTGCTTCAGGTGTCCGGCAGTCAGGCGCGCGAAGGCCCCGCCCTTGGCGCCGTGCCCGTGCAGGATGTCAGCCCTGATCGCTTCGGTGAGGGACCGGATCGCAATATATGACAGGCGATCCTGCCAGCTCACCTCGCGCGCCATCGGAAAGCGGTGCAGTCCGAGCGCGAGATGGGGCGCCAGCGCGTCGAGGCGCTCCTCGGTGAGGCGGTCGCCGCTCGCCGAATCACAGATGACGCCAACGGAATGTCCAAGCGCTGCCTGAGCCATGGCGAGGTCGCGGACATGGCGGAAAAGCCCGCCGACCGGCGCCCGCATGCAGTGCAGGATGCGCATGGCAGCCATCGGATCACCATCGCCCCATCAGAAGAAGCGCTCACGGACGTAGATCGATTCGCCGGGCATCACCGGAAAGTCCGGCGGCACTTCCAGTACCTCGACGATGCCGTCGCGGCGGCGGGTGATGCGGAAATCATCCTCGCGTGCCCGATCCTGGTAGCCACCGGCGATGGCGACGGCGGATTCGACCGTCATGCCGCTGACGAAGGGATACTGGCCGGCGTTGCGGACCTCGCCGAGAATGAAGAACGGCCGGTTCTGCTGGATATCGACGGTGACTTGCGGATCCTTGACGTAATTCGTCGACAGCCGCTGGGCGATGATGCGCTCCATCGCGGTCGTCGTCTGGCCACGCGCCCTGATGGTGCCGACCAGCGGGAAGGTGATCACTCCGCTGTGATCGACTGTATAGAGACGGGAAAGGTTCGGCTGGCCGTAGACGAAGATCCGGAGCCGGTCTCCCGTGTCCAGCAGGTAAGGTCCGTCCGCTGCCGGAGCGCCGAGCATCGCGGCAGGCGGTTGATCCTTGTAGCCGGCGGGCACCACGATGGTCTGGCCCCAGCCAGGAATCTGGTCGCCATGGGCCGGGTTTGCCGCCTCGGCAAGGACGGGCACGAAATCGAAGACGCGACCGCCGGAGCTGCATCCCGTCAGGGACATCATGGCGGATGCTGCAACCAAGAACACACGCAACGACATCGGACTGTTTCCTCTGGACCGACGAGACTGAACGATCCCGATTTAAGCCGATGCGAGTTAATGAAGTCTGATCGCGTGCGCGGTTTTGGATCGATTAACAGTCTGGTTACCAAAAACGTTTGTAATGCAGAAGGTTACAGCTCTATTCTCAGATGGCATCAATGCCGACCAAGACAAACGCCAGTCCGGACAATATCGACGTCGCGAGCCTCTTCGCCGCGGTGGGAGGGCGCTGGCGCACGCTGGCGATGCTGACGGCGGCTGCCGGCGGGCTGGCGTTCATGGCGCTCATGCTGGTCAGGCCAACGTACACATCGGAAGCGCAGATCGCGATCGTCCCTCGGGGGGAGGCCAATCCGTTCGCTGACCCGAAGGCGGGCTCATCCGTCGAGTCGGTCGCGGTGCGTGTCGACCGCGAGGCGATCAACACGCACGCCAAGTCGTTGCTCGCCCCCGAGCTGGCTCAGCGCGTCAGCACCGATCTGCAACTCGGCCGCAAGCCGGAATTCAATTCGGCGGCGGGTACCAACGGTGTTCTCGACGGACTTCTGCGCCTGGCCGGTTTCGGCCGTCCGCGCCCCGGCGAGAGCGACGAGGATCGCGTGCTGTCGCAATTCGCCAAGCGGCTCGCTGTCAATCCGACGAGGGACAGCCGCGCGATCGCGATCCGCTTCGCGGCGCAAGACCGTGATCTCGCCGCGGAGGTCGCCAACAGGCTCGCCGAGGTGTACCGGGAGCAGCTCGCCGCCCGCAGCATCCGCGAGAGCAATGACGTGCAGAGCGGTCTGTTGCCGCGCATCGAGCGCCTGTCGCAGGAGGTGGCGGAGGCCGAATCCGAGGTCGAGCGCTTTCGTGGCGCCTCCAATATCTTCCGGGCGGGGCCGCAGTCGTCGTTGAACGAGCAGCAGCTCGGTGAGATGACCGCGGCGGAGACCAAAGCCAGGACCGAACTCGGCGAGGCCGAGGCGCGCGCCCGTGCCGCTCGCGAGCTGATGGCCAGAGGCAGCGCCGAGGTGCTGCCCGACGTACAGCGCTCGCCGGTCCTGCAGAAGCTCGTGCAGGACCGCGCGCGCATCGAGGCCGACATCGCCAAGGCATCGGCGACGATGAAGGAAGGACACCCCGCGCTGAAGCAGCTTCGCTCCGAAATCGCAGCCACCGAGCGCCAGATCGGGCTCGAGGTGAAGCGCGTGATCGACGGCCTCGACAAGGAGGTCAGCGTCGCCGGCCTGCGCCTGTCGTCGGTGCAGCGAAGCCTCGCCGACATCAAGTTGCGCGTGGTCAATACAGGTGGCGACCAGGCCCGCCTGAGCCAGCTCGAAGCCAACGCCAAGGCCAAGCGCGGGGAACTCGATCGTCTGCAGTCGCAATTCGAGGCCAATCGTGCCCGCTCGGACGCGCGTGTGGTTCCCGTCGAGGTCCAGTTCATCTCGCACGCCCGGCCGGCCGGCCAGCCGACGTTTCCCAAACCTCTCCCGTATACCGCGCTGGTGATGATGGCGACGCTGCTGTTGTCGTCGGCGTTCCTGATCGCCCGCGAGCTGGTCGTCGGGGCGCGCTCGCCGAGGCGTGGCGGAGCGCCGGTCAAGGGGCAGGCGGCCGAGCCGTCGCTGTCGGGGCCTTCGGCATTCTCCGAACTCGGCATGACGGCGCCACGGTCGCGGCCCGTCGCAGAGGAAGAAGGCCGGATCGACTCGATCGTCGAGCTGGGTGAGCGGCTGCTGTCGCGCCGCATCGACGAGCGGGCGTTGCGAACCATGATGGCCGGCGCCGGCGCGAGCATAGATCCGTGTGCGGAGGCCGTGGAGCTGGCGCGTGCCTTGGCGCGTACCGGCAGCAATGTTCTGCTGGTCGATTGGAGCCTCGACGGGTCCGGAATCGCCCGCCTGCTCGGAGTTGCGACGAGTCCCGGTCTCGCAGAGCTGATCGACGGCAAATCCGGCTTCGTTGGTGCGATCACCCGCGTTCCAGGCTCTTCGGCGCATCTCATCGCCTGCGGAGAGAGTCTCGTGTCCGCATCCGGGCGCGGTGACGTCGACCGGCTGAACCTGCTGCTCGACACCCTCGACGAGATCTACGACCAGATCGTCATCGCGGCCCGGTTCAATGCTGCGCGCGACCTGTTCGAGACCATCGAGGGACGCTTCGACATCGGCGTGCTGATCGGCGAGCCCCCGCGGCGACCGAAAACCGCGCTCGAGCCGGCGGCGCGGACCTTCCTCGGCTTCGAGGTCGAGGAACTCGAGATCCTTAGACTCGCCCGCAACAGCGGCGACGGCCGCCGCCGCAAGGAAGCCGCCTGATCCGAGCCATCGATCGGTGGACAATCCCGCGGAGTGATGGAGCGGATCATGGGCGTACATCCCGGCTTCCTGCGAGCGACCTTGAAAGCAATGCACCTGACCGGAGCGGGCTCGCTTTTGGCACCGTTCACGCGTGGCGTCGGCGTGGTGCTCACACTGCATCATGTGCGGCCCGAACAGCCGCGCGATTTCTCGCCCAACCGCATCCTCAGCATCACGCCGGATTTCCTGGACCGCGTGATCGGCTTTCTGCTGGAGGCGGGATACGACATCGTCCGCCTCGACGATCTCGCGACCCGCATCGAGCAGGGCGCGGGCGAGCGGCCGTTCGCCTGCTTCACCTTCGATGACGGTTATCGCGACAACCGCGACCATGCGTTGCCGGTGTTCGAGCGGTACGGTCTGCCGATGGCGATCTACGTGACGCCGGAATTCGCCGAGGGCCGGGGCGAGCTGTGGTGGCTGGCGCTCGAGGAGGCTGTGCGGCGCCTCGACGTGGTCGAGGCCGGGATCGACGGCAGGCCGCAACGGCTGCCCGCGGGAACTCTGCGTGAGAAGGAAGCGGCCTTCGACGCGATCTATTGGTCGCTGCGCGCCGGTCCCGAAAGGGAGGCCCGCGACGAGGTGGCCCGACTGTGCGCCAAGTCCGGCTATGATCCCAGTGTGTTGTCCAGCGCCCTGTGCATGGGCTGGGACGAATTGCGGGAACTCGCCTGTCACCCACTGGTGACGCTCGGTGCTCATACACTCGGCCATTGGGCGCTGAGAAAGCTCGCCGACGACGAGGCGCGCCGCCAGATCGTCGAGAGTGTCCGGCTGATCCAGGCCGAGACCGGCCAGCCCTGCCGGCATTTCTCGTTCCCCTATGGGGATGCGGCGAGCGCTGGCGAGCGCGAGTTCGCGTTTGCGCGCGAGGCTGGGCTCAGGACCGCGGTGACGACGCAGAAAAGCTTGATCCAGCCGCACCATCGCGACCACCTCAACCGCTTGCCGCGCGTGTCGCTCAACGGCGATTTCCAGAGCCTCGACCATTTGCGCGTTCTGCTGACGGGCTTGCCGTTCGCGCTGCTCGACCGGGCCTCGCGATGGGTACCGTCGAGAGGCCGTCTCAACCCGGCGGCGAGCGCTGCATCCACCAGATGATCGCGCCGGCAGGCACGGTCCAAAGCAGGCCGGCGACGGTATAGAAGGCGAGTTCGACCAGCTTGCTCGTGGTTTGCATCTGCAAGACCGCGGCCACCGCGATTGCGAGGAACGAATAGACGACGATCAGCGCCAGCAGCGCTACGGCGCCGGCGAGCTTGCGCATGCGAATGGTCAATCGTTCCTCCAGGCTTTCGGCCACCTTCCCTAGCAGGGCCTGCCGCCGCGCGGCTACGGCGCATTGCCGCGACCCTGCGCAGCCCCTATGTCTCGGCGGCAATTCTCGGGATTTCAGCAACTGGGAGGCCGCCTCGGATGGCAGCCAGCGATACGGCAGCAGCCTCCGCCATCAGGCGGGGCAGCAACGATCACCGTGCGATCCGCAACTGGCTGGTGGCGGTGGCGGCGCTGGTCTTCTGCATGATCGTCGTGGGCGGTGCGACCCGGCTGACCGGGAGCGGCCTTTCGATCACGGAATGGCAGCCGATCATGGGCGCCATCCCGCCGCTGAGCGAGTCCGACTGGCAGACGGCGTTCGCGAAATACAAGCAGATCCCCCAGTACGAGCGCGTCAACAAGGGGATGAGCCTCGACGAGTTCAAGGGCATCTTCTTCTGGGAATGGTTCCATCGCCTGCTCGGCCGCGTCATCGGCGTCGTGTTCGCGCTGCCGCTCGCATGGTTCTGGTGGAAAGGGCGGCTGCCGGCGGACTCGCGGGCGCCGCTGCTCGGCATCTTCGGCCTCGGCGCGCTGCAGGGCGGCATCGGCTGGTACATGGTGGCGTCCGGTCTCGTCGACCGCGTCTCGGTCAGCCAGTACCGTCTCGCCCTGCACCTGACGATCGCGTTCCTGATCCTCGGCGCGCTGGTTTGGATGTGGCTGAGATTGAGTGCCGTCTCCGCACCGCGGCAAGACGCACGACTTGAGAGCGTGCGCGCCGGCCATTCGCGGCGCACCGCCGTCGCGACCGCCTGGGTGCTGCTCGCGCTGCTCACGCTCCAACTCGTCGCCGGCGCGCTGGTGGCGGGGATGAAGGCGGGGCTCGCCTACAACACGTGGCCGCTGATGGACGGCGCGTGGGTGCCGTCAGGGCTGCTGATCATGAAGCCGTGGTGGCTGAATGCCTTCGAGAACGCGGCGACGGTGCAGTTCAATCACCGCATCCTGGCCTATCTGATCACGGGTCTGGCGATCTGGCAGGCCTGGCGTCTGTTGCCTCTCGGCGGAGCAGCGAGCGTTTCAGCGCAGGCGCTGCTGGCCGTGATCCTGCTGCAGGTGGTGCTCGGCATATCCACGCTGCTGGCGCATGTGCCGCTGTCGCTCGGGCTGATGCATCAGGGCGGGGCGGCCATCGTCTTCGCCGTCGCCGTGTGGCATGCTCACGCCGTCACCAGGGGCAAGGGCGGGGCCACGTGAGCCGATTGCGCATCGTTTTCGATCTCGACGACACGCTCTACCCCGAGCGCGATTTCGCGCGGTCCGGCTTTGCGGCGGCAGGGCGGTGGGCTGCCAAGAAGCACGGCGTTGTCGCCGATCTCGGCCACACCATGCTGGAGTTGCTCGACAGTGGCCATCGCGGCAACCTGTTCGGCATCGCGCTCAGGGCGCATCGGCCCGAGATCTCGGCCGAGGAGATCGCCGAGATGCACGAGATCTATCGCTCGCACGAGCCGAGCGGGCTGAACTTGTTCGAGGACGGCCTATGGGCGCTCGATCATTATACAGCGCAAGGGGATATCGGCCTGATCACCGACGGCCACCTCGTCATGCAGTCGGGCAAGGTGCGCGGGCTCGGCATCGGCCACCGTTTCCGCGAGATCGTTTATACCGACACGCTGGCGCCGGGCCGCTCGATGGCGAAGCCCCATCCGCGCGCCTTCGAGCGCATGCAGCAGGCGCTGGGCGAGCCGGGCGATCGCTTCGTCTACATCGGCGACAACCCGGCCAAGGACTTCGTCTCGCCCAACGCGCTCGGCTGGCTCAGTGTCTGGGTCGACCGTCCCGGCGGCATTCACCACGGCGCGACAGTGGCGGACGGCGGCGCACCGCAGGTGACGATCAAGAGCTTGCGGGAGCTGCCGGGAGTGCTGGGGGTATGAAGGGCTGAGTGGGGCAAAGCAGTTCCGGATTTACCCTCCAAGAGAGATTGCCCTGGTCGCGCATCTCTGTTCCGCCGCTGCCGCGATCTCATCAGTGGGCCAGGACCGCCGGCCGGACAGCGGTTCGCTCTGCGCGTCGAATAGGTCGATCGCTTGTCTCGGCGATCGCGAGTGTGATGGCAGCAATGCAAGCTCACGAACGCCAGCCGTGGAGCGCTTCTTCCAGGAAGATTCAGTCTAGAATTTCTCGACCCAAGGCCTCAATTCGATTTCCCACGTCCACGCACTGCGATGTTGCTGGACCACGTGCATATAACTCTGGGCAATTGCGTCGGGATCGAGATAGCTGTCGGCAGTCCTGTTTGGTCCTTCCACACGCCCTTTCTCGGCATTGCGAACTCCACCGTCGATAACGAAATGAGCCACGTGAATGCCCTTGGGCGCCAATTCCCGGGCCATCGACTGCGCCAGACCGCGCAAGGCAAACTTGCCCATCGCAAACACGGCCGACTGCGGATAACCCTTTAGGCTGGCGGAGGCGCCGGTCATCAGGATCGTGCCCGCGCCGTGCGGAAGCATCCGCTTTGCAGCAGCTTGAGCGACAAGAAAACCGCCGTAAGACGAAATCAACAACGCCGTGCGGGCCTGTTCCCGGTCCACGTCTTCAATCGGACCTGGAGTGCGGGCAGAGGCGTTGTAAAGACAGACGTCGAGCCGCGGGAATTGCTGGTCGACTTCGGCAAAGAGGCGGTCGACGCTGTCTGGATCGGACGCATCACAGGAGTGTGTGGTAGCTTTCAAGGCGGAGGCCAGGTTCGCTAGCTTTGCAGGATCTCGCGAAGCGAGCGCGACTTGGTAGCCCTCCTTGGCTAGAAGCCGCGCGAATGACGCAGAGATGCCGGAACCTGCACCGACGATGAGTGCTGTCTTGGTCACTTTGTTTCCTTTGCCGTTTTGTGAATGCCGGCGAGTGTGGCCGCTAGACCCGCTCCTCGGCTTTGGCAAGGAACTGCTCAGTCATGACGTTCCACTTCTCCGGATGCCGCCGATAGGAGTAATGGCCGCCATCGTCGAACAGCACCAGCTCGGCGCCGGGAAGCATTTTGGCCAGATCCTCAGCAAAATAGTACGGGATCGTCGCGTCGTCGATGGTGCCGACCACAAGCGAGGGTTTGTCGATCCGAGCCAGATCCGCAGATCGGTCGTGCGCGAGCAGCATATCGAGGCGTGCCGTCAGGATCTCGATTGGGGCAACCTTGGCCAGGGCCCTTTTTTCCAACTCCATGACGGCGGGCAGATTGTTGCGGAATTGGTCGGCACCAGAGGTGAACATGGTCGAGACCCTGACGTATTCCTCTGGCCCGTAGCTTTCCGCGATGCGCTTTCGGGTGACGGCGACGCGCTTCATGAACTCGTCCGCAGCCACCCAAGTGTTGTTGAAAATGCACCCGCGCACGCGATCGGGGTGATCGAGCGCCAGGTTCTGGAGAATGCACCCTCCTGTCGATGTCCCGGCTATGTGCGCCTTGTCGATGCCGAGCTTGTCCATGAGGGCGATGACGTCGCGGGCGATGACCTGCGTCGAGTAGGCCCCGGCGCCGGTCGGCTTGTCGCTTTCGCCCGTGCCGCGATGATCGAAGGTAATGCAACGGTATCGCTTCGAAAAATGCGCGAGCTGAAATGACCAAGCGTCATAGAGGCCGACAAGTCCTGGAATGAACACGAAGGCCGGGCCCTTGCCCGTATCCGATACATTCAGGCGTAGGCTGCCCGTATCGACAAGTGGCATGGCTGGCCTCCTTAGCAGTTATCGAAAGTGATGGTACGGGAGATTTCGTGCAGCGGCATCTCAATCGGCACGTGCAGGCCATCGGCACTTGCAACGATTGTCACGTCAACCCTTCCTGATCACTCAGGTGCTCTGCGTTGGCAGCCGTCTCACCAATACACTTCCATCCCGTCATATGCCGGCTCGACGTGGGCGGGCAGCTCCCGCTTCAGCTTGGCGTAGTCGAGATCGACGTGCAGGTGGGTCAGGATTGCCCGCTTCGGCTTCAGCTTGCCGATCCACTCCAGCGCCTGCTTCACCGTGAAATGGCTTGGATGGGGGATGTAGCGCAGGCTGTCGACGATCCACACGTCGAGGTCCTGCAGCAGCTCAGCGGAGCTTTCCGGCAGGTCCGAGATGTCGGGCGAGTAGCCGATGTTGCCGAAGCGGAAGCCGAGTGAGCCGATGTCGCCGTGCACCTGCTGGACGGGAATGGCCGTGATCGGACCGCCTTTGCCGTCGATGTGGACCGGATCGGGCGCGGTGATCGCATGCTCTTTCAGGATCGGCGGATAGCTGGTGCCGGGCTTGCCCTCGAAGCAGTAGCCGAAGCGGCCGACGAGGCTCGAGCGCGTGAAGGCGTCGAGATGCACGTCGACGCGCTTCTTCATGTTGTAGGAGACCATGCGCAGGTCGTCGATGCCGTGCGTGTGGTCGGCGTGGTCGTGCGTCAGCAGTACGCCGTCGAGATGCTGGATGCGCATGGCGAGAAGCTGCTCGCGCAGGTCCGGACCGGTGTCGACCAGCACCTGCGTCGTGCCTGCATCGCCGAACCGCTCGACCAGCACCGCGCAGCGCCGGCGGCGGTTCTTGGGCTCGGTCGGATCGCACTCGCCCCAGTTGGGACCGATGCGCGGCACCCCGCCCGACGAGCCGCAGCCGAGGATGGTGAGGCGATGACGGCTCATGCGGCAGGAGCCTCCGCGAGCGCTGCACGCGGCGCCTTCTGGAACAGGCGGAAGAAGTTGTCGGTCGTCGCTGCGGCCAACGCGCCGGGGGCGACGCCCTTGGCGCGGGCGAGGGCTGCGGCCGTGTGCACCACGAGCGCCGGTTCGTTGCGCTTGCCACGGAACGGATCGGGCGCGAGGAACGGCGCGTCGGTCTCGACCAGCAGCCGATCGAGCGGGATCTCGGCGGCGATGGCGCGCAAGGCCTCCGACTTCTTGAAGGCGATCACGCCGGAGAATGAAACGTAGAGGCCGAGGTCGAGCGCGCGCAGGGCGAGCTCGCGCCCGCCGGTGAAGCAGTGCAGCAGCGCCGGAAACGGGCCGCCGTCCTTGTATTCCTCGGTGAGGATGCGGGCGGTGTCCGCGTCGGCGTCGCGGGTGTGGATCTCGAGCGGCAGGCCGGTCTCGCGCGCGATGCGGATGTGGCGGCGAAAGCCCGCCGCCTGGTTCTCGGGGCTCGCGTGCTTGTAGAAGTAGTCCAGTCCGGCTTCACCTACCGAGACCACTTTGGGATGCGCCGACAACCTGACGATTTCGGCGCCGGGAATGTCCGCTTCCTCGTCCGCCTGATGGGGGTGCGTGCCGACCGAGCAGAACACGTTGGGATAGGCCTCGGCGATCGCCAGGATCTCCGGGAAGCGCCGCACGCGCGTGGAGATGGTGACGATCATGCCGACGCCGGCCGCCGCAGCGCGCGCGACGATGGCATCGCGCTCCTCCGCGAACTGCGGGAAATCGAGATGGGCGTGGTGGTCGACGAGCATTGGTCTGTCTTAGCCGAAATGCGATGACACGCAAGGCGCTGGGCGGCATGGCGCCTGTGCATGCGACCGGGCCGGTGCAATCGGGGGCCGGTCCCGGCCGTCGTGTCCCTCAGACGGCGAGATTGAAGACGCGGGTCGGCTTCAGCTCGCCCTTCTCGACTTCTCCCAGGGCGATGATGCGGCCTTTCACGGTGGCGTAGATCGGCCCCGAGATCATCGGGGCGTCGCGGCCGCGGATCAGCACGGACTGGCCGCGGGCGAGCGAGGCGGCGTCCGACGGGCTGACGGCGAGGGCCGGCACGTCGTCGAGTGCGGTCTCGATCGGCAGCAGCAGGCGCAGCACGGCGTCCGGCCCCTCCTGCTCGACGATCTGACGGATCTCGTCGATCGTGTAGGCGTCGTCCTCGGCATACGGGCCGACCTGGGTCCGGCGCAACTCGACGACGTGGCCGAAACAGCCGAGCAGCCGCCCGAGATCGCGGGCAATGGCGCGCACGTAGGTGCCCTTGCCGCATTCGGCCTCGAGCACGGCGGTGTCGTCATCGGGCATGTCGACGAGATGCAGGCCGTCGATCACCACGGGACGGGGCTCGATCTCGACGTGCTCGCCTTCGCGGGCGAGATCGTAGGCGCGCTGTCCCTCGATCTTGACGGCGGAGAACTGCGGCGGTGTCTGCATGATCTCGCCGATGAAACGCGGCAGCAGCGCCTCGATATCGGCGCGGGTAGGCCGCGCGGGGGAGCTGCGCACCACCTCGCCCTCGCTGTCGTCGGTGGTCGTTTCCGCGCCCCAGCGCACGGCGAAGCGGTAAGCCTTTGCCCCGTCGACCACGAACGAGACGGTCTTGGTCGCCTCGCCGAACGCGATCGGCAGGATGCCGGTGGCGAGCGGGTCGAGGGTGCCGGCGTGGCCGGCCTTCTGCGCGTCGAAGATGCGCTTCACCGTGCCGAGCGCCTGCGTCGAGGTCTGACCGCCCGACTTGTCGAGGATCAGCCAGCCGTGGACGGGTGTGCCTTTCTTGCGGCGTGCCATGAAGGGTCCAGTGCAGAGGGTGTGAGATGTCAGGTGGTGAGATGGCCAGATGGAGACTTGAGGTCAGGATGCGCGCGCGCCCGCCAACGGATCACCTGACGATCTGACCACCTGACCCACTTTATTTCTTCTCGACGTCCCGTTTCACCGCAGGGCTGTCGAGCAGCATGTCGATGCGGTAGCCCTCATCGAAGCTCTGGTCGGCGCGGAAGCGGACGTCGGGCGCGAACTTGAGATTGACGGCGCGGGCGAGCTCGCTGCGGATCGGCTTGCGGTTGTCCTCGAGCGCCTTCAGCACCGGCTCGATGTTGCCACCGCCGAGCGGCATCACGTACACGGTGGCGAGCTTGAGGTCCGAGGACATGCGGACCTCGGAAATGGTGACCACGTGGCGGGCGAGCACGTCGTCGTGGATGTCGCCGCGGGTCAGCATCTCGGCCATCGCGTGCCGCATCATCTCGCCGACGCGGAGCATGCGCTGGGTGGGGCCAGTACCTTGGCCGGCACCACTTTTGCCGGCATGTTTGCCGCCACCTGCGCCAGAACCCTGGCGAGGGCGCTGACCGGAGCCGCCTGGGCGGGTTTGTTTTCTGGGCATCCGTGACCGCCGCGGGATCGAACCGCTGAGGCGTCCTGTGTTCGAGTGAGAAGTCGCGTCCTGTATCAGCTGGACGCGCGAGGTCAATGTCTATTGTGCCAGCCTGAAGCCGCGAGCTACGTCGCCTGGCTGGCGCTGGGCTACTGGATGCGCTTGCCGGGGCCCTTCTCGCCGGCGAGTTCGGGGAGCGCGCCGAGCTTGGCGATGTAGCGGGTCTCGTCGTAGGCCCGGCTCTGCAGCATCATCTCGCGCATGTCGATGGTCAGCGCCACCGCGATCAGACGGATCGCCTCGTCGCGCGAGTAACCGAGGAAGCACAGCCGGATCAGCGTGCCACCGACTTCTTTCGGCGTGCCTTCGGCGAGCTGCTTCTCGACCACACCGAGCAGCGCCGCGCGGGCACGGTCGGGATTGCCGGGGGGCTTGGGTTTGCTCGTCAAAGGGCGGCCTCTCCTGGATAGAGCGGCGTGTCGCGATAGAGCGCGCCGAGCGAGCCGATGTCGCCAATGTCGGGGATGACGATGCGGTCGGCGGGGGCCGTCAGCTGCTGCTTCTGCCAGCGCTTTCCGCGCAGATGCAACTCGCCCTCGACGCGCCGCTGTTCCAGGAACAGGACGCCGCGGCAGTGCGGGTGCTTCTTGTACCAGGCGAGCTTGACAGCCAGCACCTGCGGCTGGTCGCTGCCGTCGCGGTGCTCCGGGCGATTGGCCTCGGACAGCACCTCGGCGACGAAATAGAACCGTTCGGCGTAAATCTGGTCGAGGCCGCTGTCGCGGTCGATCACCGTCACGTCTGGCTCGGGATTGTATTTGCGGTCCTCGGGCAGCTTGAGGCCGATCTCACAATCGGCGCGCCATCCAGAGCGAGCCGGGTCCAGCACGCTGTTGATCGCGCGATGAATGTTTCCGGAGATCCGCCGATGGAGCGGCGTCGGCGGCGGCATCATCATTGGCACACCACCGATCAGCTCCCACTTCTCCTCCTTCGGACGTGTGTCGCGGAAGGCGTCGAAGTCCTCGAAGTCGACCTGAGGCTGTCGAATGAAGTCGCCCATGTCGCGGCCCGTCCGTGGTGGCGTCAGCGAACTTATATCTTGGCTTTGAAGAGACGGCCACATGTCGACCGGCATCCTGCCCTCAAATGCGAAACGCCGCCTCGCGGCGGCGTTCCCACTGTCACTGATGACCGATCCTCACAGGCTCCGGGCGATGATCTCGACCTGGAAGCACTCGATCTGGTCGTTCTC
>CAMDBL010000075.1 GCA_945889015.1 Devosia equisanguinis
AGAACACGCGCCCGCAGATCATCCGAATAGGCTTGCCCGGGAACCCAGCTCATCGCCGCCATCCTCGCCATGGGAGACGACCAAGCAAGAATCACTATTCGCGCCAGTTGGGAATCCCCCTTGATTCCGGTCTGCCTGAAAATGCTCTAAGCGACTGACCAGAAAAGGCTCTGCGGGTTACATTGCTCCCGGTTCGGCCGACGCGCCGCTCCCTTGCGTCCGGACGGCGAGCGATCCCGTCCCGCATCCACAACATATTGCGGCGATCACAGCGACGTGCAGCGTGGCGGCGGCGCAACGCGCAAGCAGTGTATCGATCAGCCGACATCACGATCGCATGCGGAAGCAGCTTTGGACGCGCATGGCTCGCACCGTGAGAAAAGGGCCGTGCTCGAAGCGTGCGCGGCCCTTCACTTCCCAACGTCCTGAAGCGGAGCGCAGCCGTGCGGCTACTCTGCGGCCGAGGCCATCTCCATTGCCTCGATCCGGCAGGCGCAGTACTTGAACTCCGGAATTTTACCCATCGGATCGAGCTGTGGGTTGGTCAGCATGTTGGCCGGCGCCTCGGCGAAGGCGAACGGTATGAACACCATGCCGACGGCGACATCGCGATCCGCTCGTACCTTCAACACGATCCCGCCGCGCCTGGTCGACACGCGCACCATCTGTCCGGGCATCACGCCGAGCCGCTCCATCTCTCGAGGATTGAGACCGACGATCGCCTCCGGCTCCAGGCTGTCGAGCGTCGAGGCCCGTCGCGTCATCGAGCCGGTGTGCCAATGCTCGAGCATGCGACCGGTGGTCAGCACCATCGGGTATTCCGCATCCGGCATCTCGTCGGGCGCGCGCAGCTCGGTCGGCACGATCTTGGCGCGCCCGCTCGCGGTCGGGAAGCTCTGCGAGAAGATGATCTCGTTACCGGGCTTGTCGGGGGCATCGACAGGGTAAGTGACGGCGTCCTCGCGCTCCACCCGCTCCCAGGTGATGTTGCGGAACGACGGCATCACGCTGGCGAGTTCGGTGAACACCTCCGAAATGTGTGTATAGGACCAGTTCAGACCGATCCGCTGCGCGAGCTCCTGGATCAGTAGCCAGTCTTGCCGCGCCTCGCCCGGCGGCGGCACCACCGGCCGGCCGATCTGCACTTGGCGGTTGGTATTGGTGAACGTGCCCCACTTCTCGGCGTGCGCGGTGGACGGGAGAATGACGTCCGCGTGCCATGCGGTCTCGGTGAGGAAAATGTCCTGCACGACGAGATGCTCGAGGTGGGCGAGGGCCTCGCGGGCGTGCTGCACGTCCGGATCGGACATCGCAGGGTTCTCGCCCTGGATGTACATGCCCTTGATCTCGTCGTCGTGGATCGCATGCATGATCTCGACCACGGTCAGGCCGCGCTTGGGATCGAGCGTGGCACCCCACATCGCCTCGAACTCCCCACGGATCGCGGGGTTCTCGACCGAGCGATAGTCGGGGAACACCATCGGGATCAGTCCCGCGTCCGACGCGCCCTGCACGTTGTTCTGGCCGCGCAGCGGATGCAGACCGGTCCCGGGACGGCCGGTCTGGCCGGTGGTGAGCGCCAGCGCGATCAGGCAGCGCGCGTTGTCGGTGCCGTGCGTGTGCTGGGAGACCCCCATGCCCCAGAAAATGATCGAGCGCTCCGACTTGGCGTAAAGGCGGGCGACTTCCTTGATGGTCGCCGCCGGGATGCCACAGACGGCTTCCATCGCCTCGGGGGAAAACTCCTGCACCTTGGCTTTCAGGGCCTCGTAGCCCTCTGTCATCGCCTGGATGTACTGAATGTCGACCATGCCTTCGTTGATGATCGTATGCAGCATGGCGTTGAGCAGCGCCACGTCGCGCCCAGGCGTGAACTGAAGCACGTGGCTCGCATAGCGCGAGATACCCTGGTTCTGGCCGCGCGGGTCCATCACGATCAGCTTGGCGCCGCGCTTGGCGGCATTCTTGAGATAGGTGGCGGCAACCGGATGGTTCTCCGCCGGACGCGCACCGATGACGATGATGCAGTCGGAATCCTTGGCCGCGGTGAACGGCGCCGTGACGGCAGCCGAGTTCAGGCCTTCCATCAGCGCTGCCACCGACGAGGCGTGGCACAGCCGGGTGCAGTGGTCGACGTTGTTGGTGCCGAAGCCTTGGCGAACCAGCTTCTGGAACAGGTAGGCCTCCTCGTTCGAGCACTTGGCCGAGCCGAAGCCGGCGAGCGCCTTTCCGCCGTCGCGGTCCCGGATGCGCTTGAGGCCACTGGCTGCCTTGTCCAGCGCCTCGTCCCACGTCGCCTCGCGAAAATACTTCGACAGCTCGTCGCGCCTGATCTGCAGGTTGGCGTCCTTGGCCACCCCCTCGCGGCGGATCAGCGGCTTGGTCAGACGGTCGGCATGGTGGATGTAGTCGAACCCGAAGCGGCCCTTGACGCACAGGCGGTTCTGGTTCGCCGGCCCGTCGCGGCCGTCGACCGAGATGATGCGGTCGCCCTTGACGTGGACCGTGGTCTGGCAGCCGACGCCGCAATAGGGGCAAAGCGTGTCGACCGATTTATCCTCGAACGCGATGCGCGTGCCGGTCGTCTTGTCGAGAAGATTGGCTTCCATCAGCGCGCCCGTCGGGCAGGCCTGGACGCACTCGCCGCAGGCGACACAGGTGGAGCTGCCCATCGCCTTGTCGAAATCGAAAACCACCTTCGAGCCGTGGCCGCGATAGGCCATGCCGATCACGTCGTTGGCCTGCACCTCGCGGCAGGCGCGCACGCACAGGCCGCAATTGATGCAGGCGTCGAGATTGACGGCGATGGCCGCGTGCGAGACGTCGGCCTTGGGTCTGTCACCGGCGGGAAAGCGGCTGGTGGTGGCGACGCCCATCGCGTCGACCCAACTCCAGAACTTGGAGGCCGGATCGTGGCTCTCCTGCTTTTGCGGCTGGTCGGCGACCAGCAGCTCGAACACCAGCTCGCGGCCCTTGGTGGCACGCTCGCTGGCGGTCTTGACCTTCATGCCGGCGGTCGGCTTGCGGACGCAGGAGGCGGCCAGCACCCGCTCGCCCTCGACCTCGACCACGCATGCGCGGCAATTGCCGTCGGCGCGGTAGCCTGGGGCTGGATGCCAGCACAGGTGAGGGATCGTCGTGCCCTGACGCTGGGCTACCTGCCAGATGGTCTCGCCGGGCGCCGCCTCGACCTCGCAGCCGTCGAGCGTGAACTTGATGGTCTCGGTCATGGCTGAACCCTTTTGGCGATTTGGGCGTCCGCAAGAGAAACACAGCGGCGCGAGCGATGGTTTAGACGGAACCGGGTTGAGATACGGCCTTCGACGACGGCACCAGGCGGAGTGATTGACCGGGCGCAACGACAGGAAGCGACGCGGATGGCCATTCTGCCAGCCTTGGTCCTAAACCCAGCTTTGGCCTGAAGCCCCGACGTTACCTGAAGCCCCGACTTTACCTGAAGCCCCGACTTTACCTGAAGCGAGGAGTAAGCGCGATGACCGTTCCGGCGACGATTGCTCACGCCCTGCAGCAAACGCAAGTCTGGCTGAAGGAGCTGCGCGATGTCGGCGATCTGACCGACGAGCAAGAAGCCTATGTGGTCCTTCGCGGTGTCCTGCACCAGCTCCGCGACCGGCTGACCCCGCAAGAGGCGATCGACCTCGGCGCACAGTTGCCTTTGATCATTCGCGGCGTCTGGTACGAGGGCTGGACACCGTCGCGACTGCCGGAAAAAGTGCGTACGCAGGAGCGGTTCTTCGAGGAGCTGGCGGAGCGGTTGCGACCCCATCCGATCGACGTCGAGCGCGCGACCCGCGACGTGTTCTCGCTGCTGTCTCAGCATTGCGATCCCGGCGAGATCAAGGACGTCGTCGCGCAATTGCCGTCCGGTCTCAAGGCCTTGTGGCCGGAGCGGGCGCAACGCCTCGGTTGAGGGATGCGGACTGGACGTTCCGGCGGTCATCGACGAGCAGCAGCCTCCCCGTCAGTGGTTCTCTGATCGCGCGCCGGTTCCCTGCAGCTCGCCGAGCAGCTGGCGCTGCTTCGCCGTCAGCAGCGGCGAGATCTCGAGATGCGCGGCGAGATGGATCAGGCGCAGCTCGGCGCGGCGGCGCTCGGCGGCGCCGACACGCTCCGTCAGCAGTGTCGGCGAGGCCTGCGAGCGGAACGCCTCGTCCAGCGCGTGCTCGGCGGCGACGTAGCGCGCCGCGGCCTCCACGGCTTTCGACTTCATCCGGTCGTAAGCCTGCTGCACCGCGCCGTGCTGATCAGCATCCAAGCCGAGCTCGTCGGCGAAGGCCAGTACATCGTAGGGCGCCGGGTAGCCGTTCAGCTCGGCAGCGCTGGCGAGACCGAGGCCACGGCCGGAGAGAAGGCCGTCTACTTCGGCGCGCCGCAGGCTCGACACCTTGCGCGCATCGGCCGGCAATGCCGCGAGCGCCTGCTGCGTGGCGGAGCCCCCGTCGCGCTGGTGCGGCGGCGGCGAGGCGATCGCCGTCACCACCAGGGCAGCGGTGCAGGCGAGCGCGAGAGCAACGTTAGACGCGACGTTCATGACGCTACCGGTCCTTCAATTCGATCTCGACGAAAGCATACTCGAAGTCGTTGGCGTTGATCACGTTGTGCTTCACGCCGGACTTGCGCGTGTAGGACTGGCCGAGCTTCAGTTCGGCGAAGCTGATCGTGCCGTCTGGTCCGACCAGCTTCAAGCGGCCGTCGCCGGACGGTACCACGACGTAGTCCATGCCGTGCTCGTGGAACCCGGTCTCCGCGCCTGGCGCGAACCGCCACTCGGTGACGCGCACGCGCTCGTTGTCGATCTGCACCGTGGGGACGGCCTGGACGGTCACCTGAGATCCTCCGGAAAATACTTGAACACGCTGCGCAGCGGATTGGGCGCGGCCTGGCCGAGGCCGCAGATCGAGGCATCCGCCATAACCTGCGCCAAGTCGGCCAACACCTTCGCATCCCAGTGCTCGGCGGCCATCAGCTGAACAGCCTTCTCGGTGCCGTTGCGGCAGGGCGTGCACTGGCCGCAGCTCTCGTCCTCGAAGAACCGCATCAGATTGAGCGCAACCGCCTTGATGTCGTCCTGGTGGGACAGAATGACGACCGCGTGGCTGCCGACGAACGAGCCGTGCTTCTCGAGCTGACCGAAATCGAGCGGAATGTCGGCCATGTAAGCGGGCAGGATGCCGCCCGATGCGCCACCCGGCAGATAGCCCTTGAAATGATGGCCGTCGGTCATGCCGCCGCACAGCTCGATCAGCTCCCGCGCGGTGGTGCCGGCAGCGGTGAGCACGACACCCGGCCGTTTCACGCGACCGGAGACGGAGTAGCTGCGCAGACCCTTGGCGCCATTCTTTCCCTGGCCGGCGAACCAGGCCGCCCCCTTGGCCAGGATCAACGGCACCCAGTAGAGCGTCTCGATGTTGTTGACGAGCGTCGGCCGGTTGAAGATGCCGACTTGGGCGACATAGGGCGGGCGATGGCGCGGCAGGCCGCGCTTGCCTTCGATGGACTCGATCATCGCGGATTCTTCGCCGCAGATGTAGGCGCCTGCCCCGCGGCGAAGCGAGATCCGGACGTGCGGGGCGAGGCCCGCCTCGCGCAGCTTGGCGATCTCGGACAGCAAGATCGCGCGAGCGGCCGGATACTCGTCGCGCAGGTAGATGAAGACCTCCTCGGCCTCCACCGCCCAGGCCGCGATCAGCATGCCTTCGAGGAAATTGTGCGGGGCCGTCTCGAGGTAGTGCCGGTCCTTGAACGTGCCGGGCTCTCCCTCGTCACCGTTGACCGCCATCAGCGGCCTGGGCCCGCCGGACAGCGCCTCGCTCCTCACCAGCCCCCATTTGCGGCCGGTCGGAAAGCCGGCGCCGCCGAGACCACGGAGACCACCGTCGGACAGGGTTGCGATCACCTGGTCCGGCTTCAGCTTGCCGCTGAGACAATCGCGCAGCATGCGATAGCCGCCATTCGCCTCGTAAGCCGCTAAAGTCTGATAGGCGGGCACCATCGGCTCGACATGACCGGAGCCGGCCAGCGCCTTCACCTTGGCGACATCGGCGTGGTCGACGTGGGCATGGCCGACCTCGACCGCGGGCGCGGTGTGGCAAGAGCCGATGCACGGCGCGCGGACGACACGGACATCGGCCATGCTCTCCTTCTCGAGCGCCGCCAGCAGCGCTTCGGAACCCGCCAGCATGCAGGAAAGGCTGTCGCAGACGCGGATGGTGATCTTGGGTGGCTTCGGCTCACCGTCCTGGACGACGTCGAAGTGGGCATAGAACGTCGCCACCTCGTAGACCTCGGCCATCGGGATGCGCATCAGCTCCGCCAAGCCGTGCAGCTGCGCGGCGGGAAGGCAGCCTTCGCGATCCTGAATGGCATGAAGGTACTCGATAAGCAGGGCGCGCTCGTATGGCCCGGCGCCGATGATCGAGCGGACGCTTTCCAACTCCGTCTGATGCAGAACGCGGCCCTTCGGGAACAGCGACGCAGACCGGCGTCCGGCGCCGGGATGGACACCGCGTGGCTTGCCGGCTCCGACGACGCCACCTAGCTTCCCCATGGTTCCTACCCTGTCGGTCTCTTTCGACGCCATTTCTTAGGCTCCGCCAGACAGACTCGCGACGCCCGCTGTCTGGCATGCCATATACCGTGACCCGATGGCCCTGGGAAAGCAAAGTTGCGGTGGCGTAAACACGGGGAGGTTGCCCGCCCCTCGCCAGCACCACCGCCGGACGATCAATGACCGACCGTTTCGTGCTTGTGGCCGCGCGTCATCACCCAGCCAAGCATTACGACGACTGCCGCTCCGACGGCTGCCGCGACCTTCTCCATCTGGTGATGGGTGATCGACAGAGCGTTGGCGCCTTCCTGGAAGTAGTGATGCAGGATCGGCTCCTCGAACAACAACTCGCCCGCGATCCAGCCGAGCAGCGCCGCACCGGCCCAGACAAGGATCGGGAAGCGCGTCAGCAGGCCCATGATGAGGGTCGCGCCGGCGACGATCAGCGGGATCGAGATGACGAGCCCGAAGATGATCAGTCCGGTATGGCCGCGCGCCGCGGCAGCGATCGCCAGCACGTTGTCGAGGCTCATCACCACATCGGCGATGGCGACGGTCCGGACTGCGCCCCACAGGTTGTCGCTGCCTGCGATCGAGTCCTCGTCGGCCTCCTCGCCCATCACCAGCTTGACCGCGATCCAGAACAGCAGCAGGCCGCCGATCAGCTTGAGATACGGGACGGTCAGTACGTACTGGATTCCGACAGTGAAGATGACGCGCAGAACGACGGCAGCGCCGGCTCCAAGGATGATGCCCCACATGCGCTGCTTCGGCGGCAAGGACCGGCAGGCCAGCGCAATGACCACGGCGTTGTCGCCGGAAAGAAGGATGTTGATCCAGATGATCTTCATGATCTGGATGGCAAATCCGCCATTCTCGCCCAATGCCGTCTGAAACCACTGTACGAATTGATCGCCCATTGTCCCTTCCCTCGGCTTTCCGGCTCTTCGCGGCTATCCCGCGCTTCGGCAGCGGGTTTGCCTTCATTCGTCCGCGCGCTCGGCCGTCTACGTCGTTCGCCCGGCCATCGAGCGCGCAAGGACGTTCCACCTACCCTCGCCGCGCATCTCTAATGCACGGAACCCGACTAGAAGCCAAGCGCGGCTTCGAGTGGACCCTTAGGTAGAGGTACGAGGAACCAGCGCTCGAACATGAAGAACAGAAGCAGCGGCACCCCGCAGCCGACGAGGGCGGCGCGCCAGACCGGCTGCTTCCCGAACACGACCATGAAGCAGCCGATGAAGATTGCCGCTGCCACGTAGATGCCGAGCCATTCGATCGCGGCGACGAAGGCCAGCGTCGGCAACAGAACGGAGATGACGCTGACGAACGCGCGGCGCGTGATGAAGGTGCCGCCGTCGTCGCCGCGGGCGAGCGCTGCGGTCAGGAAGCTGACGCCGCCGGCCACCGCGAGCAGAAGCGCCATATAGAATGGGAAGTAGCCGGGCGCTGGACCCGAGCCGGCGTCCCAGCCATGCCCGATGCGGACGCTGTCGTACATGACCACGGCACTGCCGGCGAGCAGCACCGCCGCGACCACGAGTTCCATCGTGCGATAGGTCACCAGGGCAGGCTCGGCTGGACCCTCGTTCTCGTTCTGCATCGTCGATCTCTTGCTGCTTGCGCTGACACCTGCGAGCCAGGACGCAGCCGTGGAGGGCTGCGTCCTGGCTGGATCGAGCGGCTATTTCCCGGCAGCGAGGAAGGCCGCCGCTTTCATCAGGTCGTAGTGGGTCTTCTCTGCCTTCTCGACCCAGCTCTTGAACTCGGCGCCGCTCATGCTCGTCTGATTGAAGGCGCCATCCTCCATGAATTTCTTCCACTCGGGGGTGGCCATCACCTTTTTCATGAGGTCGACGTAGAAGGCGATCTGCTCAGGCTTGGCGCCGGGGCCCATGAAGATGCCGCGCAGCATCTGATAGTCGACATCGACGCCCGACTCCTTGCAAGTCGGGATGTCGGTCCAGGCCATGTCCGCCGTGACCTTTCCCTTGTAGATGCTGCGCTTGTCGTCGAAGATGCACAGTGGCCGCAGCGCGCCGGCCTTCCACTGCGAGACCGCCTCGATCGGATTGTTGACCGACGAGTTGATGTGCTTGCCGACGAGCTGCACGGCGACTGTGCCACCGCCGCCATAAGGCACGTAGGTGAACTTCTTGCCGCCTGTCACCTTCTCGAGCGCGACCGTAATGATCTGGTCCTCCTGCTTTGAGCCCGTACCGCCCATCTTGAAGGACTTGTCGGGGCCGCTCTTGACGGCCTCGATGTATTCTTTGGCCGTCTTGTAGGGCGCATCCGACGGCACCCAGAGCACGAACTGGTCGAGGGCCAACATCTGGACGGGCGTGAGATCTTTCCAGTTGAACGGCACGCCGGTCGCGAGCGGCGTGGTGAAGAGGTTGGAGAGCGTGATGATGATCGTATGCGGATCAGCGTTGGCCTTCTTGACCTCGAGGAAGCCTTCCGCACCGGCACCGCCGCCCTTGTTGACCACCACCATCGGTTGCTTCATCAGGCTGTGCTTGCTGACGATGCCCTGAATGAAGCGGGCCATCTGATCGGCACCACCGCCTGTACCGGCCGGAATAATGAAGGTGACGGGCTTGGTGGGCTCCCAGCTCTGCGCGGCCGCAGGTATCGCCGAAGCGGCGAGGCCGAGGCAGCCGACAGCGAGCAGGCTCGCCGATCGCAGCAACTCCGTCGCACTTGAAATCATCGCTCGTGCCGACATGATGAAGGCTCCCTTTTTCGTTTCCCGCCAAGTTGATTCCCGACGGAACGCCGCTCGTCGTCGTCTTGTCTCTCGCGGCGCCGACGATAGTCACCGCGAGTTTTGAAGTTCATGTGGCCTGTCCGGCCTTGCGGCCAGCACCGAGGCGCTCCCAGATCCAGGCAACCGCCGGCCAGAACAGCAGCAGCAGGCCGAGCGCCATGATGCCGCCGACCAGCCAGTTGGAAAAGAAGATCGACAGGCTGCCCTGGCTGCCGAGCAAGGCCTGCCGGAAGCCTTCCTCGGCCTTGTCGCCGAGCACGATGGCGAGAACCAGTGGCGCCAGCGGATAGCCGAGCTTCTGGAACAGGTAGCCGACGACACCGAACACCAGCATCATCCAGACGTCGAACATCGAGTTGTGGACCGTGTATGCGCCGACCGCGCAGACCACCAGGATGATCGGCGCGATGATCGAGAACGGCACCCGCAGAATGGCGGCGAACAGCGGCACGCAGGTCAATACGATGATCAAGCCGGCGATATTGCCGAGGTACATGGAGGCAATCAGGCCCCACACGAACTCTTTCTGCTCGATGAACAGCATCGGTCCAGGCTGCAGGCCCCAGATCATCAAGCCACCGAGCAGCACGGCGGCGGTCGGCGATCCGGGAATGCCGAGTGTCAGCATCGGCAGCAGGGCGCTGGTGCCGGCCGCATGCGCGGCGGTCTCGGGAGCCACGACGCCCTCGAGCTCTCCCTTGCCGAAGCGGGCGCCGTTCTTTGAGAAGCGCTTGGCGAGGCCGTAGCTCATGAACGAGGCCGGTGTCGCGCCGCCCGGGGTGATCCCCATCCAGCAGCCGACCACGCAACTGCGCAGCGATGTCGCCCAGAGTTTCGCGAGCTTCTTCCAGGTCTGCAGCACGGCGTCGAGGCGGATGGTGGCGCGGGCGCCGGTGAATGCGAGCCCTCCCTCGACCGAGGCCAGGATCTCGCCGATGCCGAACAGGCCGATGACGGCGATCAGGAAGTCGAAGCCACTGAGCAGATGCTCGCTGCCGAACGTGAGCCGCAGGCTGCCCGTCATCTTGTCGAGTCCGACGGCGCCCAGCACGAAGCCGAGGGTCATCGCGGCGACGACCTTGAACGGCGAGCCTTTGCCCATCCCGACGAAGCTCGCGAACGTCAGGAAGAACACCGCGAAAAATTCCGCCGGGCCGAATTGCAACGCGAACTTGGCGATCAGCGGCGCGAGGAAGGTGATGAGGATCACGGCGAACAGCGCGCCGATGAACGAGGACGTGAAGGCGGCCGTCAGCGCCTCGTCGGCCTTGCCCTGCTGTGCCATCGGATGCCCGTCGAACGTCGTCGCGACCGACCAGGGCTCGCCGGGGATGTTGAACAGGATCGAGGTGATGGCGCCGCCGAACAAGGCCCCCCAGTAGATACAGGAGAGCATGATGATTGCCGAGGTCGGCGGCATGGTGAATGTCAGCGGCAGCAGGATCGCGACGCCGTTGGCGCCACCGAGACCGGGCAGGACGCCGATGATCACGCCGAGCAGAATGCCGACACACATGAGCGCGAGATTGAACGGTGTCAGAGCGACTGCGAAACCGTGCATCAACGATGCGATCTCTTCCACCGTGTCCTCCCCTCTCGTACCCCGCGACGGATCGCAGAGAGCCACACGAGCACGGCAAATTACCTCGGCCGTGCGGTGGCCTGAAACGGCGCTGCTCCGTTGATTGTGTTTTGTCGGATGCAGGCGCCAAACGGACGATGCGGTTTTCCGCTTATTGGTATTCCATATACCGTAGTGCACGCTGGAAATATGCGCAACCAGCTCAATGCATGTGCAGGTGCAATATCGTTTTGCCTTGCAACAAGCGGGAGCGCGGGGGCAGTTTTCCCATCCGTCGCATTGGCGATTGCCAGTCTCGTTTTGCTGGTATACAAAGTGCCACCAACGGGCCCCAGAGCCCGATGTCGAATACGTTCAGTACCGATGCTTTCGCGTCGGCAGGGAGGCGGGCCACCGGCCGCAATCGACATGGCGCAGTCACAGCTCAAGATCGCTCCGATCGGAGACGGCATGAGCCTCAAGGCGCGGGCCTACGAGGCGCTGAAGTCGGCCATCATGGCGATGAACATCTATGCCGGCGATGCCGAACTGCGTCTCGACGAGCGCGATCTCTCCGCCCGCTTCGGCGTTTCCCGCACGCCGCTGCGCGAGGCCCTCGCCCAGCTCGACCAGGAGGGCCTCGTGCGCATCGTGCCGCGCCGCGGCATCTTCATCGTGCGCAAGACCAAGGCCGAGATCCTCGACATGATCACGGTGTGGGCGGCACTCGAGAGCATGGCCGCCCGCCTGGCGACGAAAGAGGCCGCCGACGCAGACATCTCGCGCCTGCATGGTCTCGTCGATCGCTTCAGTCAGGACGAGATCGCCCAGCAGATGGGCGAGTACTCCGACGCCAATATCCAATTCCACCAGGCGATCATTCTGCTCGGCAACTGCCCACTTATCGTCGAGACGACCAACAGCCTGTTCGTGCACGTGCGTGGCATCCGCCAGCGCACGATCTTCGAAATGGACCGCGCCCGCCGCTCGATCGTCGATCACAAGGAGATCGTGGCCGCCCTCGAGGCACGCGACACCGAGCGGGCCGAACGCCTCGTACGCGAGCACACGCTCCGCCTGCGCGATCATGTCGAGCGCTACGTCAATCTCGATTGAAACCGAAAAAACCCTCGAACGACACACCTCGATCAACAGCGGAGAGCCCCATGTCGGCCCAAGCAGCGCCCACGAACGACGCCCCCCAAGCCACTGCCGACCTGACCGACGGCATGCATCTCGTCATCGATGCGCTGAAGCTCAACGACATCAATACGATCTACGCCGTACCCGGCATTCCGATCACCGACCTGCTTCGCTTCGCCCAGGCCGAGGGCATGCGCGTGATCTCGTTCCGCCACGAGCAGCATGCGGGCCAGGCCGCCGCCATTGCCGGCTTCCTGACGCAGAAGCCCGGCGTCTGCCTCACGGTCTCCGCCCCCGGCTTCCTCAACGGCCTGACCGCGCTGTCGAACGCGACGACGAACTGCTTCCCGATGATCCTGATCTCCGGCTCCTCCGAGCGCGAGATCGTCGACCTGCAGCAGGGCGACTACGAGGAGATGGACCAGCTCGCCATCGCCAAGCCGCTGTGCAAGGCCGCGTTCCGTGTGCTGCACGCCGAGGACGTCGGTGTCGGCGTCGCACGTGCCATCCGCGCCGCCTGCTCGGGCCGTCCCGGCGGCGTCTACCTCGACCTGCCGGCGAAGATGCTGGGACAGGCCATGGACGCTGCAAAAGCGGCCAAGACGCTGATCAAGGTGATCGACCCCGCCCCGCGACAGATCCCCTCGCTCGAGGCCGTGCGCCGCGGACTCGATCTGCTGAAGAGCGCCAAGAAGCCGCTGATCATCCTCGGCAAGGGTGCCGCCTACGCGCAGGCCGATGCCGACATTCGCGCCTTCGTCGAGAAGACCGGCGCGCCTTATCTGCCGATGAGCATGGCCAAGGGCCTGCTGCCCGACACGCATCCGCAGTGCTCGGCGGCCGCCCGCTCGACCTGCCTGAAGGAGGCCGACGTCGTCCTGCTGATCGGCGCGCGCCTCAACTGGCTCCTGTCGCACGGCAAAGGCAAGACCTGGGGCGAGCGCGGCGCGCAGCAGTTCATCCACATCGACATCGCCCCGACCGAGATGGACAGCAACGTCGCGATCCAGGCGCCGATCGTCGGCGACATCGGCTCGTGCGTGTCGATGATGCTGCACGAGATGGGCGCCAATTGGCCCGCCGCGCCAGCCGCCTGGACCACCGCGATCAAGGCCAAGCGTGAGGAGAACATCGCCAAGATGGCGCCGCGCCTGCAGAACAACAACGTGCCGATGGACTTCCACGGCGCGCTCGGCGCGCTGCGCACCATCATCAAGGAGAAGCCCGACACGATCCTCGTCAACGAGGGCGCCAACACGCTCGATTTCGCTCGCTCGATCATCGACATCTACGAGCCGAGGAAGCGCCTGGACGTCGGCACCTGGGGAGTGATGGGCATCGGCATGGGCTTCGCAGCGGGAGCGGCGGTGGAGACCGGCAAGCCGGTGCTCGCCGTGGTCGGCGACAGCGCCTTCGGCTTCTCCGGCATGGAGATCGAGACGCTGTGCCGGTACAATCTCCCGGTCTGTGTGGTGGTGTTCAACAACAACGGCATCTACCGCGGCACCGACGTCAACCCGACCGGCGGCGCTGACGTGGCGCCGACCGTGTTCGTCAAGAACGCGCGCTACGATCTGATGATGCAGGCGTTCGGCGGCGTCGGCATCACGGCCACCTCGCCCGACGAGCTCGGCCGCGCCGTGCGCGAGGCGCTTGCCTCCGGCAAGCCGACGCTGATCAACGCCGTCATCGACGAGAAGGCCGGCACCGAGTCGGGCCGCATCGGCAACCTCAACCCGCAGAGCGTCGTGAAGAAGAAGGCCTGAGCGTCAATGTGTGATCCGTTCGGGGCTGCCACGACTGTTCCGAACGGAAGCGGAGAATTGCCATGAGCCAAGCCGTTCGGCTGCCGAAGCGCCTGACGACGTCTGAATACTTCGACTTCGAGAAGGGCGCGTCGGTGCGCCACGAACTCGTCGGCGGCATCATCTATGCAATTGTCGGCAGCACGGATCGGCGCAACATCATCGCGGGCAATCTCTTGATCGCATTCTCCACGCACCTCCCCGACGCCTGCCAAGTCTTCGAACAATCCATGAAGTTGAGGATCGCCACCGAAGCAGCCGAGGACTTCTACTATCCCGACTTCATGGTCTCGTGTGATGCCGGCGATCGCGAGCGGCTCTTTCGCGAAAAGCCGTCGATACTCGGCGAGGTTCTTTCACCTTCGACCCCGCGCGAGGACCGCCGCGAAAAATTCGCAGCATACACCCAAATACCGACTTTGCAGGAATTCGTGCTGATTGCGCAGGATGTGCCCCAAGTCGAGTTGTTCCGCCGGAGCAATGCCTGGAGACCGGAGCACTTCTTCCTGGAAGATTCAGTGACCTTCACCAGCGCGGGACTGACACTTCCCGTCGAGCAGATCTACCGACGTGTGACTTTCTAGGACCGCCATGTACCTGCCGCCACATTTCCGCGAGGACGCGCTGGACGCCCAGCACAGCCTCATCCGTGCGCATCCGCTGGGCCTTCTGGTCTCGGCGGGCGCCGGCGGACTTGTGGCCAATCCGATCCCGTTCGTGCTCGATGCCGCCGCGGGAGAGAAGGGTACGCTCCGCTGCCACGTCGCCCGCGCCAATCCGCAGTGGCGCGAGCTGCAGACAGCGGACGAATGCCTCGTCGTGTTCCAGGGAGCGCAGGCCTACATCACGCCGTCCTGGTACGCGACCAAGCGTGAGACGGGCAAGGTCGTGCCGACCTGGAACTACGCCACGGTGCACGCCTGGGGCCGGCCGCAGATCTTCGACGACGCCGATTGGCTCAGCCGCCAGATACATGCACTGACCGACCTGCAGGAGCACCCGCGCGCCACCCCGTGGAAAGTCGACGACGCACCCGAGCCGTTCGTCGCCGCTCAGATTCGCGGCATCGTCGGCATCGAGATCCCGATCGCCCGCATCGAGGGCAAGTGGAAGGTCAGCCAGAACCGGCCCGAGGCTGATCGGGCGGGCGTCGAGGCTGGCCTCGTCGAGAAGGGCGGCTCGAACGACATGGCGGCGCTGGTCGCAGCACGAGGCAAGCCGAGTTGAAACGACCGTGACACAGTCAAGCCCGGAGCAGATGGCGCCGGCAGATACATCAAAGTGGAGGCAAGAAACGAAATGACCAAAGCACTCGACGGCGTCCGCATTCTGGATTTCACCCACGTGCAATCTGGCCCAACGTGCACGCAGCTTCTCGCCTGGTTCGGCGCCGACGTGATCAAGGTCGAGCGTCCCGGGGTCGGCGACATCACGCGCGGCCAGCTGCAGGACATTCCCAAGGTGGACAGCCTCTACTTCACGATGCTGAACCACAACAAGCGCTCGATCACGCTAGACACCAAGAACCCCAAGGGCAAGGAAGTCCTGGAGCGGATGATCAAGAGCTGCGACGTGCTGGTCGAGAACTTCGGCCCCGGCGTGCTCGACCGGATGGGCTTCACCTGGGAGAAGATCCAGTCGCTCAATCCGCGCATGATCGTCGCCTCGATCAAGGGCTTCGGCCCCGGCCCCTACGAGGACTGCAAGGTCTACGAGAACGTCGCACAGTGCACCGGCGGCGCCGCCTCCACCACCGGCTTCCGCGAAGGGCCGCCGCTCGTCACCGGCGCCCAGATCGGCGACAGCGGCACCGGCCTGCATCTCGCGCTCGGCATCGTCACCGCGCTCTACCAGCGCACGATGACCGGCAAGGGCCAGCTCGTCACCTGCGCCATGCAGGACGGCGTGCTCAATCTCTGCCGCGTCAAGCTGCGCGACCAGCAGCGCCTCGCTCATGGACCGCTGAAGGAGTACAGCCAGTTCGGCCAGAACATCCCGTTCGGCAAGGCGGTGCCACGCGCCGGCAACGACTCGGGTGGCGGCCAGCCCGGTTGGATCTTGAAGTGCAAGGGCTGGGAGACCGATCCCGACGCCTACATCTATTTCATCACGCAGGCGCCCGTCTGGGAGAAGATCTGCGATCTGATCGGCAAGTCCGAGTGGAAGACGGACCCGGAGTACGCGACGCCACCGGCGCGGCTGCCGAAGCTGAAGGCGATCTTCGACACCATCGAGCAGTGGACCATCACCAAGACCAAATTCGAGGTGATGAAGCTCGCCAACGAGCGCGACATTCCCTGCGGTCCGATCCTGTCGATGGCCGAGCTCGCCGAGGACCAGTCGCTGCGCGCGACCGGCACCGTCGTCGAGGTCGATCATCCCACGCGCGGCAAGTATCTGTCGGTCGGCAACCCGATCAAGCTGTCGGCGAGCCCGGCCGAGGTGACTCGTTCGCCGCTACTCGGTGAGCATACCGACGAAATCCTCGGCCAGGTGCTCGGCTATACCGCCGACGAAGTCGCCGCGATCAAGGCCGCCGGCGCCACCACGCCGCCAGCCAAGAAGGCGGCAGCGGAATGAATTCGAGGGAGTAGGGAGTAGGGAGTGGGGAGTAGGGAAGCGGAGCAAGACTTGCGCTTTCCCACTCCCTATTCCCTACTCCCCACTCCCCTCTGCACTGACACCAACTCCCAGGGGAACCCCAACAATGCGTATCGTCGTCCACGGGCAGGATGCCTTCGGTAAGGCCGTGCTCGAGAAGCTGCTCGCCAGGGGCGAGAACGTCGTCGCGGTTTGCTGCGCGCCCAACAAGGAAGGCAAGCCCGAGGATCCGCTCGCGCTGCTCGCCAAGGAGAAGGGCATCCCGCTCCATCAGCCCAAGAGCTGGAAGACGCCGGAGGCGCTCGAGCTGATGCGCTCGTTCAACGCCGACGTCTGCATGATGGCCTACGTGCTGCTGTTCGTGCCGCAGCCGGTGCTCGACGCGCCCAAGCTCGGCACCTTCCAGTATCATCCCTCGCTGCTGCCGGATCATCGCGGCCCCTCCTCGATCAACTGGCCGATCGCGATGGGCAAGACCAAGACCGGACTCACCATCTTCTGGCCGGACGAGGGCTTGGACGAAGGTCCGATCCTGCTGCAGAAGCATGTCGACATCGGGCCGGACGAGACGCTCGGCGACGTCTACTTCAAGAAGCTGTTCCCAATCGGCGTCGACGCGATGTTGGAATCGCTCGATCTCGTGAAGGCCGGCAAGGCGCCGAAGATCGACCAAGGCCTGAAGGCCGACCCGAAGAAGGGATCCTACGAGAGCTGGTTCAAGAAGGACTTGGCCGAGATCGATTGGTCGAAGTCGGCGGCCGACGTCTACAACATCATCCGCGCCGCCAACCCCGCGCCGGGCGCCTGGTCCACGATCAAGGGCGAGAAGGTCGACATCTACGATGCCGCCCGTCTGTCGGGTGCCGGCATTCCCGGCGAGATCGTCGCCATCTCCGAGGAAGGCATCACGGTCGCTGCCGGCGACGGCCGCATCCTCGTCAAGCGCGTGCGCGCCGGCAAAGGCCAGAAGATCGCCGCCAACGAATTCGCCAAGTCCGCCGACCTGCTTGTCGGCTCGACGTTCGATCCGCCCGCGCCCAAGCCCGCGGCCGACGCCAAATCAACCGACAAGAAACCAACGGGAGGAACAGCAGTGTCCACGGTCAGGTCCGATATCGAGATCGCGCGCGACGCGAAGATGAAACCGATCCTGGAGATCGGCGCCAAGATCGGCATCCCCGCCGACAAGCTGCAGCCCTACGGGCACACCAAGGCAAAGATCTCCTTCGACTTCATCGAGAGCCTGAAGTCCAAGAAGGACGGCAAGCTGATCCTGGTCACCGCCATCAACCCGACGCCGGCCGGCGAAGGCAAGACGACCACCACGGTCGGCCTCGGCGACGGCCTCAATCGCATCGGCAAGAAGGCGATGAGCTGCCTGCGCGAGCCCTCGCTCGGGCCGTGCTTCGGCGTCAAGGGTGGTGCTGCCGGCGGCGGCTACGCCCAGGTCGTCCCGATGGAGGATATCAACCTCCACTTCACCGGTGACTTCCACGCCATCACCTCCGCGCACAATCTGCTCTCCGCGCTGATCGACAACCACATCTACTGGGGCAACAGCCTCGGTATCGACGAGCGCCGCATCGCCTGGCGCCGCGTCATGGACATGAACGACCGCGCCCTGCGCTCGATCGTCAACTCGCTCGGCGGCGTCGCCAACGGCTTCCCGCGCGAGGACGGCTTCGACATCACGGTCGCCTCCGAGATCATGGCGATCTTCTGCCTCGCCACCGACCTGAAGGATCTCGAGAAGCGCATCGGCAACATCATCATCGGGTACACGCGCGAGCGTAAGCCGGTCCGCGCCCGCGAGCTGAAGGGCGACGGTGCCATGACCGTCCTGCTCAAGGACGCGCTGATGCCGAATCTCGTGCAGACGCTGGAGAACAACCCCGTGTTCATCCACGGCGGTCCTTTCGCCAACATCGCCCACGGCTGCAACTCGGTGCTGGCGACGCAGACGGCGCTCAAACTGTGTGACTACGTCGTGACCGAAGCCGGCTTCGGCGCGGACCTGGGTGCGGAGAAGTTCTTCGACATCAAGTGCCGCAAAGCCGGCCTCAACCCGGCCGCGACCGTGATCGTCGCCACCATCCGCGCACTCAAGATGCATGGCGGTGTCGCCAAGGACGATCTCAAGAACGAGAACGTGGCCGCCGTCGCCAAAGGTTGCGACAACCTCAAGCGCCACCTCGAGAACTTGAAGAAGTTCGGCGTCCCGCCGATCGTCGCCATCAACAAGTTCATCACGGACACCCCGGCCGAGATCGCCGCCGTGATCGAGGCCGCCGCCAGCATGGGCGTGAAGGCGTTCCTGTGCGAGCATTGGGGCAAGGGCGGCGCCGGCATCGAGGATCTCGCCCGCCACGTGGTCGAGGTGGCCGACAGCGGCGTCGCCAAGTTCAAGCCGCTCTACCCCGACGAGATGCCGCTGCGCGACAAGGTCAAGACCATCGTCACCGAGATCTATCGCGGCTCGGACATCACCTGCGACGCCTCTGTCGAGAACCGCTTCAAGGAGCTGCAGGAAGCCGGCTTCGGCAACCTTCCCGTCTGCATGGCCAAGACGCAGTACTCGTTCACCACCAACCCGAACTCGCGCGGCGCACCGACCGGCTTCACGGTGCCGGTACGTGAGCTGCGGCTGTCGGCTGGCGCGGAGTTCATCGTCGTCATCACCGGCGAGATCATGACCATGCCGGGTCTGCCGCGCGTGCCCTCGGCCGACGTCATCCGTCTCAACGACGCCGGCCAGATCGAAGGCCTGTTCTGACCCGTGTCGGGGGCAGGTCCGCAAAGGCCTGCCCCCGCGACTTCCTTCCCATGGCGCGGGCCCGGATGCGAAAGCATCCGGGCTTTTTGCATCTCCCACCGTTTCCTGGAACGCCCCACTTCATGGAATGACGGTCGCACTCACTCGCGCGGTCTCCGATCCCAAGGCAGCGCAGGAGCGATATAGTCTGCCTCCGGCTCCCGCCGGGGCCAGCCGCACGGACACCCGCGTCGCAACAAAGGAGACAGCCATGAACCCGATCGAATATGCCGCCGCGAGCGCCGAGGTTCGCGCCGTCTACGACGACATCAAGCGCACCCGGAACGTCGAGGACGTCAACAACTTCTGGAAGCATCTCGCCAACGAGCCCCGGATGCTCAAACAGACGTGGGAAAGCCTCAAGGCGATCATGGGAGACGGTGCGCTCGATCCGCTCGTGAAGGAGCTGATCTACGTCGCCGTATCGGTGACCAACAGCTGCGGCTACTGCATGGCGAGCCATACCGCCGCCGCCCGGGCCAAAGGTGCGACTGACGCCCAGCTCAACGAGCTTTACGCCGTCGTCGGCCTCGCCAACATGACCAATCGGCTCGCCACCGCCTATCGCGTTCCGA
>CAMDBL010000076.1 GCA_945889015.1 Devosia equisanguinis
CCGGCAAGGTGCTGCTCGGTGCGCGCCGTCATGGCGACGAGATCGTCGTGATGGTCGCCGACACCGGCCCGGGTATTCCTCGCGACAAGCAGGAGTTGATCTTCAAGGAGTTTCAGCGGCTGGACGAGACGGCGACGTTGGCGCGGGGCGTCGGCCTCGGCCTGTCGATCGTCGAGCGCATCGGCCGGGTGCTCGGCACGCCGGTGACGGTCGCGTCCGAGCCTGGCCGGGGTTCCGCGTTCTCGGTGGCCTTGCCCCGCGCTGTTGCACGACCGGCGCGCCTTTCCGACAACGCGCCAGTCGCGACCTCGGTGGGGCACACCGGAAGTCTCGCCGGCGTCACCGCACTGTGCATCGACAACGAGCCCGCCGTGCTCGACGGCATGACGACGCTGCTCAAGGGCTGGGGGTGCGAGGTACTGGCCGCCGGCACGCTCGCCGAGGCCTTGGCCCACCTCGGTCCCGGCAAGCGTGCTCCGGACGTGATCCTCGCCGATTATCACCTGGACCAGGGCGTTGGCCTCGACGTGATCGCGGCGGTGCGCGCGGCGACGGGCCGCCACATTCCCGCGGTGGTGATCACCGCCGACCAGTCGCCGGAAGTCCAGCGCGACATCAAGCTCCAGGACGCAGGGCTGCTGCGCAAGCCGCTCAAGGCTGCGGCGCTGCGCGCGATGCTCGGCCGGTATACGCTGCGCCGGATGGCTGCGGAGTGAGCGCCAGGAATCTGCAGACGGAGAAGAGCGACGATGGCGAAGCATACCTTGAAGGCTGGCGCGGACACGGTGCACTGGGGCTATTTCGATGCCGCGGAAAAGCCGATCCTGACCATTGCCAGCGGTGACGAGATCACGGTCGACACGATCAGCGGCGGGCCCGAGCACCTGCCGCCGGCGGCCAAGGGGCTTGCGCATCTGCCCGAGCATGCCGGCATCCACGCCAAGGTCGCGCGCTCCGGCATCGGTCCTCACATCATGACCGGCCCGATTGCGGTCGAGGGCGCCAAGCCCGGTCATGTGCTGCAGATCGACATCCTCGAGATCCAGCCGCGCCAGGAGTGGGGCTATGCGCTGATCCACCCCCTCGGCGGCGCGCTGCCGGGTGATTTTCCCGAGCCGCGCATGCATCACATCGCCATCGACCTGAACCGTAAGGTAGGCAAATTGCCGTTCGGCGGGGAGGTGCCGTTGCGGCCCTTCTTCGGCAACATCGGCGTGGCCCCGCCGCCGAGCTGGGGACGTATCACCTCGATGGTGCCGCGCCGTCATGGTGGCAATCTCGACAACAAGGAGCTGATCGCCGGCACGACGCTGTATCTCCCGGTGCTGGCCGAGGGCGGACTGCTGTCCGTCGGCGACGGCCACGGGGTGCAGGGCGACGGCGAGGTCTGCCTGACCGCGATCGAGACGGCGCTGCAGGGCCGCTTCAAGGTGACGCTGCGGACGGACATGACACTCGCCATGCCGCGCGCCGAGACGCCGACGCACATGATCACGATGGCGTTCGATCCAGATCTCGACATCGCGGCGAAAAACGCGCTGCGCGACATGATCGGAGTGATCGCACAGGCACGCGGTATCGATCGGGAGGACGCCTTCATCCTCTGCTCGCTGGTCGCGGATCTGCGTATCACGCAGATGGTCAACGGCCACAACGGCTCGCACGTGATGCTCGAGAAAGGGTATCTGAAGGCGTGAGCGCAAAGGCGCCTCGACGAGGGAGTCGAGGCGCCCCATCCCTCTCAGTCGACGAGATGGGCCTTCACCTCGAAACGGATCAGCGGCTCACCGGGATCGTGCGCCTCGGCGAAGCCATCGAGCTCGCGGCCGTCGATGCGTCCCCGCCAGACCATCCAGCCCAGAGCGGGGCTCTCGGTGAAGGCGTCGAAGGCGATCGTGCCGGCGACCCAGCGTGCGGAGTATGGCCCGTCCGTATAACCGAGAGCGTCGGAGGCCGAGGACTGGAGCTGGCCAGCCGCGAACTCGAGCCGCTCGTTCAGGAGCGCGCCGGTGTGCACTACCAAGAGAGTACCGGCATAAACTTTACCGTCCAGATCGACCGGCTCCTGTAGACCAGCCGGGATCGCGCCCGAAGCTATCAGCAAGACGCCGACGACGCAGGCCAGAGCGAATAATCCGATCCGCCGACAATAATGGGTCATCGTGCCCCCCAGTGCGGTCAGGCAGCGCGTCGTGTGCATGGCCTGTTGGACCAGAGGCACGGGCAATGAGCTTTCCTAACACAGGCCGGACCGGGTGCGCACCGCCGCTGCGATCAAATCTTTCGATCTCTCGTGTGGAGTGCCTTTGACTGGTGGTCAGGGTTATCGCTGCTTGCGATCGCTCTTGCGGCGGAGCGAGTTTCCAGCGACCATTCTCGCAACCGTCGAAATGACAAGGGAGGTACATCGCATGAATTCGTTGAAGTCGTTGCTCACGCTGGCCGCCACCGCCGTCGCCTTGGCCTCGGCCGCCACCGCGCAGACCTATCCCACCAAGTCCATGACGCTGGTGGTGCCGTTTGCCGCGGGTGGACCGACCGATCTGCTCGCGCGGATCGTCGCCGAGAAGATGAGCCAGGGCCTTGGGCAGCAGATCGTCATCGAGAACGTCGGCGGCGCCGGCGGCATGACCGGCAGCCTGCGGGTCGCCCGGGCGACACCCGACGGCTACACGATGGTGATGGGCACCGTCGGGACACACGCGCAGAACCAGTCGCTCTACGCCAAGCCCGCCTACAGCTCGGTCGACGACTTCACCCCGGTGGCGCTGATCGCCGACATTCCGCTGATCCTGATCGTGAGGAAGGATCTGCCGGTCAATAATCTCAAGGAGTTCATCGCCTACTCCAAGGAGAACCAGAAGAAGATGCAGTTCGGCACGAGTGGGATCGGCGCCGCCGTGCATCTGGGAACCATCGTGCTGAACACCGCGATCGGGATTGAGCCCGCGCACGTGCCCTTCCGTGGGTCGGCCCCGGCTATGAACGAACTCGTCGGGGGACGTATCGACTACATCACGGACGTGATCTCGACGGCCAAGACGCAGGTCGACGGCGGCACCGTAAAGGCGCTCGCGGTGCTGCAGATGAAGCGCTCGAAGATCATGCCAGACGTGCCGACCGCCGACGAACAGGGCCTGAAGGGCGTCACCGCCTACACCTGGAATGCCGTCTTCCTGCCGAAGGGCGCGCCGGCTGATGTGGTCAAGACACTGAATGCGGCGGCCGTGAAGGCCTACAACGATCCCGCGGTCAGACAGAAGCTCGAGGGCTTCGGCTACTCGACCATGGGGCCGGATCGGGCAAGTCCGGCGTATCTCGGACAGTTCGTCAAGGACGAGATCGCCAAGTGGGCGGTGCCAATCAAGGCTGCGGGCGTCAAGATCGAGTGAGAGGTGATCGAGGGGCCGGACTCGATTGTCCGGCCCCGGTCTGGCCTCATGGTCCCGCGGTCAGCTTCGTTGCCATCGCCGCAATCGTCCGCTGGTAGACCTCGGCCTTGTTCCAATCCTTCAGCACGGCATAGTTCGCCATGCCGGGCTCCCAGCCCTGGCCGGTCCGCCAACCGTGTGCCTTCAGGAAGTTGGCGGTGGAGGCAAGCATGTCGGGTACACTGCGGTCGAGATCGCGGCGGCCGTCGCCGTCGAAATCCACGGCGTACTTGTAGTAGTTGGACGGCATGAACTGGGTGTGGCCGATCTCGCCGGCCCATCCACCGCGAAGCTGCGCGAGGCTGAGGTCGCCGCGCTGGACGATACGCAGCGTATCGAGCAGGTGCGGTGTGAAGAAATCCGAGCGGCGGCAGTCGTAGGCGAGTGTCGCGATAGAGCGGACCACCGAGAACTTGCCGCTGCTGTCGCCACCGTAGTTGGTCTCCAGGCCCCAGATCGCGACGATCACGGCGGCGGGCACCCCGAAGCGCTTTTCGATGCGGTCCAGCGTGGCGCGATGCGTGCGCATCAGACCGCGGCCGCGATTGATCAGGGACGTGCCGACACGGCGCGCGTAGAACTGCTCGAACGAGAGCTTGAAGGAGCGCTGCGAGCGGTCGAGGCGGATCACCGTCGGGTCATAGGTGACGCCGGCGAGCGCGGAGGAGATCGCCGCCGACGAGATCCCCTGCTGCGCGGCTCTCCCCTTGAGCCTTTCGAGCCAGGGCGCAAACCCGGAGGCGTCGTTGCCGCAGTCGGCGGCGAGGACGGGCGTGGCTGCGAGCATCGTGACCGCCGCGAAGACCGCACGAAGACCGCGCGCACCTCGATGTGAACCCATATCTGTCCGCTCCTGCTGCCGGTATACCCTGGGCCGCTCAGTATGTAGGCTGGAAGGGCGGGAGGGAACAGGGCTCGAGCACCCCGGCGGGGCCTGTCAGGGGCCGTCTTACGCCCCGCGACCGAGATGGCGCCGGATGCGGCAATTCCGGCGGCATCGCATAAACTGGTCCTCGCATAGACGGGCCCTTAAAAAAAGCTGGCCATCGCACAAAGACCAAGGAGAGCAGTCCCATGACCCGCATACCCATTCTCACGACGGACCAGATGTCGCCGGAGCAGGCCAAGCTCTGGGACGACATCAAGACGGAGGGAGGGCCACTCGGCGGTCCGCACTATGCCTACATCCGCTATCCCCGGTTGATGCGCGCTGTCCAGGACGTCGGCTTCGCGCTCGGCAAGACGGATTTGACCAAGCGCGAGCGTCAGATCGCGATCCTGGCGGTCTGCCGCTTCTGGGCGGCCGAGTATCCGTGGGCGGCACAGGCGCGCAACGGTCTCAAGATCGGCCTCGACGCTTCGCTGATCGACACCATCAATGCAGGGCAGCGCCCGCACCTTTCGGATGCGCGCGAGCAGATGGCGTACGATCTGGCGAGCGAGCTGCTGTCGACGCGGAAGCTCTCGGATGCCACCTATGACAAGGCGAGCAAGCTGTTCGGGGAGACGGAGTTGATCTGCCTCATCTCGACTGTGGGGCAGTACTCCATGACCTGCCTGACCACCAGCGCCTTCGATGTGGCGCCGTCCGCCGAGATGCCCAGTCGCCTCAAGCCTGCTGTCTGAGGCTCGTCGTCCAAACATGGCGGCCGAAGCCCTGGCGTGATGATCGAGGACACAAACAATACGGCGGCGGAGCAAGGTGTCGCTCCGCCGCCGACGTCGATCAAGTTCACCGCGTCTCAGGCAGCGGCGGCGGCTCCGGCGCTGGCTGCGGTCGGAACCGCGGCGATCGTGCGCAGGATCTGCGAGGCGATCTGGTAGGGGTCGCCCTGCGAGTTGGGGCGGCGATCCTCGAGATAGCCCTTGTAGCCGTTGTTGACGAAGCTGTGCGGCACGCGGATCGAGGCGCCGCGATCGGCGACGCCATAGCTGAACTTGTTCCACGGCGCCGTCTCGTGCTTGCCGGTCAGGCGCTTGTCGTTGTCGGGACCGTAGACGGCGATGTGGTCCATCAGGTTCTTGCCGAACTCCGCCATCAGCGCTTCGAAGTACTCCTTGCCGCCGACCTCGCGCATGTAGGCGGTGGAGAAGTTGGCGTGCATGCCCGAGCCGTTCCAGTCGGTGTCGCCGAGCGGCTTGCAATGGAACTCGATGTCGATCCCGTACTTCTCGGTCAGCCGCAGCATCAGGTAGCGCGCGATCCACATCTCATCGGCAGCCCGCTTGGAGCCCTTCCCGAAGATCTGGAACTCCCACTGGCCCTTGGCCACCTCGGCGTTGATGCCCTCGTGGTTGATGCCGGCGGCCAAGCACAGATCGAGATGCTCCTCGACGATCTGGCGGGCGAGGCTGCCGACGTTCCTGAAGCCGACGCCCGTGTAGTAAGGGCCCTGCGGTGCGGGGTAGCCTTCGGCGGGGAAGCCGAGGGGGCGACCGTCCTTGTAGAAGAAATATTCCTGCTCGAAGCCGAACCAGGCGCCGGCATCATCGAGGATGGTGGCGCGCTTGTTGGTCGAATGCGGGGTCTTGCCATCGGGCATCATGACCTCGCACATCACCAGAGCGCCGTTGGTCCGCGCCCCGTCGGGGTAGACGGCGACCGGCTTCAGCACGCAGTCGGAGCTGTGGCCTTCGGCCTGCTGGGTGGAGGAGCCGTCGAAACCCCAGAGCGGGAGCTGGTCGAGCGTGGGAAAGCTCTCGTATGCCTTGATCTGCGTCTTGCCGCGCAGATTGGGCACCGGCGTGTAACCATCGAGCCAGATATACTCGAGCCTGTACTTCGTCATCTTCGGCTTCTCCCGGGTTGTGATGGGTGAATCGGAAATCGGTGCCGGCGCGGTGGTGGCAGAAGGGCTGGCGGCCGATACGGGTTTGGATGGAGACGCTGTGGCGTGTGCCGGCGCGGCGGAATTCGGCGCTTGCAGCGGGGCGCTCATGGCCGGAGCCGGAGCCGGTGATTGCGCGGTGAGGGGCGCGGCCTGGCTCCCGGTGACCGGCTCGGGCACCGCCTCGATCTTGTTCGGCGTCTTGCGTCTGAAGAAACTGAACATCCGCTATCCCGTCGGTCGTGGGGCGACGACGTGGCGCTGGCCGGGAAGTGTGATCGGTGTGACGCCGTTTTACGCACGCGGGTCGGTTTGCTGCCGAAAGAGGCAATATCGCCGACATTCACGTGCTCGCCGTACATCCGAAGTCCTGGCAGGCCTAATCCTCGCTACGGGGACGGATGCTAGGCAATTGAGCAGTAAAAAGCTCGCCTATAATATAGGCAAATGGCAGATTTTTCTTGGGCAATCTGTTTAAATATAATACATTGACCCCATATCTGTTTTCCCGCGTTGGAACTCTTGCTCGAATAGGGAAATAACATGACCGAAAAGATCCAGAGGCCGACCGCGACCATCTATCAATTCCCGGTGTCCAGGTTGAGTTCACGGGGCGCCTCTCCAAAGCCGTACGGCGCCGATAGGCTGGCCGACAGCCTGGAGCGGCCCGTGTGTGGCAGCGGCTGGTACCATGACGCTGCGATCCTGGACGCGGATCAGTCCGGCCGCCGTCACTAGGTCTCGTCGCGGGCCGTCGGTATGCCGTCCTCACGCGCCCTCCTGGCGTGAGGCCGGTGCCCTGGCGTGCGGCGAATGGCTTCCGGGCCGGTCCGCAGTGTGTTATGCGCGGGCTTTCGACCAAAGGACGAGCCGGCACAACCGGTTCGCCGCACACCAGGAGGATGACCCATGAGCGCCGACAATCCCGGCATCCGCGACTGCCTGCCGCCGGATCGCAACCCCAAGACGCCGTCGATCACGCTGCCCAAGGGCTCGGTCGACTGCCACGTGCACGTCTTCGAGAAGAAGTACTGGCACAACCCCAATCGCGGCTACAATCCGCCCGATTCCACGCTCGCCGACCTCAAGCACCTGCATAAGACGATCGGCATCGAGCGCGTGGTGTTCTCCCAGCCCTCGACCTACGGCACCGACAACTCGGCGATCCTCGACGGAATGGCGGCGCTGAACGCCGAGACGCCGAACCGCGCGCGCGGCGTCATCGCCTGCGGCCTCGAGATCACCGACAAGGAGCTCGAGGATCTCGACAAGAAGGGCATTCGCGGCATCCGCCTGAACACCGACAACAAGGGCGGCATGCCCATCGAGTTCGGTCAGATCCCCGAGCTCGAGGCCCGCATCAAGGGGCTCGGCTGGCATCTCGAGTTCCTGTTCCCGGGCAAGGACATCATCGAGTTGATGCCGATCCTGACCTCGATCAAGGTGCCGGTCTCCATCGCGCACTTCGCCTACCAGCCGGCCAAGGACACGATCGCCGCGCCGGGCTTCAAGGCGCTGATCGAGCTGATGAAGCGCGGCAACACGTGGATGAAGATTTCCGGCGCCAACCGCGTCAGCGAGACCGACCTGCCGCCCTACGACGACGTGACGCCGATGGCCCGCGCGCTGATCGACGCCGCGCCCGACCATATCGTCTGGGGCTCGGACTGGCCGCATCCCAACAAGTACGTCGTCAATCCCAATGACGGCGACCTCGTAGACTGGTTCGGCAAGTGGGTGCCCGACGAGGCCATGCGCAAGCGTATCATGGTCGACAACCCGGCCAAGTTCTACCGGTTCTGATGAGCGGCGTTCCTCCCTCTCCGTTATTGCGGGGAGAGGGAGGAACGACGGACTGGATCCTATTTCACGACGAAGTTGCTGGACGTGCCAGCACCCGCGCAATCACCGGCCAATACGCATCGCCGTCGCCGGCCGCGATCGCCTGCTGCATGAGATCCCGCGCGGTCTCTGCGCCGGTTGCAGTCACCTTCCCTTCAGCCGCCATCTCCAGCGCGTAGGCCACGTCCTTCAACATGTAGGACGCTGAGAAGGCGCGCTCCGGGAACACGCCGGGAATGATCGCTTTCAGACCGTGATTGCGCAGCGCAAAGCTGTCGGCGGAACCCTTGGTCAGCGTCTCGAACAGCAGTTTCCTGTCGACGCCCTGCGCCTCGGCGATGGCGGCGGCCTCCGCCAAAGCGACCACGGTCTCGCTCAGCACCATGTTGTTGAGGATCTTGACCACTTGCCCCGCGCCGATGCCGCCGCAGTGCGTCACCTCGCTGCCGCAGCAGGCGAGGATCGGGCGGATGCGCGCGAACACGTTTGGCTCCGCGCCGACCATGATCGACAGCGTTCCCTCCTCCGCCGCCTGCCGGGTCCGCGCGACGGGGGCGTCGGCGAACAGCGCGCCTTTCTCCGACAGCGCCTGGGCGATGGTGCGCGCGAGCGCAGGCGGGCTGGTGCCGAGGTCGACGAAGGTCTGTCCTGCCCGCGCCCCGGCAACCAAGCCAGTGGGCCCCAGGCTGACCGCCTCCACCTGCTTGCCCGAGGGCAGCGACATCAACACGAGATCGGCGCCGTCGGCCGCAGTGCGCGCGCTGGAGGCCGCTTTCACGCCAGCGGTCGCGAGCCGCCGCAGCGGCGCTGGATCGAGATCGAACGCGACGACCTCGGTGCCACTCTTAACCGCGATGTTGCGGCACATCGGCTCGCCCATCACACCGAGGCCGATGAAGCCGATCCTGGAAAAGCCGGTCATTTCGCGCTCCTGATCTTTTCCAGAACCGGCATGATGTAGGTGCGGAAATGCGCGGGGTTCTCGCTCATCGGGAAGTGACCGAGCTCGCTCATGATCGTCACTTCCGCGCCCGCAATGCTTTTCGCGGTGCGCAGCGTATCCTGCGGCGTGCAGGAAAAATCGTATTCGCCGGTGAGCAGATAAAGCGGGCACACCGTGGTGTCGATCGCTTTGGTACGGCCGCGCAGATCGCCATCGACGCGATAGAAATAGAGATCGCCCTTGAAGATGCCGGGACCTGCGGATTTGTACATCCACAACGTCTCGTGTCGCGACACGGAGGGGCTCTGCGGCGCCATCATTCCCGAAACGAGGGCAGCGCAAACCTCGCCGCCGTGCACGTCTGCGCGGTCGAGCCATTGCGTGTCGTACCAGGGCTGCTGGAAGTCCGCGCTTTCGAGCCCGATCAGGGCCCGGAACATCGCCGCGTGCTCGATGGCGAGATTGAGCACGATGCGCCCGCCTATCGAGCAGCCCATCACCACGGGCTTTGCCAAATCCAGCGCCTCGCAGAACACGCGGACCATCTCGGTGTAGCCGGCCGTGGTGAGGCGGTACTCCTCCCGCTCGTAGCCCTCGGGGGGCAACGACTTGCCGTGCCAGGGCATGTCGGGCACCAGCACGCGATAGTGGCGGGTGATCCCGGCGTCGTTGAGCAAATGGCGGAACTGACGGCCGTCGGCGCCGGCGGTATGCAGGCAGACGAGCGGGATGCCCTCCCCCGCCTCCTCGAAATAGAGGCGATGGGCGCGGCCGGACAATGTCACATGGACGTAGCGGCCGACGATGGGTTCGATCTGGGCGGGCATGGCGGGCCTTCGAGACATGATCAGGGGGTGCGCGGGGCGGCCAACACGTCCTTGACGAATTGCAGGTGCTGCATCAGCGGCACGAGGTTGCCCTCCATCGTCAGCAGGCCGCGCTTGGACAGCGCGAAGATGTCGTGCCAGCCCGCGCGCGGCGGATTTTCCCAGTGCTGGAGCCAGGTCGCGGCGTCGGCGCGGATCGCGAACACCCAGGGCCGGAGCAACCGCGTCGCCGGCTCGAGATCGTCGAGCCGACCGCCCCGGACCGGCAGGATGAATCCGGACGGACCGATCCCGATCATAATGTCCGCGTCGAGCAAGCGGCCGCGGCGGGCGTGCACCTCGTCGGCGTTGATCGCGGTTGGGATGGCCTTGGCGCGGTGCTCCGCCGTGAGCTGCTGCGCATTGCTGGAGGAAGTGGCGGTGATCACGGCCCCGGTCATGCGTTCGTCCCTCGGGTATTTTGGTGCCAGCTTAGGAGCGGACCCCCGTGACGTGCAAGTCGAGCCGGAGCGAGGCTGGCCCGCATGCGATGCTCTGGCCGTCGCGGCGATGGCGGCCTATGCTCGCGATCACGATCGACCAGGAGGAAACCACGCATGGCCCAATTCGGCTTTCATCACATTCACCTGCGCACGCCCGATCCCGAGGCGACGGCTGCATTCTACGAGAAGATGTTTGGTGCGGAGGTGATCCGGCAGACGCAGCAGGGCAAGCCGCGTGTGGATGTGAAGCTCGCCGGCGGGGCGATGATCTTCCTGCTACCGTCGGCGCCGGGAGAGGCGGCCGAGGCGCCGAAAGCGCCGAACTTCGGCATCGACCATTTCGGCCTCGGTGTCACTGGCATCGACGCTCTCGCCAAGGATCTGAAGGCCAAGGGCGCGCACTTCACAGTCGAGCCTTACGACATCCGCCCGGGCACACGCATCGCGTTCCTGCGCGGGCCGGAGAGCGTGCTGATCGAGCTCGTCGACACCTCCGGCGGCAAGTAGGCCGCCACAAGAAGGGCTGCGCACGCGTGCAGCCCTTTTCCGGTGCGTCCAGTACGTCCTCGGCTGCGTGCATCAACTCGCGGGATTTCAGCGGAAGATCGGCTTGCCCGCGCGGATCAGCTTCGCGAACGGCTCGGAAGCAAGCAAGTAGCCGTCCGCCTTGCGCCTGGGGACGACGACCCGTGCCGTCTCGGCTTCCGAATGTCGCGGCTGGATCGCCTCGGCTTCGGCGTCACGATAGCCGATCGGCAGGCAATAGCCGACGCCGTAATCCATCTGAGCGCCCGCCCCGACCTCGGCCCAGATATCGCAGCCGATGAACAGGCGCGTGGTCAGAATGCCGGTGATGCTGAGCGATGAATCCGCAAAGCCGTTGATGACGGACTCTCGCGCCGACAGGTCGCCGTCGATGAAGCCGCAGGCGCCATGGTTGGAGATGAAGTGGCGGCACGAGACGCTGCCAGTGACGATGAACAGCCCGCCTTCGTCGTAGGCGTTCTCCATGTCGACTGTGCCGTCGGCGTCGAGATTGCCGAGAACGAGCGTGCAGTAGGCGGGCACGCGGAAGTCGCCGGCCACTCGCAGATCACCGTCGTGCACCATCGCGTCGACGTAGGTCCAGTCGCGCACCGGATCGAAGCGCGCGAACTGCTCGGTGAACAGAGGCGACACCGCTGCCCCCTCCAGCGCAGCCTCGAAGCCTTCCCTGTCGACGCCGCGGAACATGGGGTTCACCTCGACGCCTAGTGCGCCGCCTCCCAGTTCGCGCCGGACTTGGCCTCGACCTTCAGCGGCACGCGCAGCGCCACCGCGGGCTCCGCGGCCCTCTCCATCACAGGCGAGATCACGGCGAGCGCGCGTGCGATCTCGGCGTCGGGAACCTCGAATACGAGTTCGTCGTGCACCTGCAGCAGCATGCGCGTGCCGTCGAGGCCACTCGCCTGCAGTGCGGATGGCATGCGGATCATCGCGCGCCGGATGATGTCGGCGGCCGAGCCCTGGATCGGCGCGTTGATCGCCGCGCGCTCGAAGAAGCCGCGCATGCCCGGGTTCTTCGTGTTGATCTCGGGATAGTGGATGCGTCGCCCGAACACGGTCTCGACGTAGCCCTTGTCGTGGGCGGACGCCTTCGTCGCCTCCATGTAGTCGCGGATGCCGGGGAACCGATCGAAGTAGGTCTTGATGTAGGCACCCGCCTCCTCGCGCGAGATGCCGAGCTGGTTGGCGAGGCCAAACGTCGAGATGCCGTAGATGATGCCGAAGTTGATCGCCTTGGCGCGTCGGCGCACCTCACTGGGCATCCCTTCGATCGGCACGCCGAACATTTCCGACGCGGTCATCGCGTGGATGTCGAGGCCGTCGTCGAAAGCCTTTCTGAGCTGCGGAATCTCGGCGATGTGGGCGAGAACCCGCAGCTCGATCTGGCTGTAGTCGGCCGAGATCAGCTGATGTCCCCTCTCGGCGATGAAGGCCGTGCGAATTTGGCGGCCTTCCTTGGTGCGGATCGGGATGTTCTGCAGGTTGGGATCGGTCGAGGCGAGACGGCCCGTGGTCGTTGCGGCGAGCGAGAAGCAGGTGTGGATGCGGCCGGTCTCGCCCTGCACGTGCTGGGGCAGGCTGTCCGTATACGTGGAACGGAGCTTGGTGAGCTGGCGCCACTCCAGCATGGTGTTGATCAGCTTGCGGGCATTGTCTGGCAATTCCTCGTTGGCGGCGAGATCGTCGAGCAGGTTGGCGCGCGTCTCCCACTGTCCGGTCTTGGTCTTCTTGCCGCCGGGCAGCTTGAGGCGATCGAACAGCAGCTCGCCCAGCTGTTTGGGCGACCCCAGATTGAATTTGTGTCCCGCGAGATCGTTCACCTCGCCCTCGAGCCGCGCGATGGTCTGAGCGAACTCCGACGACAGGCGCGAGAGCACGGTGCGGTCGACCTTGATGCCGGCGCGCTCCATCTCGGAGATCACCGCCACCAGCGGTCTTTCCAGCGTCTCGTAAACCGTCGTCACGCGCTCGGCGGCGAGACGCGGCTTCAACAGCATCCAGAATCGCAGCGTAACGTCCGCGTCCTCGGCGGCGTACTCGGTCGCCTTGTCGATCGGGACGCCCGCGAACGTCTTCTCGGATTTCTTCGCACCCGGCGCGTGCTCGATCACCTTGTCGAAGGTGATGCAGGTGTGGTGCAGGTGGCGCTCGGCCAACTCGTCCATGCCGTGGCCGCCGCGTCCACCGTCGAGCGCGTAGCTCATCAGCATGGTGTCGTCGATCGGGTGGACCGCGATACCGTAGCGGCGGAGCATCAGCACGTCGTATTTGACGTTGTGGCCGATCTTGAGAACGGCCGGATCCTCGAGCATCGGCTTCAGGATGTCGAGCGTCGCGCGCAGCGGCGCCTGCGCGATATCGCCCCCGCCGAAGTCGAGGCCGTCGCCCTTGGAATGCGCCAGGGGGATGTAACAGGCCTTGCCCGGTGCCAGCGCCAAAGACACGCCAACGAGGTCGACGCGCATCGCCTCGACGCCGGTGGTCTCGGTGTCGAAGGCGACGCGGCCCTGCGCCTGCGCTTCGCCCACCCACTGCTGCAGCCGGTCGAGGGTCGTCACTGTCTCGTAGGTGCCGCGGTCGACCGGCTTCCGCACTTCGGCCGACTGGAAGGCGACGACGGCTGCAGGCGTGCCGGCGAGAGCGGACGCGGCCTCGCCCGGCTTCGGCAGGGCCAGCGCGGAGCCGGCCGGGCGCGGGAGTGAGCGGTGCAAATTGCCGCCGTTGCCGCCCCCGCCATTCCCGAGGCTCGATCCGACCGACTTCTCCAGCGGTGCCGGGACATCGGCGCCGAGCGCCTCGCCGATCCGCCGCGTCAGCGTATTGAACTCCATCACCCGCAGGAAGCCGAGCAGGTCGGCGGGCTTGGGCTCGTGCAGTGCGATGGTCTCGAGCGGCACCTCCAGCGGCACGTCCTGCTTGAGGCGCACCAGCTCGCGGGAAATTCGCGCCTGCTCGGCGAACTCGATCAGCTTTTCGCGACGCTTGGGCTGCTTGATCTCGCCGGCGCGCGCCAGCAGTTGATCGAGATCGCCGTAGGTGGTGATCAGCTCGGCGGCGGTCTTGACGCCGATGCCCGGCACGCCCGGCACGTTGTCGGTGGAATCGCCTGCCAGCGACTGCACGTCGACGACCTTGTCGGGCGCGACGCCGAACTTCTCCAGCACCTCGGCGGGACCGATCTTCTTGTTCTTCATTGTGTCGAGCATCTGGATGCCCGGCTCGATCAGCTGCATCAGGTCCTTGTCGGACGAGACGATGGTGACGTCGCCGCCCTTGGCCAGCGCCTCGCGCGCGTAGGTCGCGATCAGGTCGTCGGCCTCGAAGCCATTCTGCTCGACGCAGGCGACGTTGAAGGCCTTCACCGCGTCGCGGATCAGCGGGAACTGCGGAATCAGCTCCTCGGGCGCCGGCGGGCGATGCGCCTTGTACTGCGGATAGATCTCGTTGCGGAACGTCTTCTCCGAGTGGTCGAAAATGACCGCGATATGCGTCGGCCGCTCGGACGCCTTGGCCTCCGCGATCAGCTTCCACAGCATGGCGCAGAAGCCGTGCACCGCGCCGACCGGCAACCCGTCCGAGGGACGTGTCAGCGGCGGCAGCGCGTGGAAGGCGCGGAAGATATAACCAGATCCATCAATGAGATAGACGTGACTGCCCCGCTCGACGGGCAGCGGCTCGCCGTCCGGCACGGAGTTGGCGATCGGTCGGCGCGCGCGCGGCGCGGGAGTGGCGGTGGTGTCGGTCATGAGGGGAGTATAGGCGGCGGCGCGGGGGCCGTCACGGGGGCGGTGCGGCCTCTCCCGGTTTGCGGCGCAGGTTGGCGCCGTCGCGCAAGCGGCCCTGGGTTCCGGCGCGCCTTCGGCGGCCGGGATGACAGTTGGAGGTGATGAAAGCGATTGCCACAATTGCGACTGTCATCCCGGCCGAGCGCAGCGAGAGCCGGAACCCAGGGGCCACAGCAGCGGCATTCAACTTGCCGTATTGCCCTTGCCCGTGCTTGTCGAAAGCGGCGTATTCTGCGCTTCTGCCTTCAGCATGGCTTCGTACTTGAGATGCTCCCGACGGCTGTTTCGACAGGCAACTGCCAGCATATAAGCGAAACCGATAACCGCTGCGCCAATTGCTATTGGCGCCAGAATATCCTTGTAAGCGATGAAGCCGAAATACAGCAGAATGATCGCCGCCATGATGGGCAGCCCGGTAAAGGCGCAAAAGCCGACCAGCCCCATCAAGTCAGTTCGTTCGTCAGAGGCCGCTCCCGTGTCCTCCGAAGCGCTCGTCGAGGTCACGAACGATCCATCACCACCATCGTCCGACATCAGATGCCCCTCGGTGTTCGATGCTCCGGACCCAAAGAAATGGTAGCGGTACCCTTCGGAATCCAGGTTTCGACGCTCGCGTGGTTAACTTGCCCCCTCCCTACCCCCGCCGCACATCCGGCGGAACCGCCTCGTCGGTCAGCGCCGCGATCGCCTCGTCCAATCCCATCACCGTCTGTTTCTCGCTCCCGAGCCGCCGGATGGAGACCTTGCGCTCCTCGGCCTCGCGTTTGCCGACGACCAGCAGCACCGGGATCTTCGCGAGTGAATGCTCGCGCACCTTGTAGTTGATCTTCTCGTTCCTGAGGTCCGAGCCGACGCGCAGGCCGGCGGCCTTGAGCTTCGCCACCACCTCGTGCGCGTAATCGTCCGCATCCGACACGATCGTGCAGACGGTCGCCTGCTGCGGCGCGAGCCAGAGAGGGAAATGGCCGGCAAAGTTCTCGATCAGGATGCCGGTGAAGCGTTCCAGCGAGCCGAACATGGCGCGATGGATCATCACCGGCGTGATCTTGTTGGAATGGTCGTCGATGTAGAACGCGCCCAAGCGCCCAGGCAGGTTGAAATCGACCTGCGTGGTGCCGCACTGCCAGTCGCGGCCGATGGCGTCCTTCAGCACGTACTCGAATTTCGGGCCATAGAACGCGCCCTCGCCGGGGTTGATCGACGTCTTGATCTTGCCCTTGCCCTCGGCGGCGATCTTCTCCAGCACCTTGCCCATGACGGCCTCGGCGCGGTCCCACAGCTCGTCCGAGCCGACGCGCTTCTCGGGGCGGGTGGACAGCTTCACCACGATCTCGTCGAAGCCGAAGTCGGCATAGATCGACAGCATGAGATCGTTGATCTTCATGCACTCGGCCTCGAGCATGTCTTCGGTGATGAAGATATGCGCGTCGTCCTGGGTAAAATGGCGCACACGCATCATGCCGTGCAACGCGCCCGACGGCTCGTAGCGGTGTACCTTGCCGAACTCGGCGATCTTGATCGGCAGTTCCTTGTAGCTCTTGAGGCCATGCTTGAAGATCTGCACGTGGCCCGGGCAGTTCATCGGCTTGCAGCAGAACACGCGCTCGTCGGGGAGCGTCGTGGTGAACATGTTCTCACCGTAGTTCTGCCAGTGGCCGGAGACCTCCCAGAACGAGCGCTCCATCATGTCGGGCGAATTGACCTCGACGTAGCCGGCCTGCTGCTGGCGGCGGCGCATGTAGTTGATCAGCGTCTGGAACAGCGACCAGCCCTTGGGGTGCCAGAACACCGCGCCCGGCGCCTCCTCCTGGAAATGGAACAGGTCCATCTCGCGGCCGAGCTTGCGGTGGTCGCGCTTCTCCGCCTCCTCGATCTGCTTGAGGTATTGGGCAAGCTCGGCCTCGGTCGTCCAGGCGGTGCCGTAGATCCGCTGCAGCATCGGGTTGTTCGAGTCGCCGCGCCAATAGGCACCCGCGAACTTCATCAGCTTGAAGGCCTTGCCGATCTGACCGGTCGAGGTCATGTGCGGGCCGCGGCAGAGGTCGAGCCACTCGCCCTGCTTGTAGATCTTCAGCGTCTGGTCCGCGGGAATCGCGTCCACCAGCTCGATCTTGAAGGCCTCGCCCTTGGCCTTGAAGTAGGCCTTGGCCTGCTCGCGCGTCCACTCCTCCTTGGTGAAAGGTGCGTTCTTGGCGATGATCTCGTGCATCTTCTTCTCGATGCGCTCGATATCCTCGGGATGGAACGGCTCGGCCTTGGCGAAGTCGTAGAAGAAGCCGTTCTCGATCACCGGGCCGATGGTGACTTGGGTGCCCGGCCACAACGACTGCACGGCCTCCGCCATCACGTGCGCGGCGTCGTGCCGGATCAGCTCGAGTGCTGCCGGATCGGTGCGCGGCACGAAGTTGATCTTGCTGTCCTTGGTGATCGGGTCGGCAAGGTCGACCAGCACGCCGTCGAGCTGCATCGCGACGGTGCGCTTCAGCAGCGAGGGCGAGATGCCCTTGGCGATGTCGGCGCCGGTGGTGCCGGCGGGAAAGCTGCGCTGTGCGCCATCGGGAAAGGTAACGGTGACGTCGGCCATGGGTCTTCTCCTCTCACTCGCTGCAAACCACGCAGGTAAGATCATGTGTGTGGGCTTCTGTAGGGTGCGTCGCGCGGCTCGGCAAGTGTGACGCGGTGTGACGCAGGATGGCGTTGAGCCAAATCGGCTGCCGCTACGCAGTTGCGATCCGTTGCGAGATTTCGACCGTTCTCCCTGAGCGGGTGGGCTCGACCCGCGGGACGTCGGGGAGGGGTTGAGATGCCGATCACTGCGCTCTACGCCGGATTGCTGGCGCCGATTTTTGTCGTTCTCGCGCTGCGCGTCATCGGTTTGCGGCGCGGCGCCCAGGTCGCGGTCGGGGGTGGCGGAGACAAGGTCCTGCTGCGCCGCATGCGAGTGCATGCCAACTTTGCCGAGTATGTGCCGCTGGCCCTTGTGTTGCTGGTGCTGGCCGAAAGCCTCAAGACCGATCCGCGCATCTTGCATGCCCTCGGCATCTGTCTGATCATCGGCCGCATTTCGCACGCCTACGGCATGTCTCAGTCCAAAGAAACGTTCGCCTTTCGCGTGAGCGGAATGGCGCTGACGTTTGCCACGCTGATCGGCGCGGCACTTGGGTGTCTGATCGGCTCGATCGGGCGGATCTGACCGCGATGCCGGGATGTCCGCGCAAGTCTGGCTGCAAGCGGGCAAGGCAACCTCTGAATCAGGTGGTGTGGATTTTAAGCTGTTGACGGTACCTACCCGAGTCAGCCTAGCCTTTTCCTGGGGGTCGCGAGGCGGCACCGTCATTGCCAGGCTCATATTCTCGCCAGGCTTGGATTCACGAAGGAGGGACTTATGCGGAAGTCGTTCACGGCCATCGTCGTCGCCAGCGTCGGTCTCATGGCTGCAAGCGCCGCCAACGCCGCCTGCACCACGGTGCATACCAAGGGAACGGCCGGCAGCAAGGACAGCGCCATGGTCCAGGCCTGGGAAGCTCAACTGCAGGCGCGCGGCTGGAAGGGCTGGATCGAGTTCATGGGCTCGGGCATGAAGGTCGGCCATGCGCCCGGCTACAAGTCCGCCAAGATCACGCGGCAGAAGTGCATGCCCGGCGAGATGGGCCAGGTCTGCTACATCAGCGCCGCGCTCTGCGATTGATGCCTGGGCCGGCCGGCCCGCCCTGATATCTGCCAACGCCGGCGCTGGACATCGGCGCTGGCGTATCGGGGTGGCCGGCATCCCCGCCCTCAGTCCGTCGACAGTTTCAGCTTGGGCGGCTCGGTGTCGAGCTCGAGCAGCGGCAGCAGCAGGTCGGCGGTGATGTTGACCTCCTCGAGCGAGGGCCATCCCGCGAGAATGAACGCGTCGATGCCGTAGACCTCCTGCATCTCGCGCATGCGCCCGGCGACACCCTCGGCGCTGCCGACGAGCCACGAGCCCCAGCCCTGCTCCAGCACGTCGAGCGCGCCCCACGAGGTCGGCCCCGCCCACACGTTGGGATAGGATTCGAGCGCACGCACGTCCGGCACGCGCCCCGCCTTCAGCGCGTCGAGTCGCGCCTTGATCATCGGATCGTCGCTCTGCAGCGTCTCGAAGCCGCCGGGCTCGCGCGTGCCGAGCGCGCGATTGTAGCGGCCGGTCTTCAGCCGCTGCTCGATCTGGCGCACGATCTGCTCCGCGCCGGTCTGCTCCAGCACCCAGCGCGCGCGATCCCACGCCTCGGCTTCGGTCTTGCGCACGATGATGTTGGAGAGCACGCCCATCTTCAGCGAGCGGCCGTGCTTGGCGGCGATCGCGCGCGCCTCGTCCATCTGCACGGCGAGCTTGTCGGGCCGGAACATGTGGGCGAGGTAGACGTCGAGCAACTCGCCCGCCTGCTTGATGCCGGCCGGCGAATTGCCCGAGCCCCAGATCGGCGTGTACGGGTCCTGCACCATCAAGGTGCGCTCGCCCGGCGGCAGGTTGTTGATGGGGGCGCCCGAGTAGTGGAAATACTTGCCCTGGTAGGGTGAGAGATCGCCGCCGTAGAGCCGCTTGAAGATCGTCCAGTATTCCGCGCTCATGTCGTAGCGCTCGTCGCTGGGCACGTCGATGCCGTAGCTCTTCAGGATGTTGTCGGTGCCGTTGACCTGGTTCAGCAGGAAGCGGCCGCCCGAGATCGAATCGAACAGCTTGGCGTGCTGGGCGAGCTGCATCGGCGGCGTGACGCCGGGATAGATCGGGATCAGGAAGCGCAGCGTCTTGGTGATCGGCACCCACGACGCCGTCTCGACCAGGGGCGAGCGGCCGACCGTCAACGTGCCGTAGAAGCCGCGCTTGTCGAGCGTCACCGCGATCTCGCGCGAACGCATCAGGTCGGGCGGGATGCGGCCCTTCGGGCTCCAGGGGAACGGCCCGTCGTTGGGGTTGATGTACCACATCACCTGCATTGGCCGCTCCATCTCGACGTCCTCTATAGCGCGACAATCTGGATGAGAACGGCGCGTCAATCAGGATGAGACGAGGCGGCCGAGCGAAGTGATGATTGACGCTGGCCGCGCCATTGGCAAGCGCTTTGATTGACGTTCCGCGTCAATCAGCGTCCGGTTTGTCGGTTTTC
>CAMDBL010000077.1 GCA_945889015.1 Devosia equisanguinis
AGCCGGGCATGCCGGCCAAGGTCTGGCTCACCTCGCTGTCCTGGCGCGACCAGCGCCCGCTGCGCGGAACGCTGGCCTGGATCTCGCCCGACAGCGTCGAGGACAAACGAACGGGTGCGGCCTATTTCATCGCGCGGGTGGTGCTGGACGATGGTCCCGCCGAAATCTCGCGCAACCTCAAACTCGTGCCGGGCATGCGCACCGAGTTGCTGTTGCTGACCGGCGAGCGCACGCTGCTCGACCAGCTCATCGATCCGCTGCTGCGAAACATCAATCGCGCCTTCCGGGCGTGATCCGTCGACGGGAACCACAGATATGAAACTCGACAAGAACACCATCCTCTTCAACGCCGGCGGCGGACTGGCGATCCTGATTGTCGGCGTCTACTTCGTGCGCACGACGCTGTTCCCGACACGCGCGCCGCCGTGCAGCACGATCTATTCCGGACTGACGCAGTTGCCGCTGGAACATGCCGGTGGCGATCTGTTCACGGCTGCCGATCTGCAGGCGCGGCTCGCCGGCCGTGACGTCGGGGTGATCGACAACACGCGCGTGCTCAGGGTCAAGAATGGTCCCGGGGCCGTGATCGAGATCGATCTCCCCAAGGGCTCGCTCAGCCCCAAGAGCACGCAGGTCAAGGGCGGCGTCGCCTTCCAGTGGCGGCCGAACCGGCTCGATTCCACCCCTTCGGCCTGTCTCGGCTACTCGGTGTGGGTCCCGAACGACTTCGACTTCAAGCGTGGCGGCACGCTGCCGGGCCTCTACGGCGCGGGGGACAGTGGCCGCGACGACAAGCCGGTGTTCGCGGCGCGCTTCATGTGGCGCGAAGGAGGGAAGTCCGAGGTGCTGGCGACGATGCCGCTGAACGGGGAATCCCGCACGCAGACGATCGATCCGGAGGCCTTCAAGCTGCAGCCGGGCAAGTGGACGCGGCTCGAGCAGGAAGTTGTCCTGAACACGCCCGGGCTCAAGGATGGCGTGCTGCGGGTCTGGGTCGACGGCGTCCAGGTGATCGAAAAAACCCAGCTCGTCCTGCGCGAGAACGCCCAGGTGGTGTTCGGCGGCGTTCAGGCCGATGCTTTCTACGGTGGAGCGGATTCGTCCTATGCCTCGCCGAAGGACACCAAGATCCGGATCTCGCCGTTCGAGGTGCGTACGCCCTGATCGGCGTGAGTTTCACGCATCGCTGACATCCGTATGATCGACGAGATGGCGCGCTCGCGGCGGTGAGCGCGCCATTTTGTGTTTCCGCCAGGATCGGCGCTGCCCGTCCCGCTCCTCTACAGGCGTTGGGCAGTTCTTTACGATTGCCGGGCACTGTGTCCGGGCCCGCCCGCGAACCGGCGGGACACAGATTTGACAACAACACCGCGTTAATCGCGTAGGGGCTGCGGCCTCGCCTCCGATCGAGGACATGACGTGTCGAGAGTGATGAAGCTCAGTCGAGTTGTCTGCGGTGGTCTCGTTTGCGCCGCCGTGCTTTCGCCGCCTGTGCTCGGTGCGCCGCCGGCCCCGCGCGAGAGCTGGCCGTCGCGCGTGTCGGCCACCTACAAGGTGACCTTCAACGGCTTCGACATCGGCGCCTTCAAGTTCACCTCCGACGTGTCCGGCAAGGGCTATTCGCTGTCCAGCGACGCTCAGATCTCCGCCCTGCTCGGCGCTTTCACTTGGCGCGGCGTCTCGCGCACCACCGGCACGCTGGCGTCGGGCGAGCCGAGGCCCGGCGGCTACGCGTTCAATTTCCAGTTGAACTCTCGCCAAGGCGCGGTGCGCATCGGCTTCACCGACACGCGCATCTCGAACCTCAGCGTGATGCCGCCGAGCGAGCCGCTTCCCGACATCGTGCCGCTCAAGGAGCAGCATCTCAAGGATGTGCTCGATCCGTTGAGCGCGGTGATGGCGGTGAGCCGCGCCTCGGCCGAGCCGTGCAACCGCAAGCTCGCCATCTTCGACGGCAAGCAGAGGTTCGATCTGGTGTTCTCGTTCCGCCGCCAGGAGAAGGTGGCCGAGCAACGTCCGAGCGGCCATCCCGCCGTCGCGCATGTCTGCCGCGTCCGCTACGTGCCGATCGCCGGCTACCGCGCCACGGGAGAGACCAAGCAGCTGTCGGATTCGAGCGCGATCGAGGTGACGTTGCGGCCGGTGCCGAACGCCAACCTCGTGGTGCCGTATCTCGTTACCATTCCGACGTTCGCGGGCTCTGCCTCGATCGAGCTCAGCCGCATCGAGATCACGACCACCGACAAGGGCCAGATCGCACTGGCGCATCATTAGCATCTAGGCCCGATGTTACGATGCCGGCTCGGCACGGGCCGGACATGCGCCATCGCCCCTCGCCCGACCACCTGCATACCGTCGTGAGACGATCGCATGTAAGCCGATTTAAGGCCGGCCATTCAGCCTGTTGACGGCTGTTCTCACCCCCTCCTCGTGGCGGTCGCCGCCCGCTTCACCGGGCCGGCCTGCACTTAGGGCCTTGATCTTGGCCCGCGCCTCTGCGATGCCTGCGCCTCAGCCACGACCGTCGATCAGACGACATGCCGGGCGTGCCTGCATTTGGCGGGGCTCCGCGCAAGACACTGGGCCGGGCGCCGGAGGAAGTCGCGATGTCGAGGAGCCGGTCGCTTCCCGCATCCGCGAGAGGGTACTGAGTGCTGGAGGGCCTGAGCGACATGGGCAGTGAGCTTGAGACGCGCATCCGCAACGTGACGGCGGTGCTCGGGCCCACCAATACCGGCAAGACGCATCTCGCCATCGAGCGGATGCTGGCGCACGAGTCCGGCATGATCGGTCTTCCGCTGCGGTTGCTGGCGCGGGAGGTCTACGACAAGATCTGCGCCCGTGTCGGGCCCGAGAAGTGCGCGCTGATCACTGGCGAGGAGAAGATCAAGCCGGAGCGGGCGCGCTATTGGGTCTGCACCGTCGAGGCGATGCCGCGCGAGATCGATGTCGAGTTCCTGGCGATCGACGAGGTGCAGCTCGCCGCCGATCCCGAGCGCGGCCACGTCTTCACCGACCGGCTGTTGCACGCGCGCGGCCGCTCCGAGACGCTGATGCTCGGCGCGCAGACCATGCGCGAAGCGATCGGCGATCTGATCCCCGGCGCCAACTTCATCTCGCGGCCGCGGCTGTCGAAACTCTCCTACTCCGGAGAGAAGAAGATCACGCGGCTGCCGGCACGCTCGGCCGTGGTCACGTTCTCGGCCAACGACGTCTATGCGATCGCCGAGCTGATCCGCCGCCAGCGGGGCGGCGCCGCGGTGGTGCTGGGCGCCCTGTCGCCGCGCACCCGCAACGCACAGGTGGCTCTGTATCAGTCGGGTGACGTCGACTTCATCGTCGCCACCGACGCCATCGGCATGGGTCTCAATCTGGACGTCGACCACGTCGCGTTCGCCGCCGTGCGGAAGTTCGACGGCCAGAACCACCGGGCGCTGACTCCGGGCGAGCTCGGCCAGATCGCGGGGCGCGCCGGCCGCCACATGAACGACGGTACATTCGGTGTGACGGCGTCGGTCGAACCGCTCGACGCCGACCTGATCGAGCGGCTGGAGACGCACACCTTCGACCCGATCAAGGTGCTGCAGTGGCGCAACCGCAACCTCGACTTTCGCTCGCTCGACCGGCTGCGCGACAGCCTGCGCGAGATGCCGAACGAGCAGCGACTCACGCGCGCCCGCATGGCCGACGACGTGCTGGCGCTGGAGACGGTCTGCAGCGATCGAGAGATTCTCGATCTCGCGTCCGCGCCGGCCGCGGTCGCCAAGCTCTGGGACGTCTGCCAGATCCCCGACTACCGCAAGATCTCCTCGCAGAACCACGCCGAGCTGGTCAATACGCTCTACAAGGACCTGATGGGGCCGCAGGAGCGCATTCCAGAGGACTGGTTCGCCAAGCAGGTGGCGCTCTCCGATCGCACCGACGGCGACATCGACACGCTGTCCAACCGGCTCGCCCACATCCGGACCTGGACGTTCGTCTCCAACCGGCCCGACTGGCTCAAGGATCCCGAGCATTGGCAGGGCCGCACGCGCGCCGTCGAGGACGCGCTCTCGGACGCCCTGCACGAGTGTTTGACGCAGCGCTTCGTCGATCGCCGCACCAGCGCTCTGGTCAAGGGCATGCGCGACAAAGACGAACTCAGCGCCGAGATCGGCGAGGACGGCACGATCAAGGTCGAGAGCCACGAGATCGGCCGTCTCAAGGGCTTCCGTTTCTCGCCCGGCGTGCAGGCGGAGGGCATTCACGGCAAGGCCCAGCGAAACGCGGCGGCGCAGGTGCTCTCCAAGGAGCTCGGCATGCGCGCTCGTCGCGTCGCGGCCGCCAAGGCCGACGCGTTCAAGCTGACGCGCAACGGCATGGTGTTGTGGCGCGACGAGGAGATCGGCAAGCTCGAGCCCGGCGAGAACATCCTCAAGCCGTCGTTGACGCTGCTGATCGACGAGCACATGAGCGGGCCCGACAAGGAGAAGGTGCAGGCCCGGCTCGATACCTGGATCAAGGATCACATCGCTGATCGGCTGAAGCCGCTGGTCGAGGTCGCCGCGGCCGAGGATATCGCCGGGCTCGCCCGCGGGATCGCGTTCCGGCTGTCGGAGAGCCTCGGCGTGCTCAAGCGCGAAAGCGTCGCGGGCGAGATCAAGTCGCTCGACCAGGAGGCGCGGGCGCAACTGCGCAAATACGGTGTGCGGTTCGGCGCCTTCAACATCTACTTCCCGCCGCTGCTGAAGCCCGCCCCGGCGGAGCTGGCGGCGACGCTGTGGCAATTGAAGCAGGCACCTGGGCTGGGCGTCGATCCCGAGACGCTGCCGCCCTCGCCGCGGCCGGGACTGACCTCGCTGGCGACCGACATCAAGGTGCCCGAGGCGTTTTACCGGGCCTATGGCTTCCATGTCTGCGGCCCGCGCGCGGTGCGGATCGACATTCTCGAGCGGCTCGCCGATCTGATCCGGCCGCTCCTGGCCTGGCGTGCGGCGGCGGACAATCCGAGCGCGACACCGCCGAAGGGCTCGACCGGCGACGGCGGCTTCCTGGTGACGCCGGAGATGATGTCGATCCTTGGCTGCTCGACGGACGAGCTGGCCAATGTCTTGAAGTCTCTGGGCTTCCGACTCGACCGGCGTCCCAAGCGCAAGCCACCGGCGCCGGCGGCCACGGCTGCGGCACCTGCCGAGGCGGGCGCGGAGGCCGTTGCATCCGAGTCCACGACCGAAGCGACGACCGAGGCGGCCCCCGAGACCACCGAGGCGAGTGACGTCACGGTGACGCCGTCCGACACCGTCGAGACGGTGGCAGACACGGCGAGTGAGCCCGAGGCCGTCGTAGCGACATCCGCGGAGGCCGACACACAGACGCTCGCGCCGCCGGTCGAGGTCGCCGAGCCGGCCACAGCGACGGCGGCCGAGGCGGCTCCGCCGGCCGATGTGGCCGATGTGGCTGATGTGGCTGATGTGGCCGAAGCGGCACCGCCGGTGGATGGAATGCCTGCGGCCGCGACGGAAACCGGTCCGGCGTCGCCCGAGACGGCCCCCGAGGTGGAGATGGAGGACGTCTGGCGTCCCCGCCGCCATGGCCGTCCCGAGCACCAGCAGGCGCGTGGGCCGCGCCGCGAGCGTGGCCGCGACCGGGAGCGTGGCGGTGCCCGCAACGACCGGCCGCGTCATCGTCCGGACCGGCCGCACGGCGATCAGGCTGCCGTCGTCACGGCGACGGCGGGTGAGGCCGGCGTCGCAGGCGAGGCCGGTGCGGCACCGCCAGCGGTTGCCGGCGAGCATACCGCGCCCCCCGCGGGCGAGCAGCGCCGCGATCACGGCCGCCGCGGTGGCGGGGGTGGCGATCGCGAGCGTGGCCGCGAGGGCGGAGGCGGTGGTGATCGGCCGCAGCGCTTCGGGCAAGGCCGTCCGCAGGGTCAGGGCCGTCCCCCGGGCCAGGGCCGTCCGCCGGGCCAGCATGGACCGGGTGGACATTCTGGCGGACACTCCGGAGGGCCGGGCGGGCATGGTGGCCGGGGGCGCGACGATCGCGACCGTCGCCGTCACGACGATCGAGGCGGCGGTGGCAAGGTTCACACGGCCGGTCCGCCGCGGAAAGGCGGCGCCGATCCGGATTCTCCGTTCGCCAAGCTGAGCGCGCTCAAGGCGGCGCTCGAAGGGAAGCCACAAACGCCGAAGTCCTGATGAGCCGAAAGGACGAAGAGACCGGAGCCGTGGCAGCCGGGACCCAGCGTCTCGACAAATGGCTTTGGTTTGCGCGTCTGCTGAAGTCTCGCACCATGGCCGCCGGGCTGGTGTCCGACGGCCGCGTGCGGGTCAACCGGCAGCGTGTGGACAAGCCGTCTCACGCGCTGCACGTCGGTGACGTGGTGACGGCGACGGTGCATCGCCGGGTGGTGGTGGCGAAGGTGCTGGCGCTGGGGCAGCGACGCGGGCCGGCCGTCGAGGCGCGATTGCTGTACGAGGATCTCAGTCCGCCGCCGCAGCCCGAGACTGCCGAAACCGCCGAGCGTGGCGGCGGGGCGGCACCAGGGCCGCGACCCGACAAGCGCGAGCGGCGCGAGATCGCGGCTTTCAAGCGCCGCGAGAGTTGAGAGGGAGTGAGGCCGCTACTGCGACATGTGCGCAACGCCGGCATATTGCGACAACCTGCCGTGGTGCCGCGACGGCGGGGGTTGCGTAAGCAGCAAGGGACGTGCAAGCGTCCTAGCCGGCTCGTGAGGGCTGCGTCCGCCATCCGCCACGACCGGAGGAGACCCGGGCGCCCGGCTGGCGGTGTGAGACAGTGCCGTGCCGGTGAACGTCCAGTGAATCTGAAGAGCCCATCAAAGCCGAGACGCGACCAATGACCTACATCGTCAACGACAACTGCATTAAGTGCAAATACACCGATTGCGTCGAGGTGTGTCCGGTGGATTGCTTCTACGAGGGCGAGAACATGCTCGTCATCCATCCTGACGAGTGCATCGATTGCGGGGTCTGCGAGCCCGAATGCCCGGTCGATGCCATCAAGCCGGACACCGAGCCGGGCTTGGAGAAGTGGCTGGAGCTGAACCGCGAGTATGCCGACAAGTGGCCGAATATCGTGGCCAAGAAGGCGGCCATGCCCGACGCGGACAAGTTCAAGGACGAGCAGAACAAGTTCGAGACATTTTTTTCACCCAAGCCCGGTGACTCGGACTGAGTGAAGTTAAGTTGCAAGCTAGGTTAATACTTGCTCCCGCCGCTCCCGCGCGCGGTTAGAGCCGTTACATCTTAAGCAGGTCTGTTAAGCCGGTATCAAGGCTCCCGACCCCTGCCCCTTCATTTTTCGTGAAGATTGTGTTACAAGGATTTTGTCGTGGCCGAGCTGACAAACAACATGGATGAACGCTGATCTACGGGTGACTTGCGGACGCGTGTCTCCCGGTGGGAACGTGCGCGTCCGATGACATCTCGAGATGAGGGTGTGCTTGGCCGCGAGGTAATTCGCGTCGGGAGTGGGCTTGCCCGCTCACGGCGCAGGAAAGTTCGAGAAGACGTCACAAGAGCTGCGAACACAAGACCTGCGAACACAAGACCTGCGATCTCGGAAGACAGACTTGCGAGCAAATTTGCGGCGATGCGAGCCAGACGGCTTCGGATCGGCGCTGCGTAACGGCTGCATGGAAGCGGCAACAGCTCTGGCATTCTGCCCGGAATGCCCTGGCTGAGCATGACACGAACGAGTGAGATGACGCCAATGGCTCAGAAGAAAATTGTGCCTGCGAAGTCCAAGTCGACGAAGCCCATCAGCAAGGCGCCCGCCGTCCAGGTGCTAGCCGCCAAGGGGCCCGTCGCCAAGGTCAAGGCCAAGTCAGCGGCGAGTGCCGCGAAACCCGCTTCCACCAAAAAGGCGCCCGTGAGCCATAACCCTGTAAGCCAGAACAAATCCGCTTCCAAGAGCAACGCTTCCACAGCGAGCACCTCGAAGAAGGTCGTCAAGGTGGTAAAGGCTACCGCGACACCGGTCAAGGCGGCCGCCAAGCCCGTACAGGCCGCCAAGGTGATTGAGAAGAAGCCTGTTGCTCAAAAGGCTCAATCTGTGGCTCCTGCGCACACTTCCTCCGTGTCCAGCGTGAAGCCTGCTGTTGCGCAGCCCGCGCCCAAGCCGGCGGTTGCCGCCGCGCCGAAGGCTCATGTTGCGGCACCGGCCGCTGCGGTGAACGCCGCGCGTCCGCAAGCCCCGCAACAGCAGCCGGCCCGCTCGGTCGCAGCGGCGGTCGCGAAGCCGCTCGGGCAGAAGATCAGCGCGCCCCCGGTCAGCGCCAAGGAGGCGGCGGATCGTGCCGCTGCGGCTCTGGCTGCTGCCGCGGCCCTGAAAAAGCCGGTGAGCCAGCGTCACGGCTTCAAGAAGGACGAGTTCGTCGTTTATCCCGCTCACGGCGTCGGTCGCATCGTCGCCATCGAGGAGCAGGAGATCGCGGGCATGTCGCTCGAGCTGTTCGTGATCAGCTTCGAGAAGGACAAGATGACGCTCCGCGTTCCGACCGGCAAGCTCGCCAGCGTCGGCATGCGCAAGCTGGCCGAGGAGGACGTCGTCCGCAAGGCGATGGAGACCCTCAAGGGCCGTGCCCGCGTGAAGCGCACGATGTGGAGCCGCCGTGCCCAGGAGTACGAGGCGAAGATCAACTCCGGCGACCTCGTGTCGATCGCCGAGGTGGTCCGCGACCTGTATCGCTCCGAGCAGCAGCCCGAGCAGTCGTACTCGGAGCGCCAGCTCTATGAGGCGGCCCTGGATCGCATGGCGCGCGAGATCGCGGCCGTCGACCGCATCGACGACCGCAATGCCGTGCAGCGGATCACCGAGGTGCTCTCCAAGAGCGCCAAGGGCCGCCGTCTCGCATCCGAGGCAGCTGACGCCGCCGAAGCCGCCGAGGCCGAGGAAATCAAGGCCGCCTGAGGCGGTCGGTCATCGGCGTGAGCCGGTCACCGGTCCGCGATGGAGCCTGAAAATGCCTACGCCCGGTCTCCGACGAGACCGGGCGTATTGCGTTCGAGGGAGCGTGAGTGGCGGAGCTTTCCGGCGGCTCAGGCGAGAAACGGATTGCTGGCGCGCTCCTCGCCGATGGTGCTCATCGGCCCGTGACCGCAGATGAACGCGTAGTCGTCCGGCAGCGCCATCAATTTGGTCTTGATCGCCCGGATCAGCGCGTCATGGTCCCCGTAGGGGAAATCCGTGCGTCCGATCGAGCCCTGGAACAGCACATCTCCCATCAGGATGAACTTGTGCGCGTGATTGATGTAGACGACTGAGCCCGGCGAATGACCGGGGCAGTGCAGGATCTCGAAGGCGTGCCCGCCGACGGTGACGGCGTCGCCTTCCTGGAGCCATCGGTCGGAGGTGACGTTGCGGGCGGGGATGCCCATGCTGAGGCCCTGGGCGACCAGGTTGTCCATCAGTATCTTGTCGGCGCGATGGGGGCCTTCGATCGGTACGCCGAGCATCTCCTTCAACTCGGCCGCACCGGCCGCGTGATCGATGTGCCCATGAGTGATCAGGATCTTCTCGATCGTAAGGCCTTCCTTGTCGATCGAAGCCTTGATCCGATCCAGATCGCCTCCGGGGTCGACGACGGCGCCGACCTTCGATATCGTGTTCCAGATCAGCGTGCAGTTCTGCATGAACAGCGTGACGGGGATGATGCCGGCGGCAAGTGTCGGCTCCAACTCCTGGTTCGGGGATGTCTCATCGGGCATCTGTCATCTCCTGGCGACGGCAGATGCTTAACGCAGTTGCCGGGAACAACCAAATCGAGGCCTGACGTCGCATTCGGTCGAATTCAGTTGTGCCAAGGCAGAGGTTTGACAGAACTGGAATTTCCTCGAAAGTGTAGACTGGAAGGGGGCCGCGGATGAGCGCGACGGATTCGCGAGACGGATTCGCGAGACGGATTCGCGAGACGGATGCGGCCAACTGGCGAGCTTGCGCGTTCTAATCGCCGAGGATTCGTGGTTGATCGCGGACACACTGGCGGTCGTGCTGGAGAGTGAAGGCGCGCGTGTCGTCGGTCCGGTGCCCGCCGGAGCAGGTGCTATTGAGTTGTTGCGGCAGGAGGTGGTGGACATCGCACTGGTCGACATGAGCCTGAGCGACGGCTTCGCGGATTCACTGATCGGCGAACTCGACGATCGGCAGATCCCCTACGTGATCCTGACCGGCTTTGGCGCATTGCCGACCGACGCTGACGCCGGTGCGATCAAGGTGATCAGGAAGCCGTTCGAGGCAAAGAATATCGTCGATCTGCTTGGCCCTTATTCTAAAGGCGGCAAGTAACTCGCAGTGGCTCGCAACTAGTCGTTCGAGCGCGTTCCCGGAAACTTAAAAGAGAACTGAGACAAAGCCGTGTATTTCCATTCTGACGAGCGGATCGTTATCCTGATTGATGGAGTGAATCTCAACGCCACTCACAAGGCGCTGGATTTCGACATCGATTACAAGAAGCTGCTGGCGCTGTTCAGGTCGCGCGGCCGGCTCGTCAAGGCGTTGTTCTACACGACGGTGTTCGAGCAGCAGGAGTATTCGTCGGTGCGGCCGCTGGTCGACTGGCTCGAGTACAACGGCTTCACGCTGGTCACCAAGCCCGCGCGAGAGATCATCGACGCCGACGGGCGCCGCCGCATCCGCGGCAGCATGCACGTCGAGATGGCCGTCGATGCCATGCGCCTCGCCGATACGGTCGATCACGTCGTGCTGTTCGCCGGCGAAGGGGGCTTCCGCGCCCTGGTCGAGGCGATCCAGCAGAAGGGCAAGCGAGTCACCGTGGTGTCGACGCTGCAGTCGCGGCCGCCCATGGTCGCCGACGAGTTGCGCCGCCAAGCCGATCAGTTTGTCGATCTCGCCGAACTCGAGCCGATGATCGGGCGGATGCGGGTTCAGCGGCCGGTGCAGGTCGTCGAGCCCCCCATTGACGACGAGGACGATGGCGACGTCGCCTCTGCCGCCGATGTCGGGGCGCCGATGGCCGCCGATCCTGTGGTCAAGGACAGCGAGCAGTCCGGCGTCATCGTCGAGCGCCGCACGCGCACGCGCCGCCCCCCGGTGAAGTGAGCGGCTGCGTTTTCCTCTTCTTGATCACCTGTTCGAGGACCCCCGTCGTCAACCCCGGCGTCGCGCATGCTGTTGCACGCCAATTTGCGTTCTCGTCGGGTTTCCCTCAGCGCGTGTCGGCGCGACACTGCCCATTGACGCGGCGATAGCTCATCGGCGGTTTCCTCTGCTATGCATGCGGCACCAAAAGGCCGGTTGCGTGCGAGCGTCCATGTCCGCGCCCATCGATTTGGCCGTACCCAGGAGGATCGCCGATGTCGCTGCCCAAGACCCCGACCTTCAGCTTGAAGGGCAAGCGCGCCCTCGTCACTGGCGCAGGCCGCGGGATCGGGCAGGCAGCGGCGTGTGCGTTGGCGGACGCGGGCGCTCACGTGGTCTGTGCGGCACGAACGAGGTCCGAGATCGAGGCGCTCGCCGCCGAGATCCGCGAAGCCGGCGGCTCGGCGGAGGCTTTGCAGCTCGACGTCACCGACCAGGCGGGCGTCACCGCGGCGGTCGCCGCCCACGCGCCGTTCAACATTCTGGTCAACAACGCCGGCACCAACCGGCCGGCGACGTTCCTCGACATCAAGGTCGAGGATTTCGACTACGTCATGAATCTCAACGTTCGCTCCGCCTTCAGCGTGGCGCAGGCCGTGGCCCGGCGCATGGTCGAGACGGGTACGCAAGGCTCGCTGATCCACGTGTCGTCGCAGATGGGCCATGTCGCCCTGCCCAACCGCGCGGTCTATTGCGCGACCAAGCATGCGCTCGAGGGCCTGAACAAGGTGATGGCCATCGATCTCGCGCCGCACGGCATCCGTTCCAACACGTTGGCGCCGACCTTCATCGAGACGCCGATGACGAAGCCGTTCTTCCAGAACGAGACGTTCAAGAGCATGGTGCTGGGCAAGATCCGGCTCGGCCGCCTCGGGCAGGTCGAGGACCTGATGGGCTCGGTCGTGTTTCTGGCGTCGGACGCGTCGGGGCTGATCACCGGAACGTCCTTGCTGGTCGACGGCGGCTGGACCACGGGCTGAACGCGGCCACCGGGCTCGAGGATGTGCCCAGCAATTTTCGTCGGCGTATCAGAGGAAATTGGGGTTCGGCGCATGATGATCGATCGTCGCGCGGCGCTTCTCGGTTTGACATCGCTGCCGCTGGCCACGGCGGCGAGCGCGCAGGCCCCTGGCCACGAGCACCACGGGCCGATGTTCGAGAGCCTTCGCCAGCCGGGCCGGGTCGAGATTCCGGCACTCGCCGCGACCCAACAGGTGACCGAAAGCCCGGCCGCGAAAGCCGCCAATCCCGGTACGTGGTCGACGAAGGCGCCGCTGCCGCTGCCGCGCAGCGAGATGGCCTGGGCGACGGTGCGCGACGGGCGCATGCATCTGCTGGGCGGCTATGGCGAGCAGCGCGTCGACCGTCCCTATCACCACATCTACGAGCCCGCCGCCAATGCCTGGATTGATGGCCCGCCGCTGCCGATCGGGGCCAATCATGTCGGCGTGGTCGTGGTCGACGGGCGGCTCTATGCCATCGGCGGCCATCTCGAGCAGAACCGCAGGCCGCACAGCGCCTGCTTCGTCCTGGAGCCAGGCGCTGGAGACTGGCGCCGCATCGCGCCACTGCCGCTGCCGGCGGGGGCGACCGGCACGGTCGATCTCGGTGGCACGCTGCATGTGGTCGGCGGCGCGATCGGCGACACCACAGACACCAAGAAGTCGATCGACTGGCACCTGGTCTACGACGCCAAGGCCGACCGCTGGGACACGCGCAAGCCGATGCCGACGGGCCGCGACCACACCGGCGTCGTCGCCGCCAACGGCCTCATTCACGTGATCGGTGGCCGTGTCGACAACTTCCACACCAATTCCAACCTGCATCACACCTACGATCCAGCCAAGGATGCCTGGACCATGCGGCGACCGTTGCCCACCGCACGCTCGGGGCATGGCGCCGTACTGTATCGCGGGCGGATCTTCGTGATGGGCGGCGAGGGCACCAATCGCGTGTTCGGCCAGAACGAGGCCTACGATCCGGCGGCGGACAAGTGGGAATCCTATGCGCCGATGCCGACGCCGCGGCACGGGCTCGGCGCGGTCGCGATCGGCGATTTCATCCACGTTGCCGGCGGCGGCCCGGTGATGGGCGGCGGGTTCCAGAGCGCGGTACACGAGGCGTTCACCCTGGGGTGAGGGATCGGGAGGATTGGGGATGCGACGTTTCTGGTGCGGATGGACGGGAGGCCTGGTGGCTGCGTGCTGGATGCTGTCGGCGGGGGCGGCGGTCGCGGCCGACATCACCATCCTCTCCGGCGGCGCGGCCAAGGCTGGACTGTCCGACGCGGTGCCCCTGTTCGAGCAGGCATCCGGCGACAAGGCGGTCGTCGATTACCTGCCGATGGGGCCGCTGTTGAAGGCGCTGGGCGAGGGCCGCGCGACCGACATCGTGGTGGTGACCGAGGATGTCATCGCCGATGCGCGCGCGAAGGGCTTCATCGTGCCGGGAACCGAGACCGAGATCGGCCGAGTCGGCATCGGCGTCTGCGTCCACGAGTCGGCGCCCCTGCCCGACATCTCGACAGCCGAGGCGCTGAAAGCGACATTGCTCGCCGCCAAGTCGATCGTCTACATCGACCCCAAGATCGGCACGTCCGGCAAGCATCTGGCCGGGGTCTTCAGCAAGCTCGGCATCGCCGATCAGATCGCCGCCAAGGCGAAGCTCGGCACCGGCGGCCTCGTCACCGAGCCGGTCGGCCGTGGCGAGATCGAGATCGGACTGCACCAGATCACCGAGATCCTGCCGGTGAAGGGCGCCAAGCTTGTCGGTCCACTGCCGGCGCCGCTGCAGAAGGTGACGGTCTACATCGGCGCCGTCAGCACCAAGGCCAAGAATCCCGAGGCGGCGCGTCGTTTTCTCGCGGCCATGCGCACCGCGCCGGTGCGGGCGGCCTTCGCCAAGCGCGGCTACATGGAATAGGGGAAAGAGGATTCGGAGGGAGCTGTCATGGCCGGCCGGCGGGCGGACGCCGGGGCCCGGGTCGTCAGCCAACGGGAACTGAGGAACGGCTTCGACGCTTATAACGTTGTGGCCGCGGCGTACGGCGGAGTGCAGCGGCGTCATCCAGCGAGGCAACTCTCATGTTCCTACCCCCCCAGTACTTCTGGCTCGAGCCGGTTCTGCTCGCTGCCGCCGTGGTATTCGTCGTCGACCTGATCAGCAACACCATCACGTTCTCCAACCGCTTCGCCAACGCGCTGATGTCGGCGATCCTGTTCGCGGCGCTGTTCGGATCGCTGTCCTACTACGGGTACGGCAGCGTCCGGATCCAGGCCCAGACTTCGCCGGCCGCGGATGCCCCAGTCAACGCGCCGCCGGTGCCGAAGTAGGCTTTCGTCGCCACGGCACGACTTCCGTCGCCAAGGGCTCGCTCCGATCGATGTGCTGCCGTCGCGCGCGGCCTTGCGCTGGCCGCACTGCCGCGATATGAGCGGGACGTTCCGTTGGGGCGTAGCCAAGTGGTTACGGCAGCGGATTTTGATTCCGCCATTCGGAGGTTCGAGTCCTCCCGCCCCAGCCAACCACTCGAGCCAACTTCATCAGCGATTGCGGGCTATCTGATGCCCAACTCGGCGGCGTCGGCTGGCGGACGGGTGTGCGCGCCGCGTGCCGCCGCAGCCGATGCGCCAGTGCTGGCGTGGGCCGCAGGTACACGGGGGCCGTACAGCGTGACGGCGCCGAGCGAATCGCCCGCCGAGAGGCCGGTTCGGCTCTCGTCATAGCGGAATGACATGACATGCCCGCGCCCGGCCGGGTGGTCGAGGCCAATGGCGTGTCCGATCTCGTGGGTCAGCGTATGGACGAGGTCGTAGACGCCGAGATCGCCGTTGAATCCGACCTTCCAGGGCTGCTCCGGGTTCAGGCAGATCGAGGCGGCCACGATGGGCCTCGCCGGGCCGTTCCAAGTCTTCGCCAATGTCACGTTGGTGTAGGCGCGTCCGGTCGGCTTTGCTTGCTCGCCGACGACGATGTCGGCCAGATCCAGGCTGGCCGCCGGCTCGAAGGCGATGTCGGCGATGGCCTGCCAGCGCAACAGGGCTTCGGCTAGCGCGCGCCGGAACGTCGCCATGTCGACGCGCGACGCTTCGAACATGGCGGCGGGTGCACGCATGCTGCCGCAGTTGATCGCCTCGGGATCGACGAGGTCACGGTCGGCGATGGCGTAGCGCAGCACGATCGGGCCGCCGTCCGGCCGCGGCAGCCACCGCACCGGAGACTGCGCGATCCGCAGCGGCCTGAAACCGGTCTCCTTCAAATTCTCTCGTTCGGTTGCCTCGGCGCTGCCCGAGTCATGTACAATGGCGCAGCACCCGAGCATCAGCCCCAAAGCGAGCCGCCCGAGTTGCAGGCCGAGCCCCGGTCCCAGCGGTCCTGAGGCCGCCCCCCTCGCGTGTGTCACATGCGGCTCCCTCGTCGGTGCTGCAAACGTATGCTGCATCGGTCGTCAGTGCTGCAACGGTGTCCCTCGGTGGTGATGCAACCCAATAGCCGAGGTTCGGCCGTCCGCCTCAGAGACAGGGCGTCGCATCTTTGCCTGTCAAAGAGCATAACGGCAGTGTCAAACGTGAAATAAAATCGCCTCGATTTCCCCGTCGAAGCAGGAAAGGACGAGGAACTTTTTCATCCGCTTCACGTTTTTCCGATATCCCTCGCAACGGTGGCCAATCGAATGAGACGTTGCCGGAGCAGGGGCGAAAAAATCTCAGGAGATCGTCATGGATTGGGACCGCATCGAAGGCAATTGGAAGCAGTTCAAGGGTAAGGCGAAGGAGCAGTGGGGCAACCTCACCGACGACGAGTTGGATCAGGTCGCCGGCAAGCGCGACCAGCTCGAAGGCAAGCTGCAGGAGCGCTACGGCTACGCCAAGGACAAGGCCCGCGAGGACGTGGACGAGTGGCTTGGCCGCATGTGATCGTCGCGCAGCCGCTCCTCACTAGCGCTGCGCTCGATGCGCCCGGACGAACCCATCCTCCCCCGGTTTCGTCCGGGCGAACCATATTCAACGATTGCAATTGAAAGCAGAAAATGCCCAAAGGCGCGCCATTTCAGGGCGCGCATTTTTTTGTGGATTTAAATTTCGACATTCACGGAAATTATATTTGAGGAAAGCGAAGGGTGCCGGAGTCGTTGGCGTGGCATTTCGCACACGTGGCGCGCTCGATGGTGCCGCGACGATACGGTGACTGCCACCGTCGAAAAAAATCAGTCCGCCTCGGCCAGCAGTTGGCCGGTCTCCGTTTTCCCGGTCTCCGCCTTCTCCGGCATCACGCAGGCGATCTGGGACATCGCCTCGGTCAGGCTCGTGGTGCGCAAGACGTCCGAAACGGCATCCTTGTCGCGGTCGGCGGGCGTGAGCTGGTGTCCGCTCGCGTCCAGCACCATGATGCGCGTCGTCGCGAAGTCGCGAACCGCCCGGCGGACGATGAAGCGCAGGTGCTGGTGCTCGATACCGCCGACGGTGACGAGGATGATCGTCGAGGGCGCCTCCCCGAGGCCCGCGGGACGGGTTGCAGGAGCGCCGAGGGCGGTCGCGCCTGCTCCCAGATCCGAGAGGGCGGTGAGGCCCGTGGTGTGGCTGATGGCACGCGTCGGGCACGCGGTGGTCGCCTGCACGACGCCCGCCACGTATTCCGCGGCGGCAGCGTCGATCGGACCTTGCGCGGGGACCACCAGCACCGTGGCCGCTCCGGCCGCGGGAGCCCGGTCCGGATCGCCGTTGGCCGCGAGCAGGGCGGAGACCTCGGCCAGCGTCTCGCGCAACTCCTTCGCCTGCTCGCGGTCGAGCTTCGAACGGCGTTGATCGACGGCGGCGAGCCGCAGCGCGGGGATGACGATCGAGTCGCTGGCCTCGCCGAGCGACACGAGCCCGCCCGTATCCCCTTTGCCGGTGGCGATCCCGGTCGCTTCCTCGATCTGATCGGCGGCGGCGATGGCGTCGCCGACGAGAATGCGGTGGTACAGCTCTTGCTCGGGTGACAGCGCCGGCTCGTCTCCGAGCAGGATGCTGAAGAACTCGAGGCCGCCGATATAGCGTCCGAGCACCACGATCACCATCGTGATCGGCGCCGCCAGGATCAGGCCGACCGGTCCCCACAGCAGCGTCCAGAAGCTCGCGGCCGCGACCATCGCGAATGGCGACAGCCCGGCCTTGCTGCCGAGCAAGATCGGCTCGACCACGTGTCCCATGAACGGCTCGCCGATCACGAACAGCAGCAACGTCGCGATCGCCATGCCCCAACCCGGATCGACGCACGCCGCCAGGACGATCGGCGGAACCGCGGCGATGAAGGAGCCGATGAACGGCACGAAGCGCATCAGCGCGGTGAGACAGCCCCACAGGATCGGATTCGGCACGCCGATGATCCAGAGCGCGAAGCCGACGAAGATGCCGAAGCCGACGTTGAGAATCGCTTGCGCCAGGAACAGCTTGGACAGCCGCTCGCCGGCATCGCTCATCGCGGCCGTCGTGTCGCTGAGATTGTCGGTTCCAGCTACCCTGACGAGACGGTCGCGCAGGTCCTGATGCTGCATCAGCAGGAACAGCGTGAACAGGAGCGCGAGGCCGATCTTCGCGGCGGGCGCAACCAGCGATGCCACGTGGTCGATGACGCCGCTGGTGTTGGATGGCTCCGCCACCACCACCCGGTCGCGGTCGGGGGTGAGGCTCTTCGGCTTGGACAGCTCCTCCCCGATCTCCCTCCCGAGCCGGTCGACGCTGTCGAAGGCGCGCTTGAGCACGCCCTCACTGCTGCCGACGCCGTTCAGCATCCGCGCCTTCTCGACCATGTTCTGCCGGTAGGAGGAGAGGTCCGCGGTCAGCTCCAGCACCTGGCTGCTGAAGACGATCGACAGCCCCACCACGGCCGCGATCAGCGACGCGAACACCCCCGTGACCGCCACCGCGTGCGGCACATGCCGGTGGGTGAGCCAGCGCGTCACCGGCTGCAGCATGAACGCGAGGATGGTCGCGACGGCGATCGGAATGAGCACGTCGCGGCCGAGAACGAGGCCCGCGATCACGATCGCGGCAATGATCAGCGCCGAGGTCAACGTGCGAATGCTGTCTGCAACGAGTGGCATGTCCCGTCCTGCTCCCCCGAATTGCCTGCCGATGCTCGGCGCATCCTGCGGCGCAAGGAAGAACGCGGCGGGCGGGGATTCGTTGCCGGCCGTCTTCAAGGCTCGAAGCGAGCAAAAAATTCGCCAGGTGAGGAACCGGTGCGACCGGGATCGCGTTTTGATCGCCAAGGGCCGCTGCATTCAAACCGTGGAATGCGGGCCGTGCGGGAGTGCGTGATGGCCAATGTCGACTTTTCAGGCTCGCGAAATGAGCGGTGCGGCTCGCGCCAGGGCCGGGCGTCCGGCAGCCGTTCCGCCCGGCCAGCGGCAGGGCGTTCCTTGAGCGACAGCCTCCAGACGTCTTTTCCCTTGGCCGCCGGCATGTGCGGCGGCGAGGCTGATCATCCGTTGTCGCCCCAGGAGCTGGCGGAGCTGGTGAAGCTGTTTCGTTGAGTGTGCAGTATCCGGAAAAGTACTGCGCAGACCGGAACCCGAGACGATCGCCGGCGTTGAGACATTTGTGTTCACTGGAGGAGACCGGTCATGGGAAATCTTCTGCACTACGCCATCGTTTTTCTGGTCGTCGCGCTGGTTGCCGCGCTGTTCGGGTTCGGCGGTGTGGCCGGTACCGCGATGGAGGGCGCGAAGCTTCTGTTCTGGGTCGCGATCGTGCTGTTCGTCGTGATGCTGATCATGGGCGTTCTGAGGCGAGGTCGTATTTGAGCCATCGTCGGATCGCAACGTAGACTGTTCTGCAAAGGGCGCCGGAAACGGCGTCCTTTCGCGGTTTAGGGGCTTCCAGCGCGGATGGGGATGGGGCGACGATGGGACCGACGATACCGATGACAACCCGCGCCGCCAAGGCTGTGCGTTTCATCCTGGTGCTGACGGCACTGCTGCTGCCGAGCCTGTCGCTGCTGCCTTTCGGCGGACTGTATCTGTGGGAGAAGGGCTGGCTGCTGTGGTGGGCGCTGGGCGCACTCGGTTCCGTGGCGGTGATGGTGGGCCTGCAGCGCTGGCTGTTGAAGCACCCCGAGCGCGAGCCGCCGGCGGGGGGCGCACCGGCCGAGTTGCCCGATGGCGATGGCGAGCGGCCCGGTGCGACGTGGAGCCCGATCGAGCGGCGCGCCTGGGGCGACGTGCTGGCGATCGCCAAGCGGGTCGAGCCGGAAAAGCTGCGCGATATGGACACCGTCCTGGCGCTCGGGCAGTCGACCATCGAGGCGGTGGCGCGGCGTTTGCACCCAGGCAAGCACGACGCCGTCTGGCATTTCACCATGCCCGAGGCGCTCGCCATCTCCGAGCGCGTGGCGCACCAGCTTCGGCGCTATGTGCAGGAGAACGTGCCGTTCGGCGATCGTCTGACGGTGGCGCAGGTGCTCAGCATCTATCGCTGGCGCGGAGCCGTCGAGGTCGCCGAGCGCGCCTACGACGTGTGGCGGCTGATCCGCCTCGTGAACCCTGTCGCCGCGGTCACCAACGAGGCGCGCGAGCGGCTCTCGAAAGCGCTGATCGGCTGGGGTCGGGAGCACGTCACGCGGCGATT
>CAMDBL010000078.1 GCA_945889015.1 Devosia equisanguinis
TGTTCCTGGGCTCCGACGCCATCGCGCTGGCACCGTTCACCGACACCATCACCTACCTCGACGAGGGCGACTGGGCCGTCATCACGCGAGCCGGCGTGCACATCTTCGATCGCGACGACCGCGACGTCGAGCGTGCCGTCGTCAAGTCGGTGGCGAGTTCCTTGCTGGTCGACAAGGGCAACCACCGCCACTTCATGGCCAAGGAGATCCACGAGCAGCCCGAGGTGATCAGCCACACGCTGGCGAACTATCTCGACATGGCCGCGGGAACGGTGGCGTTCCCCGATCTCGGCCTTGATCTGGCGGGCGTCACGCGCGTCACCATCTCGGCCTGCGGCACCGCCTACTACGCCGGCGTCGTCGCCAAGTACTGGATCGAGCGTTACGCCCGCGTGCCTGTCGAGGTCGATGTCGCCTCCGAGTTGCGCTACCGGGAGGCGCCGCTGCCCGAGGGTGGGCTCGCGGTGTTCGTCTCCCAGTCGGGCGAGACGGCCGATACGCTCGCGACGCTGCGCTACGCGAAGGCGCACGGCCAGCGCATCGCCTCGGTGGTCAACGTGCGCACCTCCACCATCGCGCGCGAATCGGATGCAGCGCTGCCGACGCTGGCCGGACCGGAGATCGGTGTCGCCTCGACCAAGGCCTTCACCTGTCAGCTCTCCGTGCTCGCCTGTCTCGCCATCGCCATCGGCCGGGCCAAGGGCGCCGTTTCCGCTGAGCAGGAGCAGGAGCTCGTCAAGGCCCTGGTCGAGGTGCCGCGCCACGCCTCCACGTTCCTGCGCGGCGAGACCCAGTTCGAGGAGCTGGCGCATCTGCTCTCGAAGGCCCGCGACGTGCTCTATCTCGGCCGAGGGTTGAGCTTCCCGCTGGCCATGGAAGGCGCGCTAAAGCTCAAGGAGATCTCCTACATCCACGCCGAGGGCTATGCCGCCGGCGAGATGAAGCACGGGCCGATCGCGCTGATCGACGAGAACGTGCCGGTCGTCGTGGTGGCGCCGGAGGACGACCTGTTCGAGAAGACGGTGTCGAACATGCAGGAGGTCGCCGCCCGCGGCGGCCAGATCATCCTGATCTCGAATGCGCCGCCCGAGAAGGTCGGCTGCAAGGTCGCGGCCCACATCCACATGCCCGACGTCCACTCGTTCGTGACGCCGCTGATCTATGCGCTGCCGATCCAACTGCTCGCCTACCACACGGCTGTGTTCATGGGCACCGACGTCGATCAGCCCCGCAATCTCGCCAAGTCCGTCACTGTGGAGTGAGCCGGGAAACGGCGTGCAATCGGCCGAGGGTCATGCGATTGCCTTCAATCTGGCGTTGACGTATTGCTTCGTGTGCGGGGGTGCTCTGGCGTATCCGGGAGCTGGAGACGGGGATGACACATGCAGCGTAACGGACCGCGCGGCGCGGCGAACGGCCCGCGTCAGCCTGACGGGCACGACCGGTTGCGCGATAGGGCATCGGGCGCGCTTCTGGCTCGCGTGCTGCTGGCCGTCGTCCTCGGCATCGCCGCCGTGAGCGTTCCGATGGGCGACGGCACCGCTCTCGCCCAGGCCGCCAGGAAGGCCGCCAAGGCGGCACCCGCCGCCCAATCCAATGACGAGGGCGGAGCCGATGCCGCGCTGAAGGCCTACGATGCCGGCGTCAAGTCGTGGCAGGCCGGCAGGGCCGACGGCGCCGTCGAGCAGCTCAACGCCGCCATCGGCACCAGCAAGCTCCCACCCCAGCAGATGGCCCGTGCGCTCTATTACCGTGGGCTCGCCCAGCGCAAGCTCGGCAAGCCCGCGATGGCGATCTCCGACTTGCAGAGCGCTCTGTGGCTCAAGGGAGCGCTGACCGAGGCCGAGCGTGCCGAGGCGCTCGCGGCCCGCACCGCATCCTATCGCGAGGCCGGCATCGCCGATCCCAACGCCGGCAAGATCGCCGAGTCGAGCGCGCCGATCGCGACGGCGGCGGCGCCGAAGGTCAGTGCGGCCGCTCCCGTGCGTGCCGCGTCCGCCCCTGCGGCCGCCCCGATCCAACAGGCGCCCGTCCGCGACAGCTATGCGCCGATCGGTGCGCGCGCAGCGCCGCCGTCCGCTCCCGCGGCGGCTGCGACCGCGCAGGCCGATTGGAAGACCAACGTGCGGGGCGCGGCGCGTCCACCGGCGGCAGCACCGCCTTCGACCGCGTCGATCGCGAGTGCGCCGGTTTCCTCCGCCCGGGCGGCCGTGCCCGTGCCGCCCGCGACGACGCAGGGGCTCCAGGGATCGGCTTACACTCCGGGGCCCGCCGCGCGGCAGGTGGCGTCGGTGGCGCCGCCGGTGCCTGCTCCCGCCCCCGAGCCCCAGCAGACCGCCCCAGCGAGCGGCGGCGGGTTTCTGTCGAACCTGTTCGGAGGCCTGACACCCAGCAGCTCGGCGCCACCTGTCCCGGAAATGCCCGCGCGACGCGTGCCCACCATCGGCCTGCAGGAGGACCCCGACGCCGGCAAGCCGCCGATTGGTGGGACGGAGCCCTGGGGCGATGCCAAGGTCCGCCCGGCGCGTGGTCAGCGGATCGCGTCCGCCGCGCCGGCGCAGGCAGGAACGGCGACCACGACGACGGGCACGTTCCGGCTCCAGATCGCTGCAGCCAAGAGCAAGCAGGACGCCGAGAAGATCGCGGCGCAACTCAAGCGCGAGCAACCGAAGGCGGTGGCCCAGCGCTCGCTGGAGGTCGATCAGGTCGGCGGCGACAACGCACAGGCCTCGGTCTGGCGAGTCAGGCTGGGGCCGTTCGCCTCGGCCAACGAGCCGCGCAACATCTGCGTCAAGCTGCGCCAGAGCGGCTACGACTGCATGGTGGTGTCGCAGTAAGGGCGGCTCGAAAGCCGCGTGAGCCGGACTCTCACCGCGAGTAAGGGAGTTCGGCTCGCGGCAAGGCGGCGTTAATGGAACACGCCTAGAGTGTTACCGGCCGCGGTTGCGACGACCGGGCGGCTGTCCGCTGGTCCGCGCTGGGTCTGGGAGTTGCCTCTTTCCTCCGTGCTCCAGGCGTGGAATCATGTTCGCGTGGGTGGCTGGACGCCCTTCAAACTCGAGGAACTGCCGACGCTGCAGTGTCTGTCATGCCGGTGCGCAAGCCTGAGAAACAGCAGCCGGGTGAGACCGAGCGCGTCGCCGAGCTGAAGCAGGGTCTGGCGCGGCTGGCGCAGGATTCCGATCGCAGCTGGCACGCCGGCACGCGGCTTCGGAACTATTTCCTGACCGGCCTGGTCATCGTCGGCCCGGTCACCATCACCATCTACATTGCCTGGTGGTTCATCAACATCGTCGATGCCTGGATCAAGCCGTTTCTCCCGCGCATCTACAACCCTGAGACCTATCTTCCTTTCTACATTCCGGGCTTCGGGCTGATCGTCGTCGTGGTCGGCCTGACGATGGTCGGTGCGCTCGCGGCCAACCTGCTGGGCCGCACGATGATCAGCTACGGCGAGCTGATGGTCGGCCGCATGCCGATCGTGCGCAACGTCTACCGGACGATGAAGCAGATCTTCGAATCTGTGATCACCGCGTCGGGCCCGAACCAGCCGGTGCAGAAGGTCGGGCTGATCGAGTTCCCCTCCAAGGGGATCTGGTCGATCGTGTTCGTCACGGGCGAAACCTCGGGGGCCGTGCAGTCGGCGCTGCCGGAAGGTAACGACGACATGCTGAGCGTGTTCATGCCGACGGGCATCGTGCCGCCGACGGGGTTCGTCTGCTTCATCCCGCGGCGCGAGGTGATGCTGCTCGACATGAACATGGAGGACGCCGCCAAGGTGATCATCTCCGGCGGCATGGTGATGCCCGAGACGCAGGACCGCATCAAGGCGCTGGCGATGTCGAAAAGCAAGTCCGCCACCGATGCCGCGCAGGCGATCGCCGATGGCGACGACAAGGCGCGGTTCCAGCCCCAGGCGCGCGGGGGCCGCAAGAAGCGCTGACCTGTTCGCTCTCCTTGCTTGCGGGGAGCGGGAGCCAGCCGCCATACTCCCCCCAACCACACACGGGGGAGCCACCCATGTCCAACCGAATCACCGGTCGATCTGCCTTCATCGCGCTGATGAAGGACGAGGGGATCACGCATCTGTTCGGCAATCCCGGCACGACCGAGCTGCCGATCATGCACGCGCTCGCCGAGCAGCCCGACCTCGAGTTCGTCCTGGGGCTCCACGAGGCGATCGTGGTGGCGATGGCGGACGGGTTCTCGCGCGCCTCGGGCAAGCTCGTCGCCGCCAACGTTCACGTCGCACCCGGCCTCGGTAACGCGATGGGCTCGTTGTTCAACGCCGCCTTCACCTCGACGCCGATGATCCTGACCGCCGGCCAGCAGGAGCAGGGATTCGGCCTCTCCGAGCCGAACCTCTACGGCCCGCTGGTGCGGATGGCCGAGCCGTTGGTGAAATGGGCGGTGGAGGTCAACCGCCTCGCGGACCTGCCGCGCATCATCCGCCGCGCCGCCAAGATCGCGACCACGGCACCGACCGGCCCCGTGTTCATCTCGCTGCCGGGCGACATCCTCAACATGGAGGACGCGATCGATCTCGGACGTTCGACCCGGGTCGACACGCGCGTGCCGCCCTCGGCCGAGGCGATCGCGCAGCTCGCCGAGCGCATTCTCGCGTCGAGCAACCCGGTGATGGTCTGCGGTGACGAGCTGGTGCGCTCGGATGCGCTGGCCGAGGCGGCGGCCTTGGCTGACGTGCTGGGCGCGCCCGCCTGGCAGTCGTCGAGCTCGTATGGCGCGCATTTCCTCTCCGAGCACGCCTGCTTCATGGGCGCGCTGCCCAAGCTGCAGAAGGTGGTGAAGGCCACGCTCGAGCCGCACGACCTGTTGATCGTCTGCGGCTCGGACGTCCTTCGCATGGCTGTCTACTCCGACGCAGATCCGATGCCGGTGGGGCTCGCTCACGTCCAGATCGGCCTCGACGACCGTGAGATGGGTAAAAACTATTCACCCGAGATGGCCCTGCGAGCCGATCCGCGCGAGGCGCTGAAGGCGCTCGTCGCGGCGCTGAAGGCGAAGGGCGGCAAGGCGCTTGAGGTCCGAGCCAAGGCCGGCAAGGAGGCGCTGGCCGGCAAGAATTGGAGCGCGAAGCGCAAGACGCTGTCAGCCAAGATCGAGGCGACCAAGGGGATCGCCGAGGGCACCGAGAGCACGCTGCACCCGGACTGGGTGACGCTGAAGATGATCGAGGCGATGCCGCGTGACGCGATGCTCGTGTTCGAGAGCCTGACCACCGGCCGGCATTGCGTCGATCTGTTCCCCTATCGCGACCGGTTCGCTTATCACGGCCTCGCCTCGGGCGGCATCGGCTTCTCGATTCCCTCCGCCATCGGCATGTCGCTGGCGCAGCCCGGCCGTCGCGTCGTCTGCATGGTCGGCGACGGCAGCGCGATGTACTCGATCCAGGCGCTGTGGACGGCCGCCCACCTGAAGCTGCCGATCACCTACGTGATCTGCTCGAACGGCGGCTACCGCATCATCAAGCAGCGCCTGCTCTCCTTCCACGGCAACCTAAATTTCAACGGCATGTCGTTCGAGAAGCCCGAGATCGACTACGCCGCCATGGCCGCCTCGATGGGCGTCACGTCCGAGCGGGTCACCAAGCCGGAAGCGTTCGACGCCGCGATGAAGCGGGCGCTGAAGCACGACGGCCCGGTGGTGCTGGACGTGGTGGTGGATGGGCGGGTGTGAGCGGGGGCGCGCGCGCGGTCGCAAGCGCAAGGCGCAGTTCTTTACGCCTGACCATTGGCGGGTGGGGGCTTGATCCCAATAGCGTCCCTGAGGTTCCAACGTATGCCCTTGTCGATAAATGAAACTGGGAAATACATCACTGGGCTGATCAATCAGAAGCGCTTCAGTGAGGCAGACGCGGCAATCGACGCGCTGGAGGCCGAAATCCCGCTTGCAGATCGGCATCGTTTGCTTGGTTGGCGGAGCCAGGTCCGGTGGGAGCAGGGATTCAAGGCAGCTGCTTTGAATTTCATTCGCAGTGCACGAGCCGCTGAGCCACGTTTCTTGGCCCACGCCTACTGGACAGCGGTCATGGAATTTGAGCTTGCGCTATATGCCGATGCCGAGGAGACGCTTAGGAGCCTCATTCAAAACTGTGGAGAGTACGGAGATTCGTTTTACATGGGTGAGGCCCAGGTACGCCTCATCGTTTGCTTGAAGGCAATGGGGCGCGTGGCCGAAGCTGAGCAACTCAAAAAAAGCGTCGACCCGCAGCTATCTGCTTATATCGGCGGCGAGTTGATAGAGGCGGCCCACTTGTAAGACCACCGTCTGGGAAAGGTCCCGGATAGCCGCGCCGCTGCCGTTCACCATCTTTCCGCCGTCCTGCCCGGCGTGGCTTCCGGGAGAACGGAAGTGGGGCGGTGCCTATTTGGTACCAACGGCTCAACACAAGGCATCTCCGATCCAACCCCTGCCGTCGCGGATCGGCTCGCTGAGGCGCGCCGTCCGGGATGACAGGCGGGCAAACCTTACGACTCGATCCCGAGCAGCTTGGCCGCGGTGCCGCCGAGCATCGCGATCTTGTCGGTATCGCTGAGGCCGGGGATCGACAGGATGTGCGCGACCGGATCGGTATTCCACGGGAACGGGTAGTCCGTGCCCAGGACCACATGCTCGGCCCCGACCTCGGCGATCAGGTGACGCATGCCTTCCTCGGTGAACATGATCGAGTCGAAATAGAGCTGGCCGTTGCGCAGGTATTCGGTCGGCTTCTTCTTGGGCAGCGGACCGACCCGGTCCGGGAATACGCGGCAGACGGCGTCGGAGCGATTGGCGTAGGACGGCAGGAAGCCGCCGCCGTGCGCGGCGCAGATCTTGAGCCCCGGAAAGCGGTCGAGCGTTCCCTCGAAGATCAGGTGCGACAGCGCGATCGTGGTTTCGAGCGGATTGCCTATCGTGTTGGTCAACAGGCCGCTGCCGCCGAGCCGGCCGCTGGGCTCCAGTTCGCGCACGCCGAGCGGATGCAGGAACACCAGCACGCCCAATTCCTCGCACTTCGCCCAGAACGGATGGAACCGCGGATTCGCCAATTCCTCCCCGGCAACGCTGCCGGAAACACCGACGCCGCGGAAGCCGAGCTTCTTGACCGCGTACTCGACCTGTTGGGCGGCGAGGTCGGGGTATTGCAGTGCCGCCGTCGCGAACCCGACGAAGCGGTCGGGATGACCGGCACAGAACCCTGCCAGCGTCTCGTTCTGCACCTTGATCAGCTTCTCGACGACGTCGCGCTCGGTGCGGTACCAGTACGGATTGATGCTCAGCGCCTCGACATCGACGCCCGACTTGTCCATGTGCGCGAGACGGTCACCGACGTCCGACCAGAGCAGCTCGGGGGCTTCGAGCGGGTGGCTGACGAGCTTGGCAGCCTCCGGGACGATGCAGTGGGCGTGCACATCGACAGTCTTGACCCGCTTGCCGGCGATGACGACTTCCCAGCGCCGATGCGCGTGGGCGTGGGTGCCGCCGCCCGATCCCGCGCCCGCCGCGGCGGTCAGCTCGCAACCGACAAAGGCAATGCCGGCAGTCCCGTTGGTGGCCGTACCGGTGCTGGTCGCCATAGGTCTTCTCTCCCGTTGAGGTGACGTCGGATTCGGCGCAAGCCTACACCGAACCGGGCGTGGTGTACTCCCCCGGCTCACAATGACGGCTGGATGCCGTCATGCCGCCCGAAACAACCTGACCGCCTCGTCGCACTCGAACAGGTAGAGCAGCTTGCGCACGGCCTCGCCGCGCGGGCTCTTCAGCTCGGGGTCGCGCTCCAGCAGCATCTTGGCGTCGTCGCGGGCGATGCCGAGCAGCTCGGAGAAGTTCGGCACCGTGGCGACGCGGAACTCGGGTAGCCCGCTCTGGCGCGCGCCCAGCACCTCGCCGCCGCCGCGCAATTCGAGATCCTTCTCGGCGATCAGGAAGCCGTCCTCGGTCTCGCACATCATCTTCAGCCGCTCCTGCGCCGTCTCGCCGATCGGCTCGTCGTGCAGAAGCAGGCAATAGGACTGGCGGTCGCCTCGGCCGACGCGGCCGCGCAGCTGATGGAGCTGGGCCAGGCCGAAGCGCTCGGCGTGCTCGATCACCATGATCGAGGCGTTCGGCACGTTGACGCCGACCTCGATCACCGTCGTCGAAACCAGGATCTTGAGCTGGTCGGCCGAGAACGCCGCCATCACCGCATCCTTCTGCGGGCCGGGCATGGCCCCGTGCAGCAGGCCGACGACGCCCTCGCCGAACACCTGAGTCAGATGCGCGTGCCGCTCCTCGGCGGCGGCGAGCTCGGAAGTCTCCGAACTCTCGATCAGCGGGCAGATCCAGTAGATCTGCGCCCCCTGCGTCACCGCCCTCTTCAAACCGTCGATGACGTCCTCGAGCCGGCCGATCGCCGGCGAGGTGGTCTTGATCGGCTTGCGGCCCGCGGGCTTCTCGGTCAGCCGCGACACGTCGAGATCGCCGTAGTGCGTCATCAGCAGCGTGCGCGGGATCGGCGTCGCGGTCATCACCAGCACCTCCGCGCCGCCGTGCCCGCCCTTCGCCTGCAGCGCCAGACGCTGGTGCACGCCGAAGCGGTGCTGCTCGTCGATCACGGCGAAGGCGAGGTCCTTGAAATGCACGTCCGGCTGGAACAGCGCGTGCGTGCCGATCATGATGTCGATCTCGCCCGACGCCAGCCGGTCCAGCACCTCGCGGCGAGGTTTGCCCTTCTCGCGGCCGGTGACGAGGCCGATGGTGAGACCCGCCTTCTCCGCGATCGGCGCCATGGTCTCCACGTGCTGGCGCGCGAGCACCTCGGTCGGCGCCATCAGCGCGGCCTGACCGCCGGCCTCGACCGCGATCGCCATCGCCATCAGCGCCACCAGCGTCTTGCCGGAGCCGACGTCGCCCTGCAGCAGGCGCAGCATCCGATGGGGGGCCGCCATGTCCGCCTCGATCTCGGCGATGGCCGTGACCTGCGAGCCGGTCGGCGTGAAGGGGAGGGCTGCGAGGATGCGGCGCCGAATCTCGCCGTTGCCCGTCACGATCCGGCCGGGGCGCGATTTCTGGCTCTGGCGGACGAGCGAGAGGGCGAGCTGCCCGGCGAGCAGCTCGTCATATGCGAGCCGCTGCCACGCCGCCGAACCGGTGGAGACATCGGCGGGATCGCTCGGGCGATGGAGCCGCAGCACGGCTTCGTTGAAGCCGGGCCACTTCTGCTGGACGAGCCAGGCCGCATCCTGCCACTCCGGCAGGGTGGGCATCTGCTCGACCGCATGACGGACGATCTTGGTCAGGATCTTGCCCGATAGGCCCGCGGTCAGCGGGTAGACCGGCTCCAGCATCGGCAGGTCGTCGCGGCGGTCCGGCGAGACGATGTAGTCGGGATGCACCATCTGCAGCAGGTCGCCGTAGCGCTCGACCCGGCCGGAAACGTAGCGGATCTCGCCCTCGGGGAGCTGGCGCTCGATGAACGCGCGCTCCATGTGGAAGAAGATCAGGTCGAGGCGGCCGGTGTCGTCCTCGCAGCCGACCTTGTAGGGCGCCTTGGTGTTGCCGCGCGGCGAGGGACGGTGCTTCAGGACGCGCACCTTGAGCGTCGAGATGGTGCCGGGGACGGCGCCCGCGACCGTCGGCTCGGCGCGGCGATCGATGACCCCGGTCGGCGTATGCCAGACGAGATCGAGCACGCGCGGATCACTGACGCCCGGCGGCAGCCGCAGCGCCTTCTTCAGGAAGGTGAGCACGCGCGGTCCCACGCCGTTGATGGACTGGGCCGATGCGAACAGCGCTGTCAGCTCGTTGGGACGCATGGGAACGGGGGATCGCCGGGCAGCTTTGGAGGATCGGGTGGAACGTCGCCGGCAACTTAGGCCCTGCGGTGGCCGAGGCCAACAGGGGTGAGGTGCCGGCGGGTGGGGTTGTCCTCAGGGTCGTCTGCCGTCGGGTTGGTATGGCCCCGCCCGGGCAGGATTATGCTAGATTGCGACGATGTCCGAGCCGACCGATACAACCCCGCCGAGCATGGGCCAGACCCGCGAGCAGCGCATCGCCGAGCTGTATGCCGAGGCGTTCGAGCGGTACGGGACGATCGCGCTTTGGCATCTGCGGCGGTTCGAGCGGCCGACGGTGGAGCAGGCGCTTTCCATTACACGCTCGCTGCGGATCGAAGGCGACATGGGTGCGCGCCGCCTCGCCGAGGAGATCGAGAGGGTCGCGCGTGCCGGTCAGAAGCTTGCAAGTCGAGATTCTGCAGGTCATCGCGTCCGCGCGTGACCCGGAGAGTTTCGTCGCTGGGGGCGTACCATCAACCGGAGCGGCCCACGGTTTTCGGCGGATATCGGTATTTTCAACGACAGCATGGAGCGGGTCGTGGTTGCGGCGTGGGCCGATGCGGATGCACTCACGAGCCATGGTTATGCCGTGGTGTGGTTACGAGAGCTCGCCAGCATCGTCAGCGCCGACTGGCGGACTACGTCGAGCACCTGCCGTAACGGCGCGGGCACTGGCCGACCTCGCCCGAAATCTCGCGGGCGATGCTGGAGCGCCATCTGCGGCCGCCGGGCGGCGGCGAGCCGCCCGCGACGTGAGGCGCGACCTGTGGCGCTTGCTCCCTTCCGTGTAGCGGGAGGGGGCGCTATATCACCGGGTATCGAGCCTCGAATGCTGGACGGCGGAACCGCCATCCGGCTATGCGAGCTATTGGCGATTGGAACCGGCGGACATGAGCGACGACATCGAGATGCGGCGCCGGCGGGCGCTTTACCGGGCGCAGCACCGCGGCACCAAGGAGCTCGACATCGTCATCGGCGGCTACGCCGTGGCCAAGCTCGACGGCATGGCCGGCGGCGAGCTCGACCAATTCGAGCGGTTCCTGCAGCTACCGGAGCCCGACATCGAGGCGGCCGTCTTCGGGCGCCAGGCGTTGGAGGAGGCTGACCTGGCGCCGTTGATCGCCTCGATCCGCAGCTTCCACGGTCTCGACGGCGCCTCCTCGTGATGATCGGGCACAAGCAAGCAATATCGGGCAGCCGGGTGTGAGCAGAGCATGAGCAGCGCGGCGCAGGACACGACCCGGCCGGAGGTCACCACCGGCGACTTCGTCTTCTCGGGCGTGCCCGAAGGGCTCGATGCGATCGTGCTCGCCCGTCTCGCCGAGGAGGCGGGGTCGGCGGCCGGCGCGGGCATCGTCCTGCACGTCGCGCGCGACGACCGCCGGCTCGATGCGCTGCAGACCGCGCTCGGCTTCTTCGCACCGAAGGCCAAGGTGATCGCATTCCCGGCGTGGGACACCGTCCCTTACGACCGCATCGGGCCGACGCCGGACATCGTCGCCAAGCGGATCACCGCGCTCGCCAAGCTCGGGATCGGCGGCAGGCGAGACCCGACCATCGTGTTGACCACCGTCAACGCCGTGCTGCAGCGCGTGCCGCCGCGCGATTTCCTGCGCAAGTCCGTGAAGATGGTGGCGCCGGGACAGCGCATCGATCTCGGCCAGCTCACCCAGCTCCTGTCGCGGGCGGGCTACACGCGCTCGAGCACCGTCATGGAAGCGGGCGAGTATGCCCTGCGCGGCGGCATCCTCGATGTGTTTCCGCCGGGCCGCTCGACGCCGGTCCGCCTCGATTTCTTCGGCGATACGCTGGAGACCATCAAGGCGTTCGATCCGGAGACGCAGCGCACCAATCCGAAGCCGATCCAGAAGCTCTATATCCTGCCGATCAGCGAGGTCGCGGCCGGGGAGGCTGCCGAAAAGCTGTTCCGGGCGCGCTACGTCGAGATGTTCGGCGGCGCCACCAACGACGACCCGCTCTACGAGGCGGTGAGTTCGGGCCGGCGCTATCCCGGCATGGAGCACTGGCTGCCGCTGTTCCACGAGAGCCTTGAGACGCTGTTCGACTATGTCGGCCATGCCCCCGTCAGCTTCGATCAGGCGGCCGAGGAAGTCCTGAAGCAACGCTTCGAGCAGATCGGAGAGCACTATCACGCGCGCATCGAGGCACGAGAGGTCTCGGCCTTCGGCGCGGCCCCCTACAAGCCGGTGCCGCCGGACGGAATGTTCCTCGACGCCAAGGCGTGGTCTCAGGCCCTGACCAGCCGAGTCGTGCGCCGCTTCACGCCGTTCGAGCAGGAGGAGAGCGCCAAGGTGCGCTCGCTCGGCGGGCGGACCGGGCGAACCTTCGCGGCCGAGCGCGCCTCCGGCGAGGTCAACGTGTTCGACGCCGTCGTCGGTCATTTGCGGCGAGTGATCGCCGGCAACCGGCGGGCGGTGGTGGCGGCCTGGACGCCCGGCGCGCGCGAGCGGCTGTCGTCGTTGCTGACCGACCACGGCCTCGAGGACGTGCGCAAGGTCGAGAGCTGGGCCGAGGTTCTGGCGCTGCCGCAGAAGATGGTCGCGCTGGCCGTGCTCGGTGTCGAGAGCGGCTTCGAGACGCCGGAGTTCGCCATCGTCGGCGAGCAGGACATCCTCGGCGACCGGATGGTCCGCCCGCGCCGCAAGGCCAAGCGCGCCGCCGACGTGTTGACCGAGGCGACGAGCCTGTCGACCGGCGACCTCGTCGTGCATTCCGATCACGGCATCGGACGCTTCGTCGGCCTCAAGACGATCACGGCGCTTGGCGCGGACCACGACTGCCTCGAGCTCGAGTATGCGGGCGGCGACAAGCTGTTCCTGCCGGTCGAGAACATCGAGTTGCTGACCCGCTTCGGCTCCGACGAGGCCGGAGCGCAGCTCGACCGGCTGGGCGGCGCGGCATGGCAATCGCGCAAGGCTCGCCTCAAGCAGCGGCTGCGCGAGATCGCGAGCGAGCTGATCAAGATCGCCGCGCTGCGCCTGTTGAAGGAGGCCCCCGCGGTGATCCCGCCGCACGGCGCCTACGAGGAGTTCGTCGCCCGCTTTCCCTACGAAGAGACCGAGGACCAGCAGGCGAGCATCGACCAGGTGTTGGCGGATCTGGCTTCAGGCCGTCCGATGGACCGGCTCGTCTGCGGCGACGTCGGTTTCGGCAAGACCGAGGTGGCGCTCAGGGCTGCGTACGCGGCGGCGCTCAACGGCATGCAGGTCGCGGTGGTGGTGCCGACGACACTGCTCGCCCGCCAGCATTTCCGCACCTTCGCCCAGCGGTTCCAGGGCCTTCCGGTGAGAATCGCGCAGGCCTCGCGTCTGGTCTCCGCCAAGGAGCTGATGGAGGTGCGCGACGGTCTCAAGAGCGGCCAGCTCGATATCGTCGTCGGCACCCACGCGCTGCTCGGCAAGACAATCCAATTCGCGCGTCTCGGGCTGCTGATCGTCGACGAGGAGCAGCATTTCGGCGTCGGCCACAAGGAGCGGCTGAAGCAGATGCGCGAGGACGTGCACGTGCTGACGCTCAGCGCGACGCCGATCCCGCGCACGCTGCAGCTCGCGCTCACCGGCGTGCGCGAGCTGTCGCTGATCACGACGCCCCCGGTCGACCGGCTCGCGGTGCGCACCTACATCTCGCCGTTCGACCCGGTGATCATCAGGGAGGCGCTGCGGCGCGAGCGGTATCGCGGGGGGCAGGCGTTCTACGTGGTGCCACGGCTCTCCGACCTCGACGATGTCGGTGAGTTCCTGAAGGAGGCCGTGCCCGAGCTGCGTGTGGCGCGCGCCCATGGCCAGCTCGCGGCGACCGACCTGGAAGACGTCATGACGGCGTTCTACGAGGGCCACTACGACATCCTGCTGTCCACGGCGATCGTGGAGTCGGGCCTCGACGTTCCCAACGCCAACACGCTGATCGTTCATCGCGCGGACATGTTCGGCCTCGCGCAGCTCTACCAGCTCAGGGGGCGCGTCGGCCGCTCCAAGACCCGCGCCTACGCCTACTTCACGACGCCGCCCAACCGGAAGCTGACCGAGGGCGCGGAACGCCGCCTCAAGGTGTTGCAGTCGCTCGACACGCTGGGTGCGGGCTTCTCGCTGGCCTCGCACGACCTCGACATTCGCGGCGCCGGCAATCTGCTCGGCGAGGAGCAGTCGGGTCACATCAAGGAGGTCGGGTTCGAACTCTACCAGACGATGCTCGAGGAGGCCGTGGCCAATCTGCGCGGCGGCGACCTCGCCGAGGCGCAGGAGCAGTGGTCGCCGCAGATCTCGATCGGCACCTCGGTGCTGATCCCGGAGAGCTACGTGTCGGACCTGCAACTCAGGCTCGGCCTCTACCGGCGTCTCTCGTCGCTGGAGACGCGGGCCGACATCGACAATTTCGCGGCCGAGCTGACGGACCGTTTCGGCGAGCTGCCGGAGGAGGTGCGCCACCTGCTCGACGTGATGGAGATCAAGGGGCTGTGCCGGACGGCCTCGATCGCCACCATCGACGCGGGGCCGAAGGGTGCGCTGATCGCTTTCCGAAAGAGTGCGTTCCCCAACCCCGAAGGGTTGGTGCAGGTGGTCACGCGCTCAAAGGGATTGTTCAAGGTTCAGGCCGACCAGAAGCTCGTCTTCCGCGCGGACTGGGATCTCCCGGAGAAGCGGTTGAAGGGTGTGCGTGCGCTGGTCGCCGAACTGGCCGACCTCGCGGGCAAGGGAAAAAGCGCGGGATGATCCGGGGAGGGACAGTCGTGCTGCGGATCGGTGCTGAATCGCAGGTCAGTCGATATGACCTGCGGCCGATCCGATTGTGAACTCGGTCCGGGAGATCCGGCCGTCCTTGTTGGTGTCGATGGCGGAGAGACGGTCGCGGTAGGGGGCCAGCTCATTGCCCTCCAGCAGGCCGCTGGCGTTCGTATCGGCGGCCCTGAACTTGCCCACCGCGACTGCATCGGTGCCCGTCGAGCCTGTGCCGATGGAGCCTGTACCCTTTGTCGTTCCGCCCGGCGACGACGTGCCGGGGCCAGTGGCCGGAGGTGCCGCCGGGCCCGTCTGAGCAGGACTGGTGGTCTGGGCGAGTGCCGGCGTCGTCGGGATACCCACCGCCAGCACGGCCCCCAGCACGGCCCCCAGCACGGCCCGGTGCATCCATTCGATCATGTCCTGTTGCCTTCCGCTGTGCTGCCAGATGGCTGCCGCCTAGCTTTCTCAACGGGTCGGCGGTGCGGCGGGTTCCGGATCGTGGCTGGGAACGCAAGCCCGGCCGATCGGCTTTATGGCGAGATAAACATTGCCGATGGAGCAACCCACATGCGTCTCGCAACACTCGTCTCAGCCGCCGCAGTCGCGGTCCTGGCGGTCACCTCGACACCGGGCTCGGCGCAAGTCGCCCAAGACGTTCCGGAGAAGAAGGAAGGATACGGTGCCGCGATCAATTTCGCGACCGAGGCGGGCAATAGCGACTTGTTCAAGGTCGAGGCGAGCCAACTCGCGCTCGAGCGGGCCCAGCGCCCGGACGTGAAGGGGTTCGCGCGACAATTGATTGATTTCCACGTCTCGGCCACGCGTGACCTGATCGCAAAATCGCGTCAGGCGGGAGCAGCCGTGCCGGAGCAGCTGGATGTTGAGCACTCCGCAAGGCTCGAGAAGCTGTCGGCGGCCAGGGGCCCCGAGTTCGATCGGGCCTATCTCGATTTCCAGTTGGCGGCGCATCGCGAGTCCGTGAGGCTGTTGGAGGAATATGCCCTCAAAGGAGGCGATCCCGGTCTGAAGCAGTTTGCGACGAGATCCCTGCCGGTCGTCGAGAGACATCGGCAGCGTCTGGTCGAACTGGCTGCCGCAACGACGACCGGCACGGCAGGGAATGGGCCTGGCGCCGTCGAGCCGAACTAGCAAAGCGCCCGTCCGAAGGTCGGCCGCCGGTTGACTCGATGCGCGGTTTGGCTAGCGAAGTCAGAGTTTTACGTATGGAACTTTCATTCGGCGCAGGCTTTGCCCCACAGCAGCCGACCAAGGCTGCTCTCATGCATCAACACAAGGAGCCGACCATGGCCGAACGAGGCAGGATGCGGGACTACGATTACGACGACGACGATCGCAGCAGTGGGCGCGGTCAAGGCCGGGTGATGCGCTCGGACGACCGGCGGTTGCGTGGACAGGAGACGGATCGCCTCTACGAGTCGCGCCATCGGGGCGACGACGGACGTGGACGTGTGACCGATCGCGATTACGATCACCGTTTGCGGGGTCAAGAGACGGATCGCCTCTACGAGTCGCGCCATCGCGGCGATGACGGCCGCGGCCGGGTGACCGATCGCGATTACGATCACCGTTTGCGCGGGCAGGAGAGCGACCGCCTCTACGAGTCGCGCCATCGCGGCGATGACGGTCGCGGCCGGGTGAACGATCCCGAGCACGATCACCGCCTCAGACAGTTCCGCGAATACGACGACTACGACGACCGCACCAGCCGCTCCCGCTCCCGTCGTGATGACGACGACGACGATCGCGGCGGCAGCCGGTATCGCTCGAGCCGCAACGACGACTACCGCGACCGCCGCTGAGGACGCGGCTGACATTTCCGACGAGATGCGGCCGCCGCCACCGGGCGACGGCCGTTCCGTGGACTTCCAGGAGTGGCCGCGCTCAGCAACTCAGCGCTTGCGTGCAGGCTTTGAGCCGGTGGGCACGATCTCGAAGCCGAGCTTGATGATCAGCTTCAGCGTCTCGCCCGCCGTGATCCGATCGTAGTCCTTCTCGCTCTCGGTGAGGTCGGCGTAGGCGACGAGGCCCGGGTGCTGCTTCGTCGTATCGTCGCGTCTCGGACCGTAGCTCCATCCTTCCTTGATGCGCTGGGCCGCCCAGGTGTCGTGCGTGTTCTCGGCCAGGCGCTCGAGCAAGCCCGCCAATTCGGGGCGCAGGCTGATCTTCGAGGTATCCACCGGACGCGGGACATAGGTCGCCATCTCGATCTCCTCAGAGTGCCCCGGATCCGTGACGGAAGCCGACGGCTGCTCCCGTCATTGCCGATCCCGCAATGCCTCCATGGGAAGAGCGACCGAGGTCGGGTGCGGGTCAGTTCGCCGTGATCTTGTGCTTCGCGATGAATGCCGTCCAGCGATCCATCTCGGATTTCATCAGACCAGCCGCAAACTGAGGCGTCATCTTGTCGGGCGGATAGACATCGACGTCGGTCTCGGTGAACTTGCGCAGAAACTGGGGATCGGCGATCGCCTTCTGGATGGCCGCGTTGAGCTTCTGGATCACGGCGGGGGGCGTGCCCTTCGGCGCGACCATCATCTGCCAGAAGTCGAAGTCCATCGCCTTGCCGAGCAGGGGATGGTCGACGAGGCCGGGTGCGGGCGGCGTGGTCTTGGAGGCCTGGGTCGAGGTGACGCCGAGGCCGAACATGGAGCCACCGTTGATCAGCGGTTTCGCCGTCTGGGTCGAGGAGCAGAACAGGTCGACGTGCCCGGCGGCGATGTCGTTCAGTGCCGGTGCGCCGCCGCGATAGGCGACCTGGTTCGCCTTCACGCCGAGGGTGGAGGCGAGCATCACCGTGCACAGGTGTGACATCGAGCCGACGCCGGCATGGGCCATGCTGATCGGGTTGGTGGTGCCGTAGGTCTTCAGCTCCGCGACGGACTTGGCGGGAAGGGTATTGCGCGCCACCACGATGATTGTCGTCCGGTTCAGCAGCGCCACCGCCTCGAAATCCCGGATCGGATCATAATTGAGGCTGGGGTAGAGGGCGCCGCTGAACGCGAGTGCGGGCTGGTGCACGAGCAGCGTATGGCCGTCGGGCGTCGCGCGGGCGACGCGCGTGGTGCCGGTCATGCCGCCGGCGCCGCCGACGTTCTCGATCACGACCGCCTGCCCGAGTGTCCGCGACAAGTGCTCGCCATAGAGGCGCGCGGTGACGTCGACGGGGCCACCCGCCGCGAACGGCGCGATGATGGTGATGGTCTTGGACGGGAACGTCTGCGCATGGCCTGTCGTCGCGACTGCTAGGCATGCGAGCGCGGCAATGCCGCGGATCATGTGCTTCACGGCGTGTGTTCCTCCCTCGAGTGCCCGGCGCATTGCGCGGCCGGTCTTTGCTCCAGCATCACAGATGCCGGAGGACCGGGCAAGGGGGCGCGCGCCGGACGCGACGTGAGCGACGGGCTTGCGCCGGCCCGCCGTTCGCGGCAAACCTCGACCCGGTCGAAATATAATGGGGGGGCGTCCGATGGAGCTGGTGCTCGACGAGCTGTCGCTGCAGGAGAAGTACAAGTTCCTTTCCGCGCTGGTGATCCCCAGACCCATCGCGCTGGTCTCGTCACGCGACGCGTCAGGCCGGCACAACGCGGCCCCGTTCAGCTTCTTCAATCTGTTCTCCGAGGAGCCGGCCGTCGTCGTGCTGGGCTTCTCCTCGCGCAGCGAGGACGAGGACACCGACAGCCGCAAGGACACGCTCAAGAACATCGAGCGGGTCGGCGCGTTCGTGATCAACATGGTGGATCGCGGCATGGCCGTGGGCATGAACACCTGCGCGACCCAGTTTCCGCCCGGTGTCAACGAGGCGGAGGCTGCGGGCTTCACGATGGCGCCGTGCCGGTTCGTCGACGTCAAGCGCATCGCCGAAGCGCCGGTCAGTCTGGAGTGCCGCCTGTTCCAGCGCATCGAGCTCAGCTATCGCCGCGCGCTCGTGCTCGGCGAGGTGCTGTGCGTGCACGTCCGCGACGACATCCTCGATCCCAAGACGAAACGCGTGATTCCGGAGAAATACGATCCGCTCGCGCGCCTTTACGGCACGCACTATGCTTGGCTCGGCGAGCGCTTCCAGATGGCCATCGACAGCCACGACGAGTGGAAGGCGAAGCAGAAGGGGTGAGGAGCCTACCCTGGCTTCTTCGCCTGCGGCAGACCGGCGGTGGCCGCCGCATGCGGCATGCCGGGAAGCCCGATCACGGCCGGCTTGCGGTTGCCGCGCAGCTGCTGTGTCGCGATGATCGGGAAGATGACGATCAGGAACACGCCGATGCCGATCAGGTCCATCTGGTCGTTGCCGACCCCGCGCCAGATCACGACGAGACCGGCGAGCGTGCCCGCGACGCAGATGACGGCGGTCACGATCACCTTGAGATGATGCGAGACCACATACCACAGCCCGATCAACGCCAGCGCCACGACGCCGCCGAGAACGGCGCTCACCACGGGGTGTGCCTGCATGTACTGGAGCATCGCGGCCCTGGCCTCCCTCGCGCCTTCGCGCCGGCTGCACACGATTGCGGGCGGCCGGCCAAGCCGATTTAGTTGAGACGTGAACGGCCGGCAAGCCCGCGTGACGTTGCAGCGTACAGGCTCATGCCCCGAGGACCGGCGACCTACTTCCCACCCTCGATCCACAACGTGTCCAGACTGTAGCCGAAGGCCGGCGTCCGCTCCGGCCGCTTGAGCTGGTGCCAGTAGGCGATCCATTGCTTCGGCAGATGGAACAAGGGCAACACGTAGTCGCCCGACAGCAGTACGCGGTCGAGCGCG
>CAMDBL010000079.1 GCA_945889015.1 Devosia equisanguinis
CCGTTACATGAGCCTGGAAAAGCTCGCCCAGTTCAGCGATGATCCACAGGCCAAGCCAAAGCGCATCGCTGCGGCCTGAGCAACGGCCCGAGCCGACACCGAACTCGGTGCCATGATCGGCCAATTACACCACGGCCTGGGACACGATCTCATCACATGCCGAACGCCCTCCGGGGAATTGATCAGAACGCTCTCGATACCGAACGCCGAATTGCGCGAGAACGGCACATCGAACGCATAGTCTGGCCATATCGCCAGTGAGTTGCGCAACGATGTCAGCAGCAGCATCGGGGCAGACAGATCCGTAGGGTGGACGTGTGGAGCAGGCGGTACGACGCAGCCGGTTGCGGCGAGCATGACGATCTCGTGAGACTTCAGTTGCTGTTGGCCTCCAATTTGCCAATGCCATCAGGCGATGTATTGAACGGATCGGACATCACCAGCCGATGCCGCCAGGGATGTACGGCGATGACTGCAACGACTACCTCGCGCATTGTGTGGCCTAGACCGGCGACCGCCGGCTGCATCTTCTGCATGATCGTCAGGGACACGCGGGGCGTACGTCTCGATCAGGCACAGAGGTTCAACTTCTTCCCCGCGTCTCCACTGTGCTGCGTGAGCTGGTTGCTCGCCGGCGACTGGCATCTGATCGATGGGCTGGAGCAGATGGAGCAGCCATGGACGGGTACACGGCTGCCGCCTTTCGCCGTCTCGGGCGCGCAGCTGCGGCCACTCGTGAGCTGGAACCCCGGCGGGACTTTCGCCGTCTCGATCGCCTTCTATCCGGATGCCTTCTCTGCCATGACGGGGCTCGACTTGGCCCCCTTAACCGGGCGCATGGTGGCTGCGGACGAGGCCCTGCCGCAGCCGATGCTCGAGATTTGCCAAAACTTCCTCGACGCTGTTCAGCACACGAGCATAGAAGACGGCTTGTCGGCTCTAGAGCGCAATATCGAGATCATGTGGTCCCGCGCACGACCGGCTGAAGCAACACCAATCCGCTGGCTCAAGGACTGGACCCGAAGCGTCGTGCTTCGAGCTGCGCTGTCGGGCCCGGGCCGCAGCACACGACAGATCTCTCGTCGCATCAAATCCTCGACAGGCGTCAGCGAGCGCGATCTGCAAAGTCTCGGACACACGGAACAGCTCTATGCCAAGCTGCACGAGGCCACGCAAAAGGGTGTTGTCGACTGGGCCAATCTTGCTGCTTCGACCGGCTTTGCCGACCAAGCGCACATGATCAGACGTCTTCGGCAACACACGGGTTTCACACCATCGCAATTGCGCAGCCGCGCCGCGAGCGACGAGGCACTCTGGGCCTACCGCCTCCTCGGCCAGTATTTTTCCCTAGAGGGATAGGCGTGCCTCGCGATCAGTGCACATGTCCGTCGGGTGCAGCGTCTCCTCTCGCGGCGCGCGGGAGGGCACACAATCCCTCACTCTGCCGGCTCGCCGTTCATGTCGACCGGTCCGGAGATGGGCTTCACGCCGTTGAGGCCCTTGGCACCCTTGCCGTTCTTGGCCGCCTTGACGGTGTCGGCCTCGACCGCGCGCCAATCGAACTGCCGCTCGCGGTCGTCGGTGAACTTGCGGTAGGGCAGCGACACCGACTTCGTCGCGGTGCGGCGCTTGAACTGGATGGTTCGGATCATCTCGCGGATGCGCGGCTGGATCTCGGTGCGCCAACGACGCCCGTTGAACACGCCGTAGTGGCCGACCCCCGGCTGCACGTAGTGGTATTTCTCGTCGACGGGGATACCGCTGCAGAGGTCGTGCGCCGCCTCGGTCTGGCCGAGCCCACAGATGTCGTCGCGCTCGCCTTCGACCGTCATCAGCGCGGTCTGGCGGATCCTGGAGCAGTCGACCTTCTCGCCACGGTGCAACATCGTGCCGTTCGGCAGCGCGTGCTCCTGGAACACGGTGCGCACCGTCTGCAGGTAGAACTCAGCGGTCAGGTCCATGACCGCCAGATACTCCTCATAGAACTCACGGTGCGCCGCGGCCGGCTCGTGGTCGCCTTTGACCAGGTGCTTGAACAGGTCCATGTGCGCGTTGATGTGCCGGTCGAGGTTCATCGTCATGAACCCGGTGAGCTGCACGAAGCCTGGATAGACCTTCCGCATGAAACCGGGATTGCCCAGCGGCACGTAGCTGATGACGTTGCGCTCGAACCACTCGATCGACTTCTCGCCCGCGAGCTTGTTGACCACCGTCTCGTTGCGGCGCGTGTCGATCGGCCCGCCCATCAGCGTCATGCTGGCGGGCTGGCAGGGATCGTCGCGGCCGGCCATCACGGCGGCGGCGGCGAGCACGGGCACCGACGGCTGGCACACGGCAATGATGTGGGTCTGCGGCCCGAGGAACTGCAGGAACTCGATGACGGTGTCGATGAAGTCGTCGAGGTCGAAGCGCCCGCCGGTGACGAGCGGCACGTCGCGCGCGTCCACCCAGTCGGTGATGTAGACGTCGTGCTCGGGCAGCATCGCATCGACGGTGCCGCGCAACAGCGTGGCGTAGTGGCCCGACATCGGCGCGACGATCAACACCTTCGGGTCGTAGCGCTTGCCGAGCACGGCGGTGTCACGGTCGAAGTGCAGCAGATTGCAGAACGGCTTGGAGTAGACGACCTCCTCCCGGATCGGCACCACGAGCCCATCGAGGCGGGTCTCCGAGATGCCCCATTCCGGCTTGCCGTAGCGCCGCGTCACATTCTCGAACACCTCGCAGGCCGCGAGCACGTTGCGCGCGATCGGAGTGCCGGTGAACGGATTGAACGGCAATTCCAGCGCCCGCCGCGCGATCCTGGCGCCCAGCCGCATCGGAGCCAGCATCGCGTGGGTCATTTCGTAGGCGAGATATTGCATGCGCAAGCCTCATCAGGGGCGGAATCCGCACCAGCCAACCTGCTGAACCTAGTCAGCTTCTCATGTGCGCCGCAAGATCGACCGTTGTGCGGTGCGGAGCCCCTCGTGCGGTTTGGTTAACCAGGTGAGGCCAACGCGCCACAAAAACGTCATGTTTGACGCAGCCCAACAGGCAAACGGCGAATGCCGGGCAATCGGGGCTGCGGCGGATCGCCATTGACGGCGATGAGCCCACCGCGGATCAGAGTGCAGGGAATCCAAGCTCTCAGGCGCGCGCCTTCCACATGCCGGACAGTCGAGACTTGATGTCGACGGCCGGTGCATCACCGACCGGCCGCACCGCCGGCGCCGCGGCGCGCCGCATCGGCCACGTCGCCGGCTCGAACCGGTCGAGCAAGGCGGAGGGAATGAAGCGCGTGCGGGAGGCGAAGAGATGCCGGTCGCCGCCTCGAGCCTGCTGCTGGACATAGAAGCGCTGCGGCATGATCAGATGCAGCGCGTCCTTGGCCCGCGTCATCGCCACGTAGAGCAGCCGGCGTTCCTCCTCGATTTCCTCGGCGCGTCCGGTCGACATGTCCGAGGGAATGCAGCCGTCGACGACGTTGAGCACATAGACCGACGTCCACTCCTGCCCCTTGGCCGAGTGGATGGTGGAGAGGATCAGATAGTCCTCGTCGAGCAACGGGGCACCGGCCTCGTCACTGGTGGCGTCCGGCGGATCGAGACTGATCTCGGTTAGAAACCGCTCGCGCGTCGCGAACTGCCCGGCGATACGCACGAGCTGGTCGAGATCGCCCGTCCTCACCGACGCATCGGGATAGCGCTGTGCCAGCACCGGCTCCAGCCATTCGCGCACCGCCTCGATCTCGGCCGGCCAGCCGCTCGCACCGGTCTCCAGGCGCTCCATCAGCGCGACGAATGGCGCCCACGCCTCGCGCGCCGCGGCCGGCGCGGGGAAAATCGTCAGCGGCGCGAACGGCACACGCCCGCCTGCGACCCGATCGAACGCCTTGGCCGCCGTCGCCGGCCCGACGCCCGGCAGCATCTGCAGCACGCGAAAGCCGACGACGCGGTCGCGCGGGTTCGACGCCCAGCGCAGGACGGCGAGCAGATCCTTGACGTGCGCCGCCTCGAGGAACTTGAGCCCGCCGAACTTGACGAACGGAATGTTGCGGCGGACGAGCTCGATCTCCAGCATGCCGCTGTGGTGCGCCGTGCGAAACAGCACCGCCTGCGATTTCAGCGGCACGCCGGCCTCGCGCTCGGCGAGGATGCGCTCGACCACGTAGCCGACCTGAGCGATGTCGTCGGAAACGGTCACCAGCCGCGGCCTCTGCTGGGACTGGCGGTCCGTGACGAGGTTCTTGGTGAAGCGCTCGGCGGCGAGTTCGATGACGCCGTTGGAGGCGGCCAGGATCGGCAGCGTCGAGCGATAGTTCTGCTCGAGGCACACGATGTCGGCGGCCGGCGTGAAATGCGTTGGAAAGTCCAGGATGTTGCGGACCGTCGCCGCCCGGAACGCATAGATCGACTGTGCGTCGTCGCCAACGACGCTCAGGCCGCGCCCTTCCGGTTTCAAGCCGAGCAGGATGCCCGCCTGCAGCGGATTGGTGTCCTGGTACTCGTCGACCAGGACATAATCGAACATCGCGCCGATTTCGCCGGCGATCTCGGGCGCGCGCATCGTCTCGGCCCAGTACAGCAGCAGGTCGTCGTAATCGAGCACGCCCTGGCGCTGCTTCTCGGCGACATAGGCGTCGAACAGCTCCCGCAGCCGCGGCTCGTGCTCGCCACACCAGGGAAAGTGGCGCTGCAGCACCTCGGCCAGTGGCGCACCGGAGTTGACGGCATGCGAGTAGATGGAGAGGCAGGTACCCTTCAGCGGAAATCGCGTCTGCTTCTCTGACAGCCCGAGATCGTGGCGGACGAGGTTGATGAGGTCGCTCGCGTCCTCGCGGTCGTGGATGGTGAAGCCCGCGGGCAAACCCAGACGCGGCGCGTAGGACCGCAGCAGCCGCGCGCCGACCGCATGGAACGTGCCCGACCAGGAGATCGCCCGGCGCGCCAGTGGATGGTTGTCGCCGAGCGCCGAGCGCATGATCCCCTCGACCCGCCGCGTCATCTCGCTCGCGGCCCGGCGCGAGAACGTCAGCAGCAGGATGCGCTCGGGGGCGGCGCCATTGACGATCAGGTGCGCCACGCGGCTCGCGAGCGTAGTCGTCTTGCCCGAGCCGGCGCCGGCGATGATGAGCAGCGGGCCGCAGCGCGTCGTATCGCCCGGCGACACGCCGTGCTCCACCGCCCGGCGCTGCTCGGCGTTGAGCGTCGCGAGGTGCCGCTCGTAGGCGGATATCGAGGGGAGCGCGGTTGCGGCCATGCCGTCAGCCGATCACGATTCGGTCCCGCGGCCCAATCCCGCTCAGCGCCGAGCTTGTGCATAGAGGTGTTGCCGGTCACAACGGCCTGACGATGGCACGACGACCAGCAGGGAGAGCCGATGCCCGGCAATGGGGAGCAGATTACTTCGCGCAGCTACATGCTGGCGGTGGAAGACACCGAGTTCCTGTTGCGCGACGAGATGCGCTCGATGCGCTTCGGCATGGAGTATGCGAAGCCCGAGCTCTTGCTGCGAGATTGGGGCGTGCGCTCGACCGTGGTGGTCTTCGGGAGCGCCCGCATTCCCTCGCCGGAGCAGGCGGAGGCGACGGTGCGGCAGGCCGCGGGCCCCGATGCCGTGCGTAAGGCCAAGACGCGCGCCAAGCTCTCGCACTGGTACCTGGAGGCCCGCCGTTTCGGCCGGATCGTCTCGGAACGCGGCGGCGCGCTTTCGACCGAGAGCGGTCCCCGCGACAACGTCATCGCCACCGGCGGCGGGCCCGGCATCATGGAGGCCGCCAATCGGGGAGCAGCGGATGCCGGCGCGCCCAGCATCGGCTTCAACATCACGCTTCCCGCGGAGCAACAGCCCAACGCCTACTCGACACCGGCGCTGACCTTCCGCTTCCACTACTTCGCGATGCGCAAGATGCATCTCGCCATGCGTGCCAACGCGCTCGCGGTGTTTCCGGGAGGCTTCGGCACCTTCGACGAGCTTTTCGAGATCCTGACGCTGCAGCAAACCGGCAAGGCGCCGCCGATGCCGGTGATCCTGTTCGGCCGTCAGTTCTGGAAGAAGGCGATCGACTTCGACGTGCTGGCCGACATGGGACTGGTCGAACGCGCCGACCTGGCACTGTTCGACATCGTCGACGATGCGGAGGAGGCCTGGCACGCGATGGTGCGGCGTGGCCTGAAGGCGCACAGTCCGGCCGTTCCCCTGCCCGGTGCCCCGTCGACGTAACCCTATGCGCGGTGGTGCTTGCCGCGCGCACGGCTGGCATGCAACTATCGATCTTCTTCGAACTTCGGAACACCGCGAGTGCCATCCGGCATGAACGCGGCGGTTCTGGCGCATCCCAACGAGATGCCGAAGCTCGGTGGAGGGACGACGCCTGAGATGACGAGCGAATACATTCTCGAGACCAGAGGCTTGACGAAGGAGTTCAAAGGCTTCACCGCCGTGAACCACGTCGATCTCAAAGTCAGGCGCGGCACCATCCATGCCTTGATCGGCCCCAACGGTGCCGGCAAGACCACCTGTTTCAACTTGATCACCAAGTTCCTGCAGCCGACCGCGGGCAGCATCCACTACAACGAGCGCGACATCACGCGCGCCCAGCCCCACGCCGTCGCCCGCATGGGGCTCGTGCGCTCGTTCCAGATCTCGGCAGTGTTTCCGCATCTGACCGTGCTCGAGAATGTCCGAGTAGCGCTGCAGCGCTCGCTCGGCACCTCGTTCCATTTCTGGCGCTCCGAGCGCTCGATCGACGTGGTCGATGCGCGCGCACACGAACTGCTGGCCGATGTCGGCGTCGACGAGTACGCGCAGTTGCCGGCGGTGGAGCTGCCCTACGGACGAAAGCGCGCGCTCGAGATCGCGACCACGCTGGCGCTCGATCCCGAGATGCTTCTGCTCGACGAGCCGATGGCGGGCATGGGGGCGGAGGACATCAAGCGGACCGCCGGTCTCATCCGCCGAGTCGCCAAGAGCCGCACGGTTTTGATGGTCGAGCACAATCTGTCGGTGGTCGCGGATCTGTCCGACCAACTGACGGTGCTCGCCCGCGGCGAGGTCCTGGCAGAAGGAACCTACGCGGAGGTGTCGAAGAACCCGCAGGTGGTAGAGGCCTACATGGGTACGGGCGGAGACGGCGGACATGGCTGAAGACAGCTCAACGCCCACCCCGGGCGCGCTCCTGTCCGTCCGCGACCTGCACGCCTGGTACGGCGAGAGCCACATCCTGCACGGCATGACCTTCGAGGTCCGCCGCGGCGAGGTCGTCACCCTGCTCGGCCGCAACGGTGCCGGCAAGACCACCACCATGCGCGCGATCATGGGCATGATCCCCAAGCGCACCGGCTCGATCGCATTCGAGGGCAAGGAGCTGGTCAAGCTCTCCTCCGACAAGATCGCGCGCCAGGGGCTCGCCTATTGCCCCGAGGAGCGTGGCATCTTCGCAAGCCTCAACGTGCTGGAAAACTTGCTGCTGCCGCCCAAGGTCAAGGACGGCGGACTGACGCTGGAGCAGATCTACGCACTGTTCCCAAACCTGCAGGAGCGCAGCGCGAGCCAAGGCACGAAGCTGTCGGGCGGCGAGCAGCAGATGCTGGCGATCGCACGCATCCTTCGGACGGGTGCGACGTTCCTGTTGCTGGACGAGCCGACCGAGGGTCTCGCCCCGGTCATCGTGCAACAGATCGGACACACGATCCGCCGGCTGCGCGAGCAGGGCTTCACCATCCTGCTCGTCGAGCAGAACTTCCGGTTCGCCGCGACCGTCGCGGACCGGCACTACGTCGTCGAGCACGGCCAGGTGATCGACATGATCCCGAACGCCTCGATCGACGCCAGCAGCGAGAAGCTCAGAGGCTATCTGGGCGTCTAGAACACAAGGAGGAGCGAGCATGAAACGCACTTGGACTTACGCGCTGGCAGCGATCACCGCGTGTGCAGGAGCAGCCGGCGCACAAGCGCAGATCAGCGACGGCACGATCAAGATCGGCGTCCTCAACGATCAGTCGGGCCTTTACGCCGACATCTCCGGCCAAGGCTCGGTATGGGCCGCCAGGAAGGCCGTCGAGGACTTCTGCAAGACGACCAAATGCGAGAAGATCGAGGTGGTCTTCGCCGATCACCAGAACAAGCCCGACGTCGGCTCCAACGTCGCCCGCCAGTGGTACGACGTCGACAAGGTCGACATGATCGTCGATGTGCCGACCTCATCGGTCGCACTTGCGATCTCCAACATCACCAAAGAGAAGAACAAGGTTTTCATCAGCTCCGGCGCGGCGACGTCCGACCTCACAGGCAAGGCTTGCACGCCCAATACGGTGCATTGGACCTACGACACGTATGCGCTCGCCAACGGCACCGGCAACGCCATCGTCAAGACCGGTGGCGACACCTGGTTCTTCCTGACCGCCGACTACGCGTTCGGCCACGCGCTCGAGCGCGACACTGAAGCCGTGGTCATCAAGAACGGCGGCAAGGTGCTCGGCAAGGTCCGCACACCGTTCCCCGGCACGGACTTCTCCTCGTTCCTGCTGCAGGCGCAAGCGTCCAAGGCCAAGATCATCGGCCTCGCCAACGCCGGCGGCGACACCATCAACTCGATCAAGCAGGCCTCTGAGTTCGGCATCGTTGCCGGCGGCCAGAACCTCGCTGGCCTGCTCGTGTTCATCTCCGACGTCCACGCGCTCGGCCTGAAGACCGCACAGGGTCTGATCTTCACCGAGGCTTGGTACTGGGACGCCAACGACAACAACCGCGCCTTCTCCAAGGAGTTCGCCCCGGCCAACAAGGGCAACATGCCGACGATGGTGCAGGCCGGCGTCTACTCGGGCGTCTATCACTACCTCAAGGCCGTGCATGCGCTGAAGAGCGATGCGGACGGCGCCAAGGTGGTCGCACAGATGAAGGAAATGCCGACGGAAGATAAGCTGTTCGGCAAGGGCAGCGTCCGCGCCGACGGCCGCAAGCTGCACGACATGTACCTGCTCGAGGTCAAGAAGCCGGCCGAGAGCAAGGGTCCTTGGGACTACATGAAAGTGCGCGCCACGATCCCGGCCGCGGAAGCCTTCCGCCCGCTCGCCCAGAGCGAGTGCCCGCTGGTGAAGAAGTAATTTAGAGGGAATGGGGAGTGAGGAAGAGGGAGTAGGCCCTGGCCTGACTGCCTTCCTGCTCCCCACTCCCTGACCCCACTCTCGAGATTTCATCATGTTCGAGCTGCTCGGCGTTCCGCCGCAAGCCCTGTTCGGCCAGCTGCTGCTGGGCCTGATCAACGGCGCGTTCTACGCGTTGTTGTCACTCGGTCTCGCGGTCATCTTCGGCCTGATGAACGTCATCAACTTCACGCACGGCGCCCAGTACATGATGGGTGCGTTCGCGTCGTGGATGCTGTTGCAGTATCTGGGTGTCCCCTACTGGGGGGCGCTGATCCTGGCCCCGCTGATCATCGGCGCGGTCGGCATCATCATCGAGCGGCTATTCATCTCGAGGCTCTACCACCTCGACCATCTCTACGGCCTGCTGCTGACCTTCGGTCTCGCGCTCATCATCGAGGGTCTGTTCCGCAAGCAATTCGGCTCGTCCGGCCTGCCCTACACCAATCCGATCCCCGGCGGCGTCAACCTCGGCTTCATGTTCCTGCCCTACTACCGCGCCTGGGTCATCGTGTTCTCGCTCGCCGTCTGCCTCGCCACTTGGTTCATGATCGAGCGCACCAAGCTCGGCTCCTATCTGCGCGCGGCGACCGAGCGGCCCGATCTGGTGCAGGCTTTCGGCATCAACGTGCCCCGCATGATCACGCTGACCTACGGCTTCGGCGTCGCGCTCGCCGGACTCGCCGGCGTTCTCGCCGCGCCCATCTACTCGGTCAACCCGGTAATGGGCTCATACCTCATCATCGTGGTCTTCGCGGTGGTCGTCATCGGCGGCATGGGCTCGATCCTCGGCTCCATCATCACCGGCTTCAGCCTCGGCATCGTCGAGGGGCTGACCAAGGTGTTCTATCCTGAAGCCTCCAACACCGTCATCTTCATCATCATGGCGATCGTGCTGATGATTCGCCCGCAGGGTCTGTTCGGAACGCCGAAGTGAGCACCATGGAAACACGCCGCAATCGCGATCTGCAGGTGCTGGCCGGGCTGGTGGCTCTCGGGCTCGTCGCGCCGTTCCTCGCCTATCCCGTGTTCCTGATGAAGGTGCTGTGCTTCGGCCTTTTCGCCTGCGCCTTCAATCTGCTGATCGGCTACGTCGGCCTGCTCTCGTTCGGGCACGCGATGTTCTTCGGCTTTGCCGCCTACGTCGCGGGCTACGCGGTGAAGGTGCCGGGGTGGCCGCCGGAGCTGGCGCTGCTCGCCGCCGTCGGCGTCTCCGTCGTGCTCGGTTTCGTCACCGGTCTCATCGCCATCCGCCGGCAGGGGATCTACTTCGCCATGGTGACGCTGGCGTTGTCGCAGATGGTCTACTTCTACTGCGTCCAGGCCAAGTTCACCGGTGGCGAGGACGGCATCCAGGCGATTCCCCGGCGCGCCATGCTGGGCCTGCCGATCGCCAACGATCTCGTCCTCTACTACGTGGTGCTGGCGCTCTTCGTGATCGGCTTCCTGATCATCTGGCGCACCATCCATTCACCGTTCGGCCAGGTGCTGAAGGCGATCCGCGAGAACGAGCCGCGCGCGGTCTCCCTCGGCTACGCTGTCGACCGCTACAAACTGATCGCCTTCGTGATCTCAGCTGCTCTCGCCGGTCTCGCAGGCGCGATGAAGGCGATTGTGTTCCAGCTCGCCTCGCTCACCGACGTCTCCTGGCAGATGTCGGGCGAGGTGGTGCTGATGACGCTGGTCGGCGGCATGGGAACCGTGTTCGGCCCGCTGGTCGGCGCCGCCGTCATCATCACTATGCAGAATTACCTCGCCGGCTTCGGCGAGTACGTTCTGGTGATCCAGGGCGTCATCTTCGTCACCACCGTGCTGCTGTTCCGCCGTGGCATCGTCGGTGAGATTGTCGCCTTCGCCCAGCGGACACGCGGTGACAAGACGCCGGCTGCCGGCACGGCCGGCGCGCACGGCCATGCGGCCGAATAGGCGCGGGAACGAGCGGTGCTCGACAGGGGCGCGAATCACGGCTAGCCCGATTCCGGCAGAGGTGAAATCGGCTGCCGGGAGAGACCTTTGGAAACAAGCCTCTATCTGCCGGTGAAGCGCCATCTCGAGCGGCTCGGCCTCGTGGTGAAGGGCGAGATCAAGGGCTGCGACGTGGTCGGCATCTCGCCGGACGGCCCCGCGACCGTCGTCATCGCCGAGCTGAAGCTGCAGTTCAATCTCGACCTCGTACTGCAGGCCGTCGAGCGCACCGCGCTGTGCGACGAGGTCTGGGTCGCGGTGCCGGCGTCGAAGCGTGGACGCGGCCGCGAGAGCGATCCGCGCGTGAAGAAGCTCTGCCGCATGCTCGGCCTCGGACTGATGTGCGTGTTCGCTTCCGGCAAGGTCGACGTGCTGGTGGAGCCCGGGCCGTGGCGTCCGCGCCCCAATTCCCGGAAGCGTTCGCGCATCGTCTCCGAGCACAATCGCCGCAAGGGCGATCCCGTCACCGGCGGCAGCACGCGACTGCCGCAGATGACCGCCTATCGCCAACAGGCGCTGTCCTGCGCGGTGGCGATGGCGGAGGAGCCGGTGCGCCCCCGCGATCTCAAGGCGATCGCGCCCGATGCCGCCGCCATCCTGCAGCGCAACGTCTACAACTGGTTCGTGCGGCAATCGCGCGGGATCTATGGCCTCACCGACGCCGGCCGCACCGCGCTGGAGCGGTGGAAGGAGTATTTGCCGGAGCTCGCTCCCTCGCGTCCCCCCACTCCCATCCCCTCCCCGCTCTCTTCGGATGACTCGCCTCCGGCGCGAAGGGGAGGGAAACTCGTCGCGGTCCCTGCGCCCGCCAAACCCAAGCGCCGGCGCAAGGCAGCGCCGGCCCAGGTCGAGGCGTAGACTATTCGCCCCACCCCGCGATCGCCTTGACCTCGAGGAACTCCTCGAGGCCCCACTTGCCCCACTCGCGGCCGTTGCCCGAGGTCTTGAAGCCGCCGAACGGCGCCGAGCGCTCGTTGGGCGACCCGTTCAGGTTGACGTTGCCGGCGCGGATGCGGCGCGCGACCTTGCGGGCGCGGTCCGTATCGCCCGAGCTGACGTAGCCAGCGAGCCCATAGGGCGTGTCGTTGGCGATGCGGACGGCGTCCTCCTCGTCCTTGAAGCCGATGATCGCCAGCACCGGCCCGAACACCTCCTCGCGCGCGATCGTCATCTCGTTGGTCACGTTGGCGAACACGGTCGGGCGCACGAAGTAGCCCTTGTTGACGCCCTCCGGCCGGCCGAGCCCGCCCGCGACCACGGTCGCACCCTCGTCGATGCCCTTCTTGATCAGGCCCTGGATCTTCTCCCACTGCGTCTTGTTGACGACCGGGCCGATGTTGGTTCCTTCCGCGCGCGGCATGCCGGCCTTGGTCTTCTCCGCCACGGCCTTGGCGATCGCCGCCGCCTCGCTCATCTTCGCCAAAGGCACCAGCATCCGCGTCGGCGCGTTGCAGCTCTGGCCCGAGTTGTTGAAGCAGTGCGCCGCCCCACCCGTCACCGCCTTCTGCAGGTCGGCATCGTCGAGAATGACGTTGGGCGACTTGCCGCCGAGTTCCTGGCTGACGCGCTTGACGGTCGGCGCGGCACGCTGCGCCACGTCGATGCCGGCCCGCGTCGAGCCGGTGAACGAGATCATGTCGATACCGGGATGCGCGCTCATCGCCGCGCCGACGTCGGGGCCGAGGCCGTTGATCACGTTGAACACGCCCTTCGGCACGCCGGCCTCGGCCAGTACCTCGGCGAACAGCAGCGCCGAGGTTGGGGTGTACTCGGACGGCTTCAGCACCATCGTGCAGCCGGCCGCGATCGCGGGCGCCACCTTGCAGGCGATCTGGTTCAGCGGCCAGTTCCACGGCGTGATCATGCCGATGACGCCGACCGGCTCCTTCACCAGCATGGCGCTGCCGAGCCGCTCCTCGAACGGATAGCTCTTCAAGACGTCGATGGTCGTCATGATGTGGCCGAGCCCGGCGCCGGCCTGGAACTTCTCCGCGAACGACAGCGGGGCGCCCATCTCGTCGGAGATCGCGGCACCGATCTCCTTCATGCGCCGCTTGTAGACCTCGACCATTTTCGTCAGCAGCGCGACCCGCTCCTCGCGCGTCGTTTGGCTGAACGTCTCGAACGCCCGGCGCGCGGCGGCGACCGCCTTGTCGACATCGGCGGCCGAGCCGAGCGCGACGTCGTACAGCGGCTCCTCGGTCGCCGGGTTGACGACAGGCATGGTCTTCTTGACGGCCGGGTCGACCCAAGCGCCGTCGATGTAGAACTGCAGGCGATTGACCATGGGGTGCTCCTCGCTGGTGTGGGGCAAGACGTTGGCCGGGAAGGTTCCGCTTTCAAGCCCGCGGCGCAAGCAGAAAAAGGCAAAGCTCCGCTCGCACCGGTGTCGATACCGGCACCATGGGGAAAACCGGGGTCGGGCGCCGGGGGCGGCCTGCCATTTCATTTGTAGGGCCGTCTCCGGCGCCCGTTCGACCGGCGATTTTGGGACGGGATCGCGCTCGGCGCTGCCCTTGGGACAGTCAGGGGACGGTTGACCCGTCCGCCCCACCACCTGCTTGCCGCTGCTGCTGCGAGCCACGCCATTGCTGACGATCTCGCGGCTGCCGGCGATCCCGACCTCCGTGGCCCGCTGCACCCGTCGGATGCAACCGCGACCCCGGCGCCGCCTCCTTCCCGCGTGCTTGACGGATCGATCACGCCCCGGATCGAGAAGGACGCCAGCAGTGTAAGCGATGCCGGAGGGGGCGGGGATAAAGGGGATAAGTCACTATTCTGACGCCGATTTCACCGCTCGCGACGTGAGCGGTGACCGGCCGCTCTTCCCGATCTCCGTTTTCCCGGACGCAGCCCCGCAGCGGCGAAGATCCGGGACCTTTCCCGGTGGCGGGTCTGGCGTCGCGATCATCAGAGGCGGGGAGAGGTCCCGGACAACCGCGCCGCTGACGAGGTGCCCAAACGTGTCGCGGGGCGCGGCTTCCGGGAAGACGGAGGTGTGGGTGTCCTAACCCGCTGGTGTGCCCGTCATTCCACGACGATCCGCCAGCGCTTGCCCTCGATCTGCTCCACGGCGAACGTCACGGGCAGGAACTTCTCGATCACGGCGATGTTGGTGCGTGTGTGCTGCGTCGGCGGCATCGTCACGAACGATCCGCCGCCCGCCAGCGCCAGCGGCAGAAGAAGCTGGTCGGCGAGATGAGGGCCGACCGGTGCGCCCGCCGCCAGATAGGCGCGCGCGTCGTCCACGGTCGAGGCCGCCACCGTCTCGGCCGCAATGCCGCGCTCGCCGAAGCCGGTGAAGATCTCGGTGACGTGCTCGTGCGCGATCTCGATCGCCACGACGTTGCCCGGCCCCGCCGACTTGACCGTGCGCGGCTCGCAGGTGTCCACCGGCCACGACATCAGCTCGGCTGCCTTGTGCGTCTCGCGCCTGGCCACGTCGAAGCCGACATTGGCGACGTCGGCGATGATCCGGCGCCGGACGAGCGCGCCCGCGCTGTCGATGACGAGCGGCGTCAACTGTGCGACGGGCTCGATCGTCGCCGACCACCTGCCGCCGCCGGCGGGATAGAAGCCCGCCTGCCCCAGATGCACGCCGACCGACGCGCCCATCCGCGCGAGCTGGGGCAGGAACACGCGCTCGAGATAGTCGAACGTCGGCGCCGACGGGTTGTGGGTGCCGCCGCTGAGCTTCAGGCGCGACGGCTCGGCCGCGCGCAGCAGCGCCGGCAGCACGGTCTGGAACACCAGCGTGCTCGATCCGGCCGATCCCACCGCGAAGGTGTAGTCGCCGCCCCGGATCGCACCCGGCTTGAAACTGACGCTGCGGGAGCCGAGCACCGCGCCGTCGACCTTCGCACCTGAAATCTCGGCCGCGGCCTTGACGCAGGTGAGGTGCTGACGGAGCAATCCCGGCTTCCGGCGTCCCGCCCGAACGTTGTCGAGCCGGAATGGCGTGCCGGTGATCATGGCGAGCGACAAAGCCGTGCGGAGAATTTGTCCACCGCCCTCGCCCTGGCTGCCGTCGATGATGAGCATACGCACTTCTCCCTCTCCCCGTAGCGCAGCGTACGGGGAGAGGGTCGGGGTGAGGGGCGGCCGCATGTGCTGACGTTGCGCACGTAGCCGCCCCTCACCCTAACCCTCTCCCCGCAAGCGGGGAGAGGGGACTCCCGCGCTTGCTTCGACTTCAGTCAGCCAGCTGACGCGCCCACGCGCCTCAGCATCCGCCGCCTCGGCGGTGTCGAAGATGCCAAACGAGCTTTGACTGTCATCCCGGCCGCCGATGGCGAGCCGGGACCCAGGGGCTTCAGGCACAACACAAGACGAAAGCGCCTTCTCACCTTGCGCTGGGTCCCGGATCGGCTGCGCGGCTCGCACCGCTTCGCCGTCCGGAATGACAAGCTCACGTGCTCTCTACGATCAGCACCCAGAACCCGCCCCTCACCCTGACCCTCTCCCCGCGAGCGGGGAGAGGGGACGCCGACACTTATCCCTTCACACACACCACCTGCCTGAGCGTATGCACGATCTCGACGAGGTCGGACTGCGCCGCCATGACGGCGTCGATATCCTTGTAGGCCTTGGGCGTCTCGTCGATGACGTCCTCGTCCTTTCGGCATTCGACGCCTGCCGTGTCGCGGGCGTGATCGGCGAGCGTGAAGCGGCGCTTGGCCTCCGTCCGCGACATCACGCGTCCCGCGCCGTGCGAGCACGAGCAGAAGCTCTCCGCGTTGCCGAGGCCGCGCACGATGAACGACTTCGCGCCCATCGAGCCCGGAATGATGCCCATCACGCCGGGAGCCGCCCGCACCGCACCCTTACGGGTGATCAGCACGTTCTCGCCGAAGTGATGCTCGCGCGCGACGTAGTTGTGGTGGCAATTGACCGCCTCCAGCTTCGCCTCGAACGGCTTCGGCACCGCCACACGGAACGCCGCGATCGCATGCTCCATCATCAGCTGACGGTTCATCATCGCGAACGACTGCGCCCACTCCACCGCCTCGACGTAGTCGTCGAAGTGCTCCGAGCCTTCCGGGAAATACGCGAGATCCTGGTCCGGCAGGTTGATGTACCAGCGCTTCATGTCGGCCTTGGCGAGGTCGATGAAATGCTGGCCGATCTGATTGCCGACGCCACGACTCCCGGAATGCAGCATCAGCCACACGCGGTTCTTCTGATCCAGGCACACCTCGAGGAAGTGGTTGCCGGTGCCGAGCGTGCCGAGATGCGTCGCCGTGTTCGCCTTGGCGAGCTTGGGATACTTGTCGACGATGCGCTTGAAGCCCGTCTCCAGCCCGCCCCAGCCCTCGACGACGCCCGCCGGCAGGTCGCCCCACGCGCCCTTGTCGCGCGAGAAGCCCTTGCCGACCGTGCGGCCGTGCGGCACCGCCTTCTCGAGCGCGGAGCGCACGCCCGTCAGCGTGTCGGGGAGATCTCCGGCCGTCAGCGACGTGCGCACCGCCATCATCCCGCAGCCGATGTCGACACCGACCGCGGCCGGGATGATCGCGCCCTTGGTCGGGATCACCGAGCCGATGGTCGAGCCCTTGCCGTGATGCACGTCCGGCATCACCGCCAGCCACTTGAAGATGAACGGCAGCTTCGCCGTCTTGGCGATCTGCTCGGCCGCGGCCGCCTCGACCGGCACGCCGCGCGTCCACATCTTCACCATCGGCGCGTGCTTGCCCGCGACCTCCCCGAACCGCTCGGCGAGAAACTCGTAAGCGCGCTCGCTCTGCTCCTGATGTGCCCGATCCTTGCGTGCCATGATGGCGATCCTTCTGACTTCTTATTCTCAATCAAACCGTGACGACGAGTGTTTGGTGAAACGTCCCGCTCTATCCGCTGAGCTACGGGCCCATATGGTGGGCCCGGCCGGAGTCGAACCGGCGACCTGGTCATTGGCTATGATGTAGTTCCACCGGCATTCGTCACGGTTCTCCTTCTACGGAGGTGTCTGACCAGAGGTCTGACACCTTATCCAAAGTCGTGACGACGAGATCGATGAAACGCCCTTGCGGGATCTGCTCTACCACTGAGCTACCTGCGCCGTCGCCGGAGCAGGGCTGGAGTCGAACCAGCGACACGATGTAGTTCCATCAGCATTCGTTACGGTTTTCAGTGAGCCGGGGGGACGAGTCCTTGATCTGGAGACGTTCAGCGTTGGAAGCGATGTAGTCCCCGGAAGCATTCCCCCCGGCTCTTTCATGTGGCGCTGCCGATTCACGTCCTCGCGAGGGCTCGGACGATCGGGAGCGCGGTCTTGTGGCGCTGCCGATTCACGTCCTCGCGAGGGCTCGGACGATCGGGAGCGCGGTCACTTCCCTCTCCCCGCCTGCGGGGAGAGGGTCAGGGTGAGGGGCGGGTTCTGGGCGACGCGCTAGCGGCCGCCCCTCACCCCACCCCTCTCCCCATCGATAAGAGCGATGGGGAGAGGGAGGTCCTCACACCTCGACCTTCTCGATCTGGCCGGCCCAGTGCTCGGCACCGAGGCGGCCAGCCGCGAAGTCGGCGATCGTCTCGAACACGGCATCCGAGAACCCGCCGACATTCAGGATGTCGTCACGCTCGGGAGCCTGCGTCGAGCCGTACGGCTGGATGTCGATGCAGACGAGCTTGGCCTCGCGGTTCTTCTGCTTCAGCTTCGCCCACTGCTTCATCATCCCCGTCGAGGCCGACGCCGCGTCCACCCACGACTGGTTGTCCGAGACGAACACGACGAGATCGACCTCCGCCTTCTCCTTGACCAACAGCTCCAGCGGCGCGGAGCAGTTCGTTCCGCCGCCACCGATGGCCGCGAGCTTCGCCGCGTTCGTCATGACGCTGTCGCGCGGGTTCAACGCCACATCGACCACGTCCTGCTCGAACGGCAGCACACGCGCCGTCGTGTTCACCCGCAGCATCGCCGCCGCGACCAAAGCCGCGACATCGATGCAACGGACCGCCGACGTCGCGCCCTTGCGGGCACCCGTCACCGCCGAGCCCATCGAGCCCGAAACGTCGGGGCAGACGACGACGGAACCCGAGACCGCCGGAACGTTGGCGATCGCGATCTCCATCGCGTCCTGCAGCGCATCGCGCACGGCCTGCGGCACATCCTTGCTCGCGGTCGTGTAGGCGGCCATGAGCTGGTAGGGTAGGACGCGCGAGCGGCGGATCTCGGCCGGGTCCGCCAGCCGCTTCGCGACCAGCTTCGTCATGCCGGGAACCGCGAACACGCACTGACGGTCGAGCGTGTTCAGGTTCATGCGCAGCATCTGCCAGCCCGCCGTCCGCGCGATCTGCGCCCAATGCTGCGGCGTCAGATCGAGCGCCGTCAGCATCTGGAAGGGAACGTCGGGCACGGGCCGCGACGGATCGCGCTTGAACGCCTCGAACGCCGTCACCTGCTCGGGGAGCGCCGCGACGTCGTACGGCTTGCCGATCAGGTACGCATAGAGCGCCTTGCGCTCGGCCGAGGCCGGCTTGGGGTGCACCATGCGGACGACGTCGGCGAGCGACGGCGACTGACCGACCGACGCGCGCAGGATCTCGGCATCCGACGCCTCGGCCAGCCAGCGCTGAACCATGCCCTTCGGACGCGACCCCAGAGACTTGCGGCCCGCCGCACCCGACCGCATGATCTGCACGAACGTGCGCAGCATGCGGCCGTTGTCGACGACGCGCGGGAAGGCACGAGCGAACAGCACCGGATCGCGCAGCGACAGGGCCGCCAGCAACAGCGCCGGCATGTCCTTCATATGCCCACGCTTGCGGGCATAGATCGAAGCCTTCGCCAGGAACTCCGGCTCGATCTTCGCGGCCAGAGCCGTCACGTCGGCGAGCTGTCCCGGTGCCGTCGCATAGAACGTGCGCGACAGCGTGCCCGTCATCGCGAGCTGGGCGAGCTGGTGCTTGGGGGCGAGCTCGTAGGCCGGCGCTCCCGCACGGTTGCGGGCCGTCGCCTGCGGCAACAGCTTGCCGGCGTAGGACGCGAACAGCGACTTGTGCCGCGCGACAATCAAGGTGAGACACGTCGTCAATCAGGGTGAGACTGCGCCGGGGTGGACGGC
>CAMDBL010000080.1 GCA_945889015.1 Devosia equisanguinis
GAAGATCGACGTCGACCTCGTCAACAATCTCGGTTGGACCTGCCTGCTCGAGATCGTGGTGCTGGGAGACGGTGGTCCGCGCCACATCGAGGTGACGAAGCGCGTGCTGGCCAAGGGCGCCAATCCCAATATCGCCGACAAGGACGGCGTGTCGCCGCTCACCAACGCCAAGCGCAAGGGCCAGACCGAGATCGCCAGGCTGATCGCGGCGGCCGGCGGGAAATGAGCGGCGACCGCTCCGCCTCGACGACCCGCACGTCGGCCACGTGATCAGACGCGGGCGGCCTGCATCTCCTGGCGGGTCGGGAGCACGAGCTCGTCGGAGCTGGCGAAGGGATGGAACAGCCGCTCGACCATCCCCGGCGAGACATCGGACAGGGTGGCCGGCCGCCAGCGCGGCGCGTTGTCCTTCTCGATCAGCGCCGCCCGTACGCCCTCGGCGAAGTCGTGGCCTTCGATCATGCCGGCGGCCAGCCGGTAATCGAGCGTCAGCGTCTGGCGCAGATCGCGAGCCGCAGCCTCGCGGATGTGGCGAAAAGTGACGGCGAGCGCCAGTGGCGAGCGGGCGGCCAACTCCACGAGGACGGCAGCCGCCCATTGGCCCGCGCTGCCGGTCTCGGCCGCCAGCCGTGCGCAAATCCCGGCGACGTCGTCGGCACAGAAGCAGCGCGCGATCACCTCCCGCCAGGTGTCGATCGCAGCAGGGCCCGGGTCCTCATGCAGTCCGTCCAGCAGCGGATCGACCGGCTGTGCGTCGGCGAGAGCCGCCGAGATCGCCTCGTGATGGGCGGCAGCTATGCAATGCGTGGCGAGGCCGAGGTGAAGTGCGTCGGCGCGGTCGATGCTGCGGCCGGTCAGTCCCAAGTACATGCCGATGCCGTCGGGCAGCCGCGCCAGGGCATGCGCGACGCCGTCGTCGGGGAACAGCCCCAACCGCGTCTCCGGCATGGCGAACGCGTAGCGCTCGCCGGCCACACGATGGGTGCCGTAGATCGAGATGCCGACGCCGGTTCCCATCACCGGCCCGTCGATCAGCGAGACGGTGGGCTTGGAAAAGCACTCGAGCAGCCAGTTGAGCATGTATTCGTCGGCCAGTGCGCGGCGAACGAGGAACGGCTCTTGGGCCGCCAGCGCCACGATCTCGCGGACGTCGCCACCGGCGGAGAACACGCCCGGTACGGCCGAGCGGATGACCAGCGCATAGACCTGCGGATCGCGCGCCCATTTCGGGATCATGCCGGCGATTTCAGCCCGCATGGCAATGGTGATCGCATTGCGGGCCGACGGGCGCTGGAGCGTGATCCGGGCCAACGCACCCATCCGCCCGGTCTCGATCTCCGGCTCTGTCACGTGATCTATCATCCCCATGATCTGCAAGGGCTATCGCGATACGGCGTTCACCAACAACCGTGGCGTGTTTGCCTTATTTTGGTCCTATACATGGCACGGAGTAGGCAGGAAAGTTCAATTGATTCGCCGGGACTCGATCGGTTGCACGGCGTCGAAATCGACGTGGCAAGAGCGGGGCTAAGCAGGAATGCACGGGGCTGTAAAGCGGGGTGTGGCGGTTCTGGGGGTGTTGTGCGCGCAGATCGGCGCGGCGACAGCTCAGTCGGAGCTGCGCACGTTTGCTTCGCCCGCGCTGCGCGCCGCCGGTGGCGACCCCTATGCCGTCGGGGCGGCGAGGAAGCCGCTTGTGCCGACCGGCGGCGACGAGGCGGGCACTGCCCGGTTGCCGTCGCCACAAGAGACCACCCGCTCGCCCGCCACGGCTCCGAGCGTTGCTTCGCCGCCGTCCTCACCTGCCGCCGTTGCGCCTCCCGCTGCTGCGGCGTCAGCCGGTGCGCCCGTCGAGCCGCCAAAAGCCAAGGCCCCGCGCAAGCCGACGCCCCAGTGGCCTCTGACGGCGCAGGATCTCGAGGAGCACCGGCGCCAGCGTCAGTCCGCGAGCGGGCATGGGGCGTCCGCCGTGTCGCCGGCCCCGGCCAGCACATGGCCGGCGAGCGAGGTGACCATCGCCAAGGCGCGCTGCGCCTCGCTGCTGAAGGATATCGCCGCCGTCTACATTCCCATGGAGCCGATGCGGGAGGGTGAGTGCGGCACGCCGGCGCCGGTACAACTGATGGCGATCGGCAAGAATCCCCAGGTAGTGATCTCGCCCCCCGCCACTGTCACCTGCGATCTCGTGGCAGGTCTCGCGGGCTGGCTCCAGAAGGACATCCAGCCGTCGGCGCGCAAGCATCTGGGCTCGCCGATCGTCAAGATCGAGAGCATGAGTTCGTACTCCTGCCGGAACGCTTACGGCCGCGCGAAGACGCGCCTGTCCGAGCACGGTCGCGCCAACGCGTTGGACATTCGCGGTTTCCTGACTGCCTCGGGGCAGGGGCCGGAGGTGCTGGCCGATTGGGGGCCGACGATGCGCGACGCCCGCGCCAGCGAACTCGCAGCGGCACGTGCGGCGGCGGCGAGGGCGGCTGCGGCCCGCGTCGAGGCCGGACGGCAGACCGTCGACAGCGGCGTGCGCCAGCCGGTCGAGACCGGCACCATTCCCGGAGGTATCGGCACGCTGATCGAAGGTGTGCCGCAGGTGCGCGTGCTGACCCCGAGCGCCAAGCCCGACAACGGTGGCGCTGCCGCGGCGTTCGGGCCAGCCACCAGGCTCGGCGGCCCCGCTGGCAACAGATCGCCCTCGACGGCGCAAACGGCAGCAGGAGCCAAGGCCGTCAAGGCGCCGGAGGCCGTCGTCGTCGACAACTCGCATCGTCAGCAATTCCTGCGCGAGGCTCATATGTCGGCGTGCCGGAGGTTCGGGACCGTGCTCGGTCCCGAGGCCAACAACGCCCACCGCAACCATTTCCACATCGACATGGCCGAGCGCGACAGTGGCCCTTTCTGCGAATAGCTGCGCTCGGGTTGCCGATGGCCACGCCGGGTGGCGCGGGCTAAGCTCGCGGCCACACACAGCACGCCAATCGGCAGCCGAGGAGACAGGGCATGGCCCGGATCGACAGCATCGAGGCACTCACCGCGAAGTATCCGCCGGTGACCGAGCGGGCCGTTCTGAAGGAGATGACGGCGCTGGAGAAACATTCGCGCCGATTCATCGAGCTGTCGCCGTTTCTCGTGATCGGCACCACGGGCAAGGATGGACGAGGCGACAATTCTCCGCGCGGCGAGACACCGGGCTTCGTTCAGGTGCTGTCTGACAAGCTGATCGCGATCCCCGACAGGCCCGGCAACAATCGGCTCGACACCTTCAAGAACATCATCGCCAACCCCAATGTGGGGCTGCTGTTCATGATTCCAGGCGTGCCGGAGATTTTGCGTATCAACGGCCGCGCCGAGCTGCGCGACGACGCCGACCTCATGCAACGCTTCGTCGTCAATGGCCGGCCGCCACGGCTCGTCGTGCTGGTGAACGTCGACGAGGCCTATCTGCACTGCGCCAAGGCGATCATGCGCTCGGGGTTGTGGGACGCCGCCGCCCAGCACCCGCGCACCGTGCTGCCGACGATGGGAGAGATGATTCGCGACCAGATCGGCCGCGATATCGCCGTCGAGTCACAGGCCGAACTCGACGCGCGCCACCGCAGCCAGTTCTATTGATCCGCGATCATCTCCTCGCGCGGCTGTCAGCCTGGCCGAAGCGCAGGCGCAATGGCGCCGAAGCAAGGCGCCGGGACCAGGGGAATGCAGTACACGTCTCCGATAACGCCTCCTGGATCCCGGGTCGTCTTCGGCGCCCGGGATGAAAATCGAGCGAGCTACGGCTTCGCGGCCGGCTGCGTGAAGCCGTGCTGCTTCAGCACGTCGGTGATCTCTGAGAGGATCAACGGGTCGTCGATCGTGGCGGGCATCTTGTAGGCTTCGCCGTCGGCGATCTGGCGCATGGTCGCGCGCAGCACTTTGCCCGAGCGCGTCTTCGGCAACCGCTTGACCACCATCACGTTCTTGAACGCGGCGACAGGACCGATCACGTCGCGCACCAGCTTGACGATCTCCGCCTCGATCTCCTTGTCCGGACGGTCGACGCCGGAGTTCAGCACCACGAATCCCGCCGGCAATTGGCCCTTCATCGGGTCGGCGACGCCGACCACGGCGCATTCCGCCACGTCCTTGTGCTGGGCGACGACCTCCTCCATCTGGCCCGTCGAGAGGCGATGTCCCGCGACGTTGATGACGTCGTCGGTGCGCGCCATCACGAAGACGTAGCCGTCGGCGTCGCGGTAGCCGGCGTCGGAGGTCGAGTAGTAGCCCGAGAAGTCGCTCAGGTAGCTCTTGCGGAAGCGCTCGTTGTTGTTCCACAGCGTCGGCAGGCACGAGGGTGGCAGCGGCAGCTTGACCGCAAGCGTGCCTTGCGTGCCGGCCGGCAGTGGCTGGCCCTTCTCGTCCAGCACGTCGATCTGGTAGCCGGGCATCGGCACGCTCGGCGAGCCGTGCTTGACCGGCAACTGTCCGAGGCCGACCGGATTGCCGCAGATCGCCCAGCCGGTCTCCGTCTGCCACCAGTGGTCGATCACCGGCACCCGCAGCTTCTCCTCGGCCCACTTGATGGTCTCGGGATCGGCGCGCTCGCCGGCGAGAAACAGCGTGCGGAAGGCTTTGAGATCATACGTCTTGATCAACGCGCCGGTCGGGTCCTCCTTCTTGATGGCGCGGAACGCCGTCGGCGCCGTGAACATGGCGGCGATCTTGTGATCGGCGATGACGCGCCAGAAGGTCCCTGCATCGGGCGTGCCGACCGGCTTGCCCTCGAACAGAACGGTTGTCGCGCCATGCAACAGCTGCGCGTAGGCGATGTAGGAGTGACCGACCACCCAGCCGACGTCGGAGGCGGCCCAGAACACCTCGCCCGGCTCGATGCCGTAGAGGTTCTTCATGGTCCACTTCAGCGCCACCATGTGGCCGCCGTTGTCGCGGACCACGCCCTTCGGCGCGCCGGTGGTGCCGGACGTGTAGAGGATATACAGCGGGTCGGTGGCGGCGACCGAGACGCAGCCCGCCTTGCGGCCGCGCGTCTTGGCATCCGCAACGGTCGCGGCCCAGTCGAGGTCTCGGCCCGCGACCAGCGATGCGGTGACCTGCGGGCGCTGATAGATCAGGCACGACGCCGGCTTGTGGGCGGAAAGCTCGATCGCCTTGTCGAGCAACGGCTTGTACTCGACGTTGCGGGCGCCTTCGATGCCGCAGGAGGCCGATACGATCGCCGCGGGCTTGCTGTCGTCGATGCGGGTGGCGAGTTAGGCCGCGGCGAAGCCGCCGAACACGACCGAGTGGATCGCGCCGATGCGAGCGCAGGCGAGCATCGCCATCACCGCTTCCGGGATCATCGGCATGTAGACGATGACGCGGTCACCCTTCTTCACGCCCATGTCGAGCAGCACGCCCGCGAGCGTCGCCACCTCCAGCAGCATCTCGTCGTAGCTGTAGGATTTGACCGGCTTGGTGACCGGGCTGTCGTAGATCAGCGCCTTCTGCGCGCCGCGGCCGCTCTCGACGTGGCGGTCGAGGCAATTGTAGCAGGTGTTGCACTCCGCGCCGACGAACCAGCGGCCGTACTCGCCCGCGTAAGGATCGAACACCTTGTCCCACGGCTTGAACCAGGAGATCTCGCGCGCGGCCTCGGCCCAGAACGCCTGCGGATCCTTCTGCCAGGCGGCATAGACCTCATGGTAGCGGCTGGCGGCGCTCATCGGACACTCCCTCGCGAGTTGATGCTCTGGTTGGCCGTCAGAGAGCACCCTTCGCCCCGCTCCTGCAAGGGGGCGGGACATAGGAGTTTAGGCGAGGTCGGATCGTGGCGGGGATCGCAAGCCTGCCAGCCGGCGGGCATGGTCGGCGTTCATCGCGCCGGCAGGGACGCGCCCCTCGATCACCTCGGCCGCCTGCCGCACGGTCTCCAGAGCCTGCCCCTCGATCGCCGGCCGGGTCAGGCCGCCGGTATGGGGTGTCGCGACGACATCGGGACGAAACGTCAGCGTCGGCGACGGCATCTGGTCGGGTGCGCGGCCGACATCCAATGCCGCCCCGGCGATGCGGCGTCCGTCCAGCGCACGAACAAGGGCGGCTTCGTCGACGAGGTTGCCGCGCGCGACATTGATCAGGAACGCAGTCGGTTTCATCTGGGACAGCGCGGCGGCGCCTATCAGGTTTTCGGTCTCTGCCGTGGCGACCGCCAGCAGGACCACGAAATCGGAACGGGCGAGGAGGTCGTCGAGGGCGACCTGCGTCAGGCCGGGCTCCGAGACGGTCACATACGGGTCCGCCACCAGCACCTGCATCCCGAATGCCCGGCACAGCTCCGCGACGCGCCGCCCGAGCGGTCCGAAGCCGACGAGGCCGGCGGTACGACCCTCGAGCTGGATACCCATCGCCGCCGTTGCGTTCCGGCCGGCCTTGTAGGCGACGTTGGCGCTGGAGATGCCGCGCGCCGCATCGAGTATCAGGCCGATGGTCAACTCGGCGACGGAGGCGATCCAGCTACGGCTCGCCTGCGTCACGAGAATTCCCTGGGTGGAGGCGGCATCGACGTCGATGTTGCGAATGTCGACGGCGCAGCGCAGGACGGCGACGGTCTCGGGCAGGGCGGCGAGTACCGACGCGGGGAAGGCCGTGTTGCGGTCGGCCACGATCAGCGCGCACCCCTGCGCGGCACGGACCAGGTCCTTGTCCGCGAGCGGCAGCGGGCTCTCGTGCAGGATCACGTCGCCGAGCCGCGTGAGCCCGGCCAGTGCCTCCGCGCCGTAGTAGCTGGCGCGGGCATCGGGCACATGCGTCAGCAGCAGGCGGGGGCGAGCGGACATTGAGCCTCGGCTGATCCGGGTGGGCTCATTCCTTGCGTGTGCCCAGACCCATCTTCTTGGCGAGCTGCGAACGTGCGGCCGCGTAGTTGGCGGCGACCATCGGGTAGTCGTGCGGCAACTGCCACTTCTCCCGGTACTCCTCGGGCGACAGGTTGTGGTGGGTGCGCAGGTGCCGCTTCACCGACTTGAACTGCTTGCCGCACTCGAGGCAGCTGATGTGATCTTCCGTTTTCGAGCGCTTGATCGGCACGGCCGGCTTCAACTCCTCGCGCAGCGGCTCCGGTGTGCGATTGGAGGCGCGGTCGAGTGCGGCATGCGTCTCGCTGATCAGCGACGCCAGATCGCCGGCAGCGACGGTGTTGTTGCTGACGTAGGCCGAGACGATTTGGGCCGTGAGCCCCACCAGTCCCGCGCTCTTGATGTCGTCTTCCATGCAGGCGGTCTCCCAAAGTGGTTGCTTCCAGCGCCTTCACGAACGCTTGGGCCGGAATTATGCTTTGATCGTATTCGTACTGTGTGGATCTATCCTTGCTTCTTCGCAATAACCGGAAAGTTGTTACTGATCCTCGCGGGCCTACTCTGTCAATGAAAAAAGATATATTCGATCAATAGTACGCGATGTTCAACTTCTGGGCGGTCTGGCACGATGTTCATGGAGTCGGTTGCGACGTTTGGCGCGCGCCTTGTGGCATGTGCACGGTTGACGCTGCCAGTGTGCGGATCGTCGCTGCGGCCGGGAAACTTCACAGCTTCGTTCCCTGCAATTGACGGACAACACCGTGAGCCCGATCTATGACGGGTAGCGATATGAGGCAGTGAGATGACCGCAGACACGACGCCCGAGGGTGGCAAGGCCTGGGTGAGCATGACCGACGCCGAGTGGCGCGCCCGATTGACTCCGGAGCAGTACAACGTGACGCGCAAGCATGGCACCGAGCGCGCCTTCACCTCGCCGCTGAACGACGAGAAAGGGCCGGGCATGTTCACCTGTGTGTGCTGCGGCGAACTGTTGTTCGCGGCGAGTGACAAATTCGACTCCGGCACGGGATGGCCGAGCTTCACGCAGCCCGCGAAAGCCGGCAACGTGGCCGAGAAGGTGGACCGCGCCTTCTTCATGCGCCGCACCGAGGTGCATTGCGCGCGCTGCGAGGCCCATTTGGGCCACGTGTTCCCCGACGGTCCAAAGCCGACCGGCCTGCGCTATTGCATCAACGGCGTCGCGCTGCAGTTCGAGCCGGAGGCGACGTAGCTCAAGGAGTGCGGCTCGCCCCAGCGGGCCTCAGTCCCGGAGCATGCCCCGCCTGTACCGGTGTCCGGTCTTGCATCGGCCGCGCGGACACCGATCCGCCGCTCGTGCTAAGTCTCTTCTTCACACAATCCTGCCAGTCCGGGTCCGGCTCCAGTCCTCGCCGGCCGGGACTGGTCGGGCCGAGCATCGAGTTCAATCGTCGAAGAGCCGGAGAGGCCCCCGATCATGACGCAATCGATCAAGCCGCCCGTCGCGGCCCGCCGTCCGGCGACTGCCACGCACCACGGCGTCACGCTGACCGACGACTACGCGTGGCTGCGTGCCACGAACTGGCAAGAGGTGATGCGCAAGCCGAAGCTGCTCGACCCCGAGATCCGCGAGCATCTGGAAGCCGAGAACGCCTATACGCAAGCGATGCTGGCCGACACCGAGCGTCTGCAGAAGCAACTCTTCAAGGAGATGAAAGGGCGGATCAAGGAGGACGACAGCTCGGTCCCCGCGCCCGACGACGGCTTTGCCTATTACACGAGCTACGTGACGGGCGGCGAATATCCGCTGCTGTGCCGCTCCGCCCGCGACGGATCGGGAGAGGTCGTGATGCTCGACGGCAACGTCGAGGGTAAGGGCAAGAGCTACTGGGATCTCGACGAGGACGCACACAGTCCGGATCACAAGATCCTGGCCTATGCCGTCGACGACAAGGGCTCGGAGCTGCACGAGATCCGCTTCCGCGACATCGCCACCGGCAAGGATCTGCCCGACGTCGTTCCCGACACCCGCGGCCTCGCCTGGGCGCGTGACAGCCGTCACCTGTTCTATGTGCGCCTCGACGACAACCACCGTCCGATGTCGATCTGGCGGCACGCATTGGGCACGCCCGCGAGCGAGGACGTGCTGGTCTACCAGGAGGCCGACGTCGGGTTTTACGTCGGCCTGGAGGAGACCCATTCCGGTCGCTTCATCCTGATCGACGTGCACGACCATCAGACCAACGAGGTGCATGTCATCGACGGCGAGAATCCGCTCGCCCCCCCGTTCCTGATCGAGGCGCGCCGCACCGGGCACGAGTACTCGGTCGAGCATCACGGCGACCGCTTCATCATCATGACAAACTCGGGCGGGTCAGAGGATTTCCGCATCGTCGAGGCGCCGGTGTCCAGGCCGGGCATCGCCAACTGGCGCGAGATCCTCCCGCACAAGGCGGGGCGGCTCGTGATCGAGGCGGTCGCATTCGCCGATCATCTGGTCCGGCTGGAGCGCGAGGACGGTCTGCCGCGCATCGTGGTCCGGCGCTGGGCGGATGGCGCCGAGCACGCCATCGCCTTCGACGAGGAGGCTTATGGTCTCGGGATGTCGGTCGGCTACGAGTTCAAGACGCATACGGTGCGGTTCGTCTATTCGTCGATGACGACCCCAGCGCAGGTCTACGACTACGACATGGAGACGCGCACGCGCACTCTGCGCAAGACGCAGGAGGTGCCGTCCGGGCACGATCCCAAGGACTACGTGACCAAGCGCGTGTTCGCGCCGGCCAGGGATGGTGAATTGGTGCCGGTGTCGCTGCTCTGGCACAAGACGACCAAGCTCGATGGGACAGCGCCGCTGTTCCTCTACGGTTATGGCTCCTACGGAGTCAGCATGCCGGCCTCGTTCTCGACGACGCGACTGTCGCTGGTCGATCGCGGCATGGTGTTCGCGATCGCGCATGTGCGGGGTGGTAAGGACAAGGGCTACCGCTGGTACACGGGCGGTAAGCACAAGACCAAGATGAACACGTTCACGGATTTCATCGCCGCGGGTGAATACCTCTGCGAGAAGGGCTACACGACGCGCGGCAACATCGTCGCCAATGGCGGCTCGGCCGGCGGCATGCTGATGGGCGTGATCGCCAACATGGCGCCCGATCTCTTCCTCGGCATCATCGCCGACGTGCCGTTCGTCGACGTGCTCAACACGATGCTCGACAAGGACCTGCCGCTGACGCCGCCCGAGTGGCCGGAGTGGGGCAACCCGATCGAGAGCCGCGAAGACTTCGACACGATCCGCGCGTACTCGCCCTACGACAATGTCAGGAAGCAGGCCTATCCGCACATCTTCGCTTATGCCGGACTGACCGATCCGCGCGTCACCTATTGGGAGCCGGCGAAATGGGTGGCGAAGCTGCGCGCGCATTCGACCAGCGACAAGCTACTGCTGCTCAAGACCAACATGTCCGCGGGGCACGGCGGCGCGTCGGGCCGTTTCGACTCCCTCAAGGAGACCGCCCTCGACTATGCCTTCGCGCTGAAGGTGGCTGGGCAGGCGGGGGTCTAGAGCAGCCGTAGGCCGTAGCGAGCGCGGCGCTGCATTTGGCCGTGCGAGGTACGACGACGGCTGCTGTCCGGTCACGTCGGACCTCAGGCGAGATTGGACGGCCCCATCTTTGACCTGCGGTGGTCCTACCTCCGCCGCACCGAGCCGATCTTGCGGACGTCGACCGCGCCGGTGAGCTGGATCAAGAGACCATAGGCGAGCATGCCGGCGCTCACGAGAGCCGCGAGCGCCGAGACGCGCACCCACAATGCGCCGTGATCCTCGAGCCAGGGGGCGAGCTGGCCGGCGACCACCCACAGCACGCCGCCCATCACGAGGCTCGCCAGCGCCACCAGCGGCAGCACGCGCCGCAAGCGCGGATCGCTCTTGAAATGTCCGCGCCGGACGAGCGTCGCCCACAGCATGATCGCGTTGAGCCAGCCCGCGAGCGAGGTCGCCACCGCGATGCCGAGGTAGGGGCGCCACCCCAGAGCCTGGAACAGGTAGAACAGGCCGATGGCGCCGGCAGTGTTCACGGCCATGTTGATCATGGCGTAGCGCATCGGCGTCCTCGTATCCTCGCGCGCGAAGAAGCCGGGCTGGAACACCTTCTGCAGCACGAACGCGGGCAGACCCCAGGAGAACGCCGCGAGCGCCAGCGCGGTCGCCTCGGTATCGCTCGCGCGGAACGCGCCGCGCTCGAACAGGACACGCACGATCGGCTCGGCCGCGACGGCCAGCGCCACCGCGGCCGGCAGCGTCAGCATCAGCGCGAATTCCAGGCTGCGATTCTGGCTGTCCATCACGGCGGCCTCGTCGCCGGCCCTGAGGCGGCGGGCGAGGTCGGGCAGCAGCACGACGCCGACGGCGACCCCGACGATGCCGAGCGGCAGCTGATAAAGCCGGTCGGCATAGTAGAGGTAGGACACCGCGCCAGCCTGCAGGGAGGCGATGATGGTGCCGACCATGATGTTGATCTGGGTGATGCCACCGGAGACGAGGCCTGGCAGCCCGAGCCCAACCAGGCGGCGGATGTCGGGCGTCAGCCGGGGGCGGCGCAGCCGCAGGTGCAGGCCCGACCGGTGCATGGCGATCCACACCGCCGCGAGTTGCACGAGACCGGCGACGAGCACGCCGAGAGCGAGGATCATGCCGGCTTGCGGCTTGCCGGAGGTTCCAGCCAGCATGGCGAGCGCCACGACGAGCGTCAGCACGACGTTGAGCAGGATCGGCGTGGCGGCCGCCACCCAGAACTTGTGCAGCGAATTGAGGACGCCCGAGATCAGCGCCACCAGGCACATGCACAACAGATACGGGAACGTGATCTGCGTCAGCAGCACGGCCAGATCGTATTTCTCGGGCGTCTCGGCAAAGCCCGGCGCCAGCAACAGCATCAGCCAGGGCATGGCGAGCATGCAGGCGGCCGACAGCACCAACAGCACGAAGGCGAGGCCGGCCATCGCGTCCTCGGCGAAGCCGCGCGCGGCCTCCCGCCCCTCACCCTCCAGCTTCTTGGCAAACAGCGGCACGAAGGCGGCGTTGAACGCGCCTTCGCCGAACAGCCGCCGGAACAGGTTGGGGAAGCGGAAGGCGACGAAGAAGGCGTCGGCGACGGCGCCGGTGCCGAGGGCGGCCGCGATCAGGATGTCGCGGGCGAAGCCGAGCAGGCGACTGATCATGGTCAGCCCGCCGACGGTGGCAAAGGAGCGGTAAAGTCTCATACGAGCTGGGATTATCCGAGCCGCGGGGCCTCTGCAATTGGGGAATGGCGAATTGCCGCCGATCAATGCGGGCGAGCGGCAATGGTCGTTCCTATATCTCCAGGACACGCAAGCCGACCGCGCAGGACACATCCCATGGCTTTCGAAGCGATCAAGGCCGAGATCGCCCTGCTGCTCAATCAGATGGAGAACCAGCCCCAGGATCGACACGAGCTGCATCTGATGCTGCTCGAGAAGCTGAACGAGATGCGGGCGTTCGGTCTGCCGGTGCCGCAGGATCTGCTCAAGCTCGAGCAGGAGCTGGAGGCCGAGTTCCCGCGGGTGCGCCAGAGCGAGCCGAAATGATGGCTTGAGCTGCGGGCAGGGGCTCGCGGGCGGCGCGACCCGGTGTGCCTGTGTGTGCAATCTCCCTGCGCCATGCGGGGGCAGTGCCCGACTGAGGCGTTCGCCGGCTGAATCCGCAAGGAGACGGACGGCGGGGGGCGATGGTCGTGGTCGTGAAGGCCGCCGGCACTTATCCGAATTGACGCCGCGCTATCACGGGCCTGGGCTCGTCACCAGGTTGGCGGCAGGAATCGTCGCGGTCCACACCACACCGTCGGTCTCGAATGTCATCTCGACCTCGCCACCGAGAGAGGCGGAGGTGAGCTGCTGCAGCACGATGTGTCCAAAGCCGCGGCGCGAGGGCGGCGTGACGACCGGTCCGCCGGTCTCGCGCCAGCACAGCTCCAGCGCGCGTCGGGGAGCGTCGTCCAGCAGCGTCCAACCGATCACGATCTTGCCCGCTGGCCCGGAGAGAGCGCCGTGCTTGACGGCGTTCGTCGCCAGCTCATGGATGGCGAGGCCGATGGCCTGCGCCGCGTCGGCCGTGACGATGACGTTCGGCCCGGCGATCTCGACGCGAGGCGATTGCGTTTCGACGAAGGAGACGAGCTGCTCCCTGACGATATCCTCGATCGGGGCCCCTCGCCAGACCTGCCGCACCAGCAGGTCCTGGGAGGTGGCAAGCCCTCGCAGCCGGTTCGAGAACCGAGCTTCGAAGTCGTCCAGGGACTCGGCATTCCGTATCGTCTGACTTGCGATCGAGCGAATGACCGAGAGCAGATTCTTGGAGCGGTGCGTGACTTCCTTGATCAGGAACTGAACTCGGAGCTCGGCGGCCTTTCGCTCGCTGATGTCCGCCATGATGCTGATGAGGCGGTGCGCGCGCCCCTCCGGTGTGCGGCTGACGACCTGACCACGTCCTGACAACCAGAGGACGGCGCCATCCGGACGAACGATCCGGTACTCGGCCGGGAACGAGTCCCATTCATCCGCCAGCGTCCTGTAGTGCGCCACGAGGTGTCGGTCCTCGGGGTGGATGGCCGTCACATACTCGTCGTTGTCACCGAATTGGCCGCGACCTTCGGGCAGGGAGATGCCGAACAGCTCCATTCCCTCCTCGGTCCAGGTTCGCGTTCGGGCGATGAGATCGGTCTCCCAGGCGCCCATTCGGCCAGCTGTCAGCGCCGACCTGTAGCGGGCCTCGCTCTCACGCAGGGCGATCTCGGCGTTCTTCCTGTCGGTGATGTCGAGGTAGAAGGAGGCGACGGCGGTCCCGCCCAGCCATTGCGTGCGCTGGGCCGTGGAGGTCATCCAGCGGGTGGTGCCGTCTCGACGGCGGGCCCGCCAGCCGGGGTGAGGTGACACACGGCCCCCATCGTACACCGCCGCCGTACGCGTCCGGAACAGCGTGACGTCCGCCTCGGCGATCAGGGCCTCGAAGGGGTCGAGCCCGATCATCGAGCTCGGATCGGCATACCCGAACATCTCCGCCATGGCGGGATTGGCGTAAACGATGCGGTCGTCCTGCTGGATGATGATGCCCTGAAGCGAGCCTTCGACGACGCTTCGATACATCTCGTCGGTGATCGGCGACGTCGGTTTGACGCCGGTGGTATCCGGTCCGCCCGAAGACGCGCGAGGCTCGTCGTGGTTGTCGGCCATGAGTTTCCAGCTCGGCTCGGACGGCACGACCGATCGGGGCGCGGTCGTGCCCCCCTTCGTTGCGGGCATGCGCAATGAAGCAGGCCGGCACCCCCGTCGGATAGCCCTCAAGCTAGCATGAATATCGCGGGCTCGACTGCGGGAAACGACTCTGCGGTCGATGCTCGCGCGAATTGGTGAACGCTGTGTCTAACGGTTCAGCGCCGCCATCGCCGGGGCCGGATAGCGGGTGCCGACGGCCGCGTCCATCGGGAACGCGGCGTCAAGCTCGGCCATCTCGGCCGGTGACAGCACGATCTCGGAGGCTTCGACATTCTCCTCGAGATAGCGCCGCCGCTTGGTGCCGGGGATCGGCACGATGTCGGCGCCTTTGGCCATCACCCACGCCAGTGCGAGCTGCGAGGGGGTGCAGCCCTTGGCCTTCGCGGCGCTTTCCACGGCCTCGACCAGCTTGATGTTCTTGACGAAGTTGTCGCCCTGGAACCGCGGCATGATGCGGCGGATATCGTCGGCGGCGAGGTCCTCGGGTTGCTTGATCGCGCCGGTCAGGAAGCCGCGGCCGAGCGGGCTGTAGGCGATGTAGCCGAGGCCGAGCCGGCGGCAGGTCGGTATGATCTCGGTCTCGGGCTCGCGCGACCACAACGAATATTCCGTCTGCACGGCAATGATCGGGTGGGACTTGTGGGCCTTCTCGATCGTCGCGGGCGCGGCCTCGCAGATGCCGAGGTAGCGGACCTTGCCGGCGGCGATCAAGTCGCCCATCGCACCGAAGGTCTCGTCGACAGGGACATCGGGATCGACCCGGTGCTGGAAGTAGAGGTCGATATGGTCGGTGCCCAGCCGCTTCAAGCTCGCGTCGCAGGCGGCCCTGACGTAGTCGGGCCGGCCGTTGACACCGGTCGGCTTCTTGTCGGGTCCCCAGGTCTGGCCGAACTTGGTGACCAGCACGACCTCGTTGCGCCGGCCCTTCAACGCCCGTCCGACCAGCTCCTCGTTGGCGCCGGCCGCATACATGTCGGCGGTGTCGATCAGCGTCACGCCTTTGTCGATGGCGAGGTGCACGGTGGCGATCGCCTCCGCCTCGTCGCGCACGCCGTAGAAGGCGGACATTCCCATGCAGCCGAGCCCCTGCTCGGAGACGGCGAGCTGTCGGCCGAGCTTGCGTTGGCGCATGACTGGTTCCTCCCGATCGAGTCATTGATCATGACGGGCTGTATCATCCCGGCCATGCCTTGGCGACGGCACCCGTGGCGGGCGTTGACACGCCGGTGTCCGCGTGGCCATCCTTATCGCGGGATAAGTAAACAGCCAAGCACGCCGCATCCACAGTCGGGCCCGCTGCCGCGGACCGCCCGGTGCTAGACCCGGTCTCGAGCCCGGTATTGACGTTGACACGGCAGCGCGTGAGTGGCACGCCAGCTGTCAATCGGCCGGGCCAACCGGACCGCGAGGCGATGGAGGAAACGGGATGCAGAAGGACGCCGCCGTCGTCGGCGGCGGAGAGCGCAAATCGGTTCGCGACGAGAACCGCGCCCGCGCCATCCGCCGGTTCAAGTGGGCGATCCTGATCCCCTTCATCCTGCTGCTCACCGGCCTGTTGCTGCCGTTGTTGCTCGCCCAGCTCTATTTCTCCTTCCACCAGTGGACCGTCTATCTCGGCGGCTGGACGGAAGCCGACTTCGTCGGCCTCGACATCTTCAAGGACGTGTTCACCGACAGCCGCTTCGGCTGGGCGATCCTGCGCTCGCTGGCGTTCGCGGTCGGCTCGACCACCGGCTGCTTCATCATCGGGTTTTTCCTCGCCTACCTGATGTACGAGCCGTTCCGCGGCCAGGCCGTCTACTACATCCTGTTCATCCTGCCGATGTTGACGGTGCCGATCGTCATCGCCTATTGCGCGGAGATGCTGCTCTACGAGAGCGGGCCGGTCAACGACGTGCTGACGCGGCTGAGCGGAGAAACCACCAAGGTCAGATGGCTGACCGATCCCAACATCGCGCTGTTGACGGTGACGCTGCTCGACATCTGGAACTGGGTGCCGTTCTCGTTCATCATCATGCTGGCGGGGCTCTCGGCGGTGCCCAAGGAGCAGATGGAGGCGGCCAAGATCCTCGGCGCCTCCGGCTGGACGATCTTTCGCGAGGTGCAACTTCCCGCGCTGAGGCCCGTGATCCTGCTGGCGCTGATCCTGCGCTTCCTCGAGGCGATGGCCGAGTTTCCCAAGACGTGGGCGCTGTTCCAGGGTGGCCCGGGATCGGCCACGGAGACCATTCCCGTCTACATCTTCCTCGTCACCTGGCAGTATTTCGAGGTCTCCAAGGGGGCGGCGCTCTCCTACATCGTGATGATGCTGATGATCGTCATCGTGCTCGGCGCCATCCAGTTGTTGCGCCGCGAGAAGCGGGCGCTCGACGCCGTCTACGGCAAAGCGGCGGGGGCGGAGTGATCCCATGACCAAGACCCAAAAGGCCCGCATCTGGGGAACCATCCGCTACACCCTGCTGACGTTTTGGGCGCTGGTAGTGGTGTTGCCGCTGTATTGGATCGTGGCGAAGAGCTTCAAGCCGTCGGAGCAGTGGTTCGCCTGGCCACCGACCTGGATCCCCAATCCCGCGACGCTCGACAACTATCTGTCGGTGTGGTTCGGCGTGATGGAATACACCAACACGCAGTACGCCATGTCGATGCAGAAGCCGTGGCGTGCGTTCGGCAACTCGATCATCATCTCGTTCACGGCGACGGCCCTCGCGGTGATTTTCGGCGCGGTGATCGCTTATGGCGTCTCGCGCTACAAGATCCTGTCCGAGTTCCGCATGTTTCAGCTCTTGATGCTGCGGATGGTGCCGCCGATCGTGATCGTCGCGCCGCTGTCGCTCTATTATGCGCAGCTCGGCCTGCTCGACACGGTGACCGGCCTGGTGCTGATCTACTTCGTCTCGAGCCTGCCCTATGCGGTGTGGATGTCGAAGAGCTTCATCGACGAGGTGCCGCGCGAGGTGGAGCAGGCCGCCGAGATCCTCGGCGCCTCGCGCTGGCGCACGGTGTTCGAGATCGTGCTGCCGCTGGTCCGCTCCGGCCTCGTCGCCACGTTCCTGTTCATCCTGATCCTGAACTGGAGCGAGTACTTGCTGGCGCTGATCCTGTCGAAGACCGAGGTGTCGACGCTGCCGGTGGAGCTGTCGAAATATCAGGGCACGTCGGAAGGCCGCGTCTACGGCCGCCAGGCCGCGCTCTCGGTCGGCATCACGATCCCGCTCATTCTGGTCGGCATCTTCATTCGCAAGCATCTCGCCCGAGGCTTCAGCTTCGGCATGGTCAGGAGATAGAGGCCCATGGCCCGCATCGAGCTCGTCAATCTGCGCAAGGCCTATGGCTCCGTCCTCGCCGTGCGCGACATCAACTTCACCATCGAGGACGGCGAGTTCATCGTCTTCGTCGGCCCCTCCGGCTGCGGCAAGACCACGACGCTGCGGATGATCGCGGGCTTCGAGGATCCGACCGCCGGCGAGATCAAGATCGACGGCCGCGTCGTCAACGACCTCGAGCCGCGCGACCGCGGCCTCGGCATGGTGTTCCAGAGCCACGCCCTGTTCCCGCACAAGACCGTGAGGCAGAACATCGAGTTCGGCCTGCGCATGAAGAAGGTGCCGCCGGACGAGCGCGCGAAGGAGGTGGCCAAGGTCGCCGACATCGTCCGCATCCCGCACCTGCTCGACAAGATGCCGGCGCAGTGCTCGGGCGGCGAGAGCCAGCGCGTCGCGCTCGCCCGCACGCTCGTCACCAATCCCTCGACGTTCCTGCTCGACGAGCCGCTGTCGAGCCTCGACGCGAAGCTCCGCCGCGAGCTGCGCGCGGAGTGCGACCGCCTGCACGAGGTGCTGAAGAAGACCTTCATTTTCGTCACCCACGACCAGGAGGAGGCGATGACGCTCGCCGACCGGATCGTGGTGATGCGCGGCGGCCTGATCGAGCAGGTCGGCACGCCGATGGAGATCTATTCGAACCCGATCAACGAGTTCGTCGCCGACTTCTTCGGCTCGCCGTCGATGAACCTGGTCCCCGGCGAGGTGGTGCACGAGGGCGGCCGTCCGGTGTTCCGCTCGGGCGGCGTGGCGATCCCGCTGCCCGACCGCATGAAGGCCGCGCCCGCCGGCAAGGCGACGCTCGGCATCCGCCCGGAGCACGTCGCCATCCGCCGCGACGGCACCGGCGACATCGAGCACACGGTGCGTCTCGTCGAGCCGCTCGGCAAGGACACGCTGATTTATTTCGAGCTCGGCGGCGAGCGTCCGTTCGTCTCGATCGCGGAGGGGCTGGCGCTGGCCACGATGGAGACCGGCGAGAAGGTCAAGATGGCGCTCTCGCCCGATCACCTGTTCCTGTTCGACACCGACGGTAAGCGCTTCCTCGGCGAGGGGCGGACGGCTCCCGCTGCGGTGCAGGCCGCGGCCGGGTGATGGTTCGCTCTGTCGTTGCTGTCATCCCGGCCGCCGCAGGCGAGCCGGGACCCAGGAGCTGCTAGGCAACCGTCGCATCCGTGGCCCCTGGGTCCCGGATCACCTCCGCGCGTGCCGCGCTTCGGTGTCCGGGTTGACAGGGTTTGGGCAGCAGCAATTGATAAGGCGTGCGAAATAGCCCCGCAGCGCGATGCGCTCGAAGGTATGAACAGGAGGCGGGGCGGCAGAGCCTCGCTTTACGTGATGGGTTGGATGCGGCTCGCGCCGCCCCACCGCATGCGACGGGGGTGGGCCCCCTTTTCGGATCCCGGGTCCACCATCCCCGGGCGCATCCAGTGAGCCCGAGTTGAACGAGGTGTCTCTCCTCGCCGGCAGGGTCCCTCCGGGCGCGCTGACATCGCCCGGGGTATCCGGCATGCTCTCCCCACTCCCTTAAACCCAGCACGTTCCCGGGTCCTGTCCGTCGCGGAAGGATGCGGGGGAGTATGCGGGCGCGTGCGGGTCGCGGGGACATGTGTGGACGACGCCCTTGTGGCAAGGGTTAATTTCGGCGTCTGCTTGCGG
>CAMDBL010000081.1 GCA_945889015.1 Devosia equisanguinis
TGGGCGAGCTTCAAGGCCGTGAGTGAGTCGAGACCCGGCCAGGGCGGCAGCACGCGGTCCGTGATCAGCAGGTGCGCGCCACCCGGGCCGAGAAGGCTGCTGGCGTCATAGCCGGTCAGCGCGACGCCATTCGAGATCCCCGATGCACCGAGCCAATAGGCCAGCGTCTCGCGCGAGCCCTCATCCGCGCAGAGAATCACCACCTGCGGGGAAACGGGAGTGGGCGTGTCTTTCGTCGAGCGCCACATGTCGCCATCCATTGTTGAGCGACGACGGCCCATCCCCATCGTGCCCGTCGTCTCCATCGTCATGGCGCTCATCCCGTCGCGTTGCGCGGTCGGATGGAAGAACGGGGGCACACCTGGATCAATTCAGGTCGGGCCCTTATGGTGATATCCTGGTCAGGAAATTTCCTTAGGGCGGAGACCTTAGGTGCCGGCTTTGATCGAAAGGGCGAGACCTCGCGAGCGGTGGATCACTCCGAGGGCTCGAGCGCGTCCGATGGCTTTTTCGCGCCTGCTCTCGCTGACGCCGGGCGTCATCGCGCTCGGATTTCTCGTGGGCTACGTCGGACTGCACTGGCTGAGCGTCATCCAGCCGATCGGCTCTTTCGGGATCACCCCGTGGAATCCTCCGACGGGGCTCGGCTTCGTTCTGATCCTGGTCTTCGGCCAGCGCTACGCACCGCTGCTGTTCGTCGCGCCGCTGATGGCCGACGCGATCGTTGGCGGCTTCCCCGTCGCCTGGGGTGTCGAACTCGCCACCACGCTGGCGATCGGTGGCGGGTACACGCTCGCCGCGCTGGCTCTGCTCCGCCCCGGATTGAAGTTCGACCTCGCGCTGACCTCGATGCGCGACCTGCTGTTGTTCCTCGCCGCGGCAGCGCTCAGCGCCGCCGCGGTAGCTGGATGCTACGTCCTCGTCCATGCATCGGCCGGTCTCGTGCCTTGGAGTGAGGCTGGGGCGGCCTGGATGCGCTATTGGGTCGGCGACCTGATCGGGGTTGCCGTCGTCGCGCCCTTTCTGCTGGTTCTGCTGACCCGGGGCCGCCCTTTCGAGGCATCGCTCGAGGCGCTTCTGCAGCTCGCCGCCATCGGGGCTTGTCTCGCCGTCGTCTTCGCGACGGCGCACGACCGGCAGTTCGAGCTGTTCTACCTGATGTTCCTGCCAGTGGTCTGGATTGCGGTCCGCAACGGCCTCGAAGGCGTGACCGTCGGCCTGATGCTGACCCAGCTCGGTCTACTCGCAGCACTGCAGGTACTCGCGCCGGCCGAGGTCGATGCGACCGCTTTCCAGGCGCTGATGCTGGTGCTGACGTTGACCGGCCTCGCCACCGGCGTGCTCGTCACGGAGCGCCGCCGCGCCGAGCTGCAGCTCCGCCTCCAGCAGGATGCGCAGGCGCGGCTCACGCGTCTCGGCAGCATGGGTGAGCTGGCGTCGGCCCTCGCCCACGAGATCAATCAACCGCTGATGGCGGCGGGCACCTTCACCCGCCTGGCGGCCCATGCGATCGCGACCGGTGCACCGCCGGAAAAGGCGTCCGCCGCCGCGCACAAGGCGGTGGCCCAGGTCGAGCGGGCAGCCGAGGTCGTGCGGCGCCTGCGCGACCTCATTCGTCTCGGCCGGAGCGAAGTCGCCCCGGTCCCCGTCTCGCGCTTCGTGTTGGAGACGCTCGAGCTGCTGCGGCCCGATTTCGTACGCAGCCAGATCCGGATCGAGCAGCGGATCGCCCCCGATCTTCCACCCGTGCTCGCCGACGTGCTGCAGGTCGAGCAGGTCCTGCTCAATCTCGTTCGCAACGCCGTGGAGGCGATCCGGGACTCCGCCGGGGAACGAGGCCTGGTCAGCATCGAGGCCGAACGGCTCGGGGCAGGCTTCGTCGAGGTGCGGGTTCGTGATACCGGGCCTGGATTCGACCAGCGCAGGCTGGCGGATCCGATGCTCCCGTTCGATACCTCGAAGGCGGATGGTCTCGGCGTCGGGCTTTCGCTCAGCCGCTCGATCATCGAGGCGCACGGCGGCAGGCTGACCATCTCCAACGGCGCGCAAGGCGCGCTCGTCCGTTTCACGCTGCCCGTCGCGGAGGCTTCCAAGTGAGTGCTGCCATACAGGTTCATCTGATCGACGACGACGAGGCGGTTCTGGAATCGCTCGGCGATTATCTCGAGAGCCAGGGCCTCCTCGTCGAACGCCATGCGCGCGCTGACGATGCCGTTGCCAGGCTCGGGGGCGATCCGGCCGAGACCTGCATCGTCAGCGACGTCCGCATGCCCGTCATGTCCGGCCTCGACCTGCAGAAGCTGCTGGCCGAGCAGGGCTCGACGGTGCCGCTGATCCTGATCACGGGACAGGGAGACATCGAGATGGCGGTCTGCGCGGTGAAGTCGGGGGCGCACGATTTCCTGGAGAAGCCGTTCAACGAGCGCCGCCTGCTGGACGCGATCAGGAGCGCGGTGGAAAGCGCCTCCGTTCGCAAGGAGCACATGCTGCAGATCGCCGCCGTCCAGGCGCGCCGAGCGGAGTTGTCCGAGCGGCAGGCGCAGGTGATGGATCTGGCCGTCAAAGGCCGGACCAACAAGGAGATCGGTCTCGAACTCGGGATCAGCCCGCGCACGATCGAGATCTACCGGGCCCGGGTCATGGAGCGGATGGGGGCCGAGACGCTAGCAGACCTCGTGCGCATCGCCGTGCTGCTCGAGCAGCACGCGGGCGGATAGCAGGTGCCGCCGGCTCGAACTGTCTGCTATGATGAGGGGTGTCAGTGCAACTCAGCCTGGTCAGGCAGAAGAAACGGAATGGCGCGAGAGACGGGACTTGAACCCGCGGCCTCCGGCGTGACAGGCCGGCGCTCTAACCAACTGAGCTACTCCCGCAATTCCATGCGCGCTTCCCGCGAGAAGCGCGTGTCACTTGAGTATCGCAATACGGTTTCGAACCCGTGAAGTCAAGTTACGCAGGGAACATTCCTGGAAAAGATTTGTTCGCCGAGGCGGTCGCGGGAACTGCGGGGATGGATCAGTCCCCGCCCCGTCCGAGGGCGATCCCGGTGGACGCGGTGGGGAGAGACGCGAGCATCGACCTGCGTGCCCCGGCCGTCAGGAGGCGTAGGCCTCCGCGAAAATGCCGAGGAAGTCCGAGGCCTTGAGGCTGGCACCGCCGACCAGCGCGCCATCGACGTTGGCGACGCCCATCAACTCGCGCGCATTGGAGGCCTTCACCGATCCACCGTAGAGCAGCCGCAGCGCGCTCGCGCCCGGGCCGAGCCGCTTCACCAGCGTCTCGCGGATGGCGGCGTGGACCTCGGCGACGTCGGTCGCGGTCGGCGTCTGTCCTGTCCCGATCGCCCACACCGGCTCGTAGGCGACGACCGTGTTGGCGGGGTTGCTGGCGCTCGGCAGCGAATCCTCGAGCTGGCGACGAACGACCTGTAGCGTCAGGCCGGCCTGCCGCTCGCCCGCGGTCTCGCCGATGCAGATGATGGGCGTGAGACCCGCCGCCAGCGCCGCCTCGGCCTTCTTGCGGACGAGAGCGCTCGATTCGGCATGGTCCGCGCGCCGCTCGGAATGGCCGACGATCACGGCTGTGACGCCCGCGTCCGCCAGCATCTGTGCGGAGATGTCGCCGGTGTTGGCGCCGGAGACGGCGGTGTGGCAGTCCTGGCCGCCGACCTGCAGCCGGGTGCCCTTGGCGAGGGTCGCGAGTTCGGCGAGGAGCGTCGCGGGCGGGCAGATCATGGCGTCGGCGCCCGTGGCGAAGCCTGGCTCGGCGAGCCTGGCGATCACGGCCCTGGCTTCGGCGAGGCCGGCCTTGAGGCCGTTCATCTTCCAGTTGCCGGCGACCAGCGGGCGGGGGCGGGAGGCGGAGGCGGACATCGTCGATCCTCGTTGCGGCAAGGCGGGTTGAGGAACGTCTGCCCGATCGCGGCTCGCACGGTGCGCTGCACGGCCGCGGTGAGCGGCTCGTGGACTGCGGCGTTCCGCCCGCCAGCGGCCTTGCATTCGCCGGCGGGCTGCGCTTCATATCACGCTCGACGGCCCGTCAGGAAACGGGGCCCCTATGATTCTCCCGCTGCGGTGAACGGACTACGGCCGCTACCGGCCGCCCGCCCTGCCAGCAAACTCTCGGATGATGCACGACCATGCTCGACGCGATGAGACGGGGCGCCAGTGGCTGGCTGGCAAAGGGCTTGTTCTGGCTCCTGGTGGTGGCCTTCGCCGTCTGGGGTATCCCCCATGATTTCTTGAACGTCGGCGGCAACTATCTGGCCAAGGTCGGCAAGACGACGATCTCGCAAGACGAGTATCAGGAGGCATACCAGAGCCAGATGCAGATGCTGGGGCAACTCGGCCGGCGGCTGACGCCGGAGCAGGCCCGCCAGTTCGGTCTGCACGTCCGCGCACTGTATGGTCTGATCGACACCGCCGCAGTCGACGATCACGCCCGCAGCCTGGAGCTGCGCGTTGCGCCCGAGACGGTTGCCCAGCAGATCGCGCGCGAGCCGACGTTCCGCAGCCCTGACGGCAAGTTCGACAAGCTGGCCTTCGACAACTATCTGCGTCAGGTCCGCATGAGCGAGCAGGGCTTCCTTGCGGCGCGGGCCAAGGACGAGGTGCGCGAGCAACTGACCGGCACGCTCGCGGCCGGCATCAGCGTCCCCCCCGCGATGGTCGAGGCCCTGCACGGCTGGCGCGAGGAGACCCGCAAGATCGAGTTTCTGACCGTTCCTGTCGGCGCGGTCACCGTGCCCGACGCCGACGAGGCCAAGCTGAAGGAGACCTACGAGTCCTCCAAGCGCAATTTCGTCACGCCCGAGACCCGCAAGCTCGCGGTGCTGATGTTGGAGCTCGCCGACGTGAAGGCGCGCGTCAGCGTCAGTGACGAGGACGTGAAGGCTTATTTCGACACGCATCGCTCCGAGCTCGACGTGCCCGAGCGCCGCCGCATCCATCAGATCGCGTTCAAGGATCGCGCCGCCGCCGATGCCGGCAAGAAGGCGATCGAGGGCGGCAAGAGCTTCCTGATGCTGGCGCTGGAGACGGAGGGGGCCGGCGGTCCCCTGCCGGGATTGCTCGCCAAGGTCGACATCGGCGATCAGAGGCTCGCCGACACCGCGTTCGCACTGCCCAAGGACAAGGTGTCGGACGTCGTCCAGACCGGCAACGGTCCGATGCTGCTGATGGTCAGCGAGATCGTGCCCGGCAAGGCGCGCGGGCTCGACGAGGTCAAGGACGAGATCCGCGAGCGTCTGACCACCGACAAGATCAACACCGAGCTCAACAACCTGCACGATTCCGTCGACAACAACCGCAACGCGCGAAAGCCGCTCAAGGAGATCGCCGAGGCGCAGAAGCTGAAGTTCGCCGAGATCACCGTCGACAGCGCCAACAAGACCGCCGACAGCAAACCGGGGCTCGAGCACGCGGAGGCGCAGGAAATCGTCGAACACGGCTTCCAGGGGGCGGTCGGGGTGGACGCCGAGCCGGTCGAGTTGAAGGCGGGCGGCTTCGCCTGGGTCGACGTGCTCGCCGTCACGCCCGAGAAGGAGAAGCCGCTCGAGGAGGTGAAGGCCGACGTGACCGCGGTCTATACCGAGGCGACCCGCCGCAAGCTGCTCGCCGACCTCGCCGCCAAGATCGTGGAGCGCGTCAACAAGGGCGAAGCCCTGGAGGCGATCGCCAAGGAAATCGGCCATGGCGCGAAGGTCGAGACGACCAATGCGATCAACCGCGCGACGACGCCGCAGGGTCTTTCCCCCGGCGCGGTGCAGATTGCCTTCGCCACCGCCAAGGGCAAGGCCGCTTCCGCCGAGAGTGCCGACCGCACCTCGCGCAGTGTGCTGAGGGTGGCCGAGATCACGCCCGCCGCGGCACCGACCAAGGAGCAGACCGAGAAGCTGACGGCCGAGCTCGTCAACCAGATGCAGGGTGACGCCATCCAGGCCTATGCCGTCGCGCTGCGCGAGCAGCTCGGCGTCAGCATCAACCAGGCCATGCTCAATCGCGTCACCGGTGTCGAACGTCAGCCGTGACATGGCTCGGGTGAAGGGGAAAAAGGTGGGAACGCACGAGCAAAGGACCGGCGGCGAGGCGTTCGAGCCCTCGCCCGAGAGGTTCGCACAGGTCTTCGACGCGGGGCGGCCGCAGGTGGTCTGGACACGGCTGGTTTCCGACCTCGAGACCCCTGTGTCCGCCTACCTGAAGCTGTCGGCGGTCGCCGGGCCGATGAGCTTCCTGCTCGAGTCGGTCGAGGGCGGTGCGGTCCGGGGCCGCTACTCGATCATCGGCCTCGAGCCCGACCTTGTCTGGCGCGCGGAGGGCGCCACCGCCTCGATCAACACCAGTCCGCTGGCCAAGCCCGACGCGTTCAAGCCGGAGACGAAGCCCGCGCTCGACAGCCTGCGCGACTTGCTCGCGGCATCCCGGATCGAACTCGCCGAGACCCTGCCGCCGATGGCGGCTGGCGTGTTCGGCTACATGGGCTATGACACCATCCGCCTCGTCGAGCACCTTCCGAATGTCAATCCGGATGCGCTGGGCGTGCCCGACGCGATCCTGATGCGGCCGACACTGATTGTCATCTTCGATTCGGTGAAGGACGAGATGACGCTGGTGACGCCGGTGCGGCCCGCCATAGGGGCCAAGTCCAGGGGCACGGCGTCCCAGGCCTACAAGGCCGCGCTGAAGCGCCTGAAGAAGGCGGTCGACGCGCTCGAGGCGCCGCTCCCTCACGGCGCGGTGACGAGTCCGAGGAAGCTCGCGCATCCCGAGCCGCGCTCGAATACGCCCGAGCCGCAGTACCTCGACATGGTCGCGCGCGCCAAGGAGTACATCGCCGCCGGAGACATCTTCCAGGTGGTCCTGGCGCAGCGCTTTTCCGCGCCGTTCGCTCTGCCCTCGTTCTCGCTCTATCGCGCGCTGAGGCGCACCAATCCTTCGCCGTTCCTGTTCCATCTCGATTTCGGCGGCTTCTCGCTGGTCGGCTCGAGCCCTGAAATTCTGGTCCGCGTCCGCGACGGCGAGGTGACGATCCGCCCGATCGCGGGCACCGCGCGGCGTGGGGTCACGGCCGCCGAGGACCAGGCTCTGGCCGAGGCCCTGCTCGCCGATCCCAAGGAGCGGGCCGAGCACCTGATGCTGCTCGACCTCGGCCGCAACGACGTCGGCCGCGTCGCCGAGATCGGCTCGGTCGAGGTGACCGAGCGCTTCATCATCGAGCGCTACAGTCACGTCATGCACATCGTCTCCAACGTCATCGGACGATTGGCGGGGGAGCACGACAGCGTCGACGCGCTGATGGCGGGCTTTCCCGCCGGCACCGTGTCGGGGGCCCCGAAAGTGCGCGCGATGCAGATCATCGACGAGCTCGAGGTGTCGAAGCGCGGTCCCTACGGGGGCTGCGTCGGCTACTTCTCCGCCGACGGCCAGATGGACACCTGCATCGTTCTGCGAACCGCGCTGGTCAAGAACGGCGTCATGCACGTCCAGGCCGGTGCCGGCATCGTCTCCGACTCGGTCGCCGAGAACGAGCAGCAGGAGTGCATCAACAAGGCCAAGGCGCTGGTGCGCGCCGCCGAAGAAGCCGTCCGCTTCGCCGCTCGCGGCAAAGGACGGGGCGCCAAGGCCGGCGACAACAAGGGCCCGTTCGGGTAGGTGCGGTGGACGTCGATCTGTCGCCGAGAGACCTTACAGCGGCGGCGCGTATGCCTCGATCGTCATCGCCGAGCTGTCGGCCGGCCTCGCGCTGACCGCCGCCGATTTCACCGTCATCTGAGAGGCGCCGCGACAGGCAACGGCACGCCGGCTGCCGCGAAAGCCGCCTTCTGCCTTGCCTCGACCTCGACAAGGTTGAAACCTTCAATGGTCTCGTTGAACAGCCGGTACCAGTTCTGCCGCGCGTCGAGATGCAGGAACACGCCGCCGAGGCCGATGGCGGCGCGGTCCATGAACACGAACTCGCGCGGGATCTTCACCGGTCCCTTCTCCTTCAGCACCTTGTGCACGGAGAAGGCCTCGCGCCGTCCGTACTCGGCCGGCGTCGTGCCCTCGGCGATGGTGCGCTCGCGGTCGTCGAGCAGCGGGCCGTAGATGAAGCGCGCCCAGATGTTCATCGCCTCGATCAGCTCGGTGGTCAGGCCCTTGAAACCCCAGGTCTCGTAGGCGTGCACGACGAGATCGCCGTCGCCCTTCAGCAGCCCGTGATAGAGGTCGATCACGCCCTGCACGAACGGCACCGGAAACGTCCGTATGCAGCCGTAGTCGAGCAGGTTGATCCCGGCGGGGTGCGCGTCCGCTTCGAAGATCGTGTAGTTGCCGAGATGGGGATCGCCGTGGATCACGCCGTAGTGGCTGAACGGATACCACCACGCGCGGAACATCGCGCGCGCGATGGTGTTGCGGTCCTCGAGCGGCGCGGGCTTGTAGTCGACCAGCGGCTTGCCCTCGAGCCAGCTCATCGTCAGCAGCCGCTTGGTGGACAGCTCCGTGAGAATGGTTGGAACGCGGATGTTGGCGATGAAGTCCCCTCCCCCTTGCGGGGAGGGGGAAGGGGTGGGGGGAATCCCGACAGCAGTAGGTCTGCCATCCCCCGGGCCGAGCTGGAGACCCTCCTTCCGCTCGACGGAGGACGGGGAGGACGACGCGAAAATCGCCCCATACAACCGGGTGTGCTTCGCCTCCAGCTCGTAGTTCAGCTCCTCGCGCAGCCGGGCCGAGATCTCCTGGATGATCTCGCTGGTGTCGACGGCGGGGTCCATGCGCGCGTGGATCGAGAAGATGATCTTGAGCTGGTTGAGGTCGGCCTCCACCGCCGATTGCATGTCCGGGTACTGCAGTTTGACCGCGAGTGCCGCGCCGTCGTGGGCGACGGCGCGATGCACCTGGCCGAGCGAGGCTGAGGCGGCGGCCTGCGGCTCGAAGCTCTTGAAGCGCGTCTGCCATTCCGGCCCGAGCTCTGCGATCATGCGGCGCTTGACGAAGGCGGGCCCCATCGGTGGCGCCTGGCTCTGCAATTGCGCAAGTTCGGTCGCATACTCCGCCGGCAGCGCCTCCGGGATCGTGGAGAGCAGCTGCGCCACCTTCATCAGCGGGCCCTTCAACCCCCCGAGCGCGGCGGCCAGCTCGGCGGCGCTGCGGCCGCGGTCGAGTTCGTAGCCGAACAGGCGGGAGCCCGCGACTTTGGCGGCGATGGTGCCGACCTGGCTGCCGACGCGGACGTAGCGGGCCGCGCGCGCGCTGAAACGATTGTCCTCGTTGCTCATGATGTCGATTTTTCCGCCTTGGGGGATGGCCTGGCCTCTACGCTATATCGTGGTCGTGCGGATCGGCGTCCAGTGCGCCCTGTTCGCCCTGTGCGCGCGGAGGGAGGCTCGCAATTCGAATGGCAGCAAAAAGAAATAGGCCGGCGATGAAGCCGGCCTATCTGAAATGCGGTGGTGGTGGCCGAAGCCTCAGGCGCGCTTTTCGATCGCGGCGAACTCGCGGCGCGGCGCGCCGATGTAGAGCTGACGGGGGCGGCCGATGCGCTGCTCGGGATCCTCGATCATCTCTTTCCACTGCGCGATCCAGCCGACCGTGCGGGCGACCGCGAACAGCACCGTGAACATGTCCTTGGGGAAGCCCAGGGCGCGCAGGGTGATGCCCGAGTAGAAGTCGATGTTGGGGTAGAGCTTCTTCTCGATGAAGTACTCGTCCTGCAGCGCGATCCGCTCCAGCTCCAGCGCCACCTTCAGCAGCGGCTCGTTGCGCACGCCGAGCGCGTCGAGCACCTCGTGGCAGGTCTTCTGCATCACCTTGGCGCGCGGATCGTAGTTCTTGTAGACGCGATGGCCGAAGCCCATCAGGCGGAAGCCCGAGTTCTTGTCCTTGGCGCGCTTCACGTACTCGGCGACTCGATCGACGGTGCCGATCTCCTCGAGCATGTTGAGGGCGGCCTCGTTGGCGCCGCCGTGAGCGGGACCCCAGAGACAGGCGATGCCGGCGGCGATGCAGGCGAACGGATTGGCGCCGGAGGAGCCGGCGAGGCGGACCGTCGAGGTGGACGCGTTCTGCTCGTGGTCGGCGTGCAGGATGAAGATGCGATCGAGCGCGCGCGCCAGAATCGGATTGACCACGTAGGGCTCGCAGGGAACCGCGAAGCACATCTGCAGGAAGTTGGCGGTGTAGTCGAGGTCGTTGCGCGGATAGATGAACGGCTGGCCGATCGAATACTTGAACGCCATCGACGCCATCGTCGGCATTTTGGCGATCATCCGGTGGCTGGCGATCATCCGCTGGGTCTGATCGTTGATGTCGGTGCTGTCGTGATAAAAGGCCGACAGCGCGCCGACGGTGCCGGTCATGATCGCCATCGGATGCGCGTCGCGGCGGAAGCCCGTGTAGAACCGGGTCATCTGCTCGTGCACCATCGTGTGGCGCGAAATGGTGGTGCGGAACTGGTCGAACTGGCCCTTGTTCGGCAGATCTCCGTGCAGCAGCAGGTAGCAGACCTCGAGGAAGTTCGAGCCCTCGGCGAGCTGCTCGATCGGATAGCCGCGATACAGCAGGGTCCCTTCGTCGCCGTCGATGTAGGTGATGCGCGAGGAGCAGTTGGCCGTCGAGGTGAAGCCGGGATCGTAGGTGAAGCAGCCCGTGTTCGCATAGAGTTTGCCGACGTCGATCACGTCGGGGCCGATGGTGCCGGAGCGCATCGGCATCTGCGACGCCTTGCCGTTGAGCGACAATGTGGCCGCCTTGTCGGCAGCAGCCTTGCCTGCTGTGGTATCATTCATGTGACAGGTATCCTTAAGGCGGCGAACTGCGTCCGGGCGACCTCGGTTCTCGGCGGTGCCGAGTGCTCGTGTTGCACTGCACGCCAATCTATGGGAACGCCATGATTGCCTAGTACACTATTGACATTGCGGCAAGGGGCTGTTCGTCGGAGCTGGTCCGCGTCCAGGCCCCGGATTTGGCGCCGCAGCGGGAGATTTCGGCCAGACGGAATGGGGGAAGCATGCGTGCGTCGGACGCTGGGAAAAGGGTGAACGCGCTCGCTGCGGCGCACCGCACGGAGGGCTGCTGATGCCCCCCTTGCTGCGCGTGGTGACCGGAATAGGCTCCCTCGCGGCGCTGATCGCGCTGCTGTTCGTGCCGGCGTTCGCGCCGTGGGTCGTCAGGTTCGACCATTCGACCGCCGACTGGCGCACGGCCTACCTGTCCGATCGCATGCCCTCCCATCATCCCCGCCTCGCGCTGGTGGTCATCAACGACGCGACGCTGCGCCAGTATCCGAGCTCCCCGGTTGATCGCGGCCTGCTGGCACGGATCGTCTCGGCCATCGACGCGGCGGGTGCGCGCACGATCGGGCTCGACATCCTGTTCTTCAAGCCGACCGAGGACGCCAAGGACCAGGCCCTGGTCGACGCCGTGCGGCAGGCCAAGGCCGAGATCGTCATGGGGGCGCTGGACGAGCGCGGCCAGCTGGAGGCGTTCCAGCGTGAGTTCCAGACGGCGTTCCTGGGCCGTGTGGGGCGCACGGCCGGCTATCTGAACCTGCGCTACGAGAGCGGCGACGTGGTGCGCTATGCGGCCTACCCTCACCCGGGCAGCAGCTACCCCAAGAGCTTCGCCCGGCTGCTGGCGGCTGCCGGCGGCTCGGACCAGCCCGACGATGGGCGCTCGATCCCTTGGCTGCTCCCGCCGGTGGACGGTAGCGCCACGTTCCTCACCATTCCAGCCCAGGATCTGTTGGCCGGTGGCCCCGAAGTGGCAGCCAGGCTCAAGGATCGCATCGTGCTCGTCGGTGGTGATTTTCCACTGCGCGACCGCCATCGCACGCCGCTGTCGCTGCTGACCGGAGACGGCACCACCGGGCTTTCCATTCATGCCCACATTGTCGCGGGCATGCTGGAGCCGGGGCGGGCGATCTCGGAGCTGACCGTGGAGGCACGCTCCGTGCTACTGGTCGTGCTGGGGGCGCTCGGCTTCCTGCTCGGCTGGCTGCTGTGGCAGACCAGCATCGTGCAGTTCCTGGGCTGGACCGCGGCGACAGGGGCACTGCTCGCGATCGACGCGCTGCTGTTCAAGCATCTGCACGTATTGCTACCGTTCACGTTGGCGCTGCTAGCGTGGTTCCTGGGTGTGACGGCCGGGCGCTCGTTGCGGGCGACCGGGGTCCGGTTGTTCAAGAGGAGACAGGTCACATGAAGGGGCGGATGCAGGGACGCGACGGGATCTGGATCGGCGGGCTCGCAGCCGCGATCCTCGCCGGGCTACCGGCTGGGGCGTGGGCGCAATCCGAGCGCTTGCCCGGTGGCATCGAGCGTGCGCCGAGCATGCCGGACACCGCCGCGCCGGTCGCCCGTGGCCTGCGGGCCGCACCGCGGCGGCCCTCGACCGCGCCTCCCGCCGCCGCTGCCCCGCCTCCGCCACCCGCGGCTGCGCCAGTTCCCGCCCCCAAGGCGCCCGTAGCGCCGAAATCCGACAAATCCGGCGCCGCGCCGAAGGCCGGGCCGGCCGTCGCGCAGGCGCTCGACCCCAAGGACGGCAAGGCCCCGAAGCCCGCCAAGCCCACCGCGCCGCAGTCCTCAGAGAAGTCGATGGCGCCGGGCGGTCCGGTGGGCAGCGGTGGCGCGGCCGCGCCCGCCGCCGAAGCCCCCGCGCGCTCGCGCGGCCTTTCGGGTGGTGCGAGCGAGCGCCGACCCGGCGGCATCGAGCGGGCGCCCGGGAAGGAGTAGCCGGCGGCGAGCGGAGATCCCGGGGACATGACGTGATGCAACAGACTTTCGCGGTGATCGGTCCGGGCGACCATGCCGCGTTCCAGCAGCTGCTGCGCATCTATCAGGCGTCGATCGAGATCAGCGAGCAGAAGCCGGTGGATGCGCTGGCCGGTCTACTCGCGGACGAGCGCTACAGCATCCTCGTCGCCTTACACGGCGACCGCGTCGACGGCTTCGCCATCCTGTTCTTTCCCGGCAAGGGCGGGCCAGACGAGAGCGGGTTCTGGTTGCTCGAGTACATGGCGGTCGACGGGAGCGCGCGCTCGCGTGGCACCGGCGCTGCGCTGCTTCGCGAGGCGATGGCACTCGGCGTCTCGCGCAACGGTGGTCCGTGTGTGCTGGAGGTCGACCAGTCCGGAGCGGCGGTGTCGCCGGGCAACGACACGGCGAGGCGGCTGAGGTTCTATGCGGAGGCGGGCTGCCGGCGCTTGGAAGGGCTGAACTACATCCTGCCCCTCGACGTCGCCGGAACGCCGCCGCCGATGCAACTGCTGATCAGCGGATCGAGCGAACTGACATCGCTGCCGGCGAGCCGCGTCCGTGACTGGCTCTCGATCATCTACCGCGACGTGTATGCCTGCTCGCCGCAGGATCCGCGCATCGACACGATGATGGCGCCCCTCGGCGATCGGGTGCAGCTCGTAGCTTTGACGTCCGTTTGAATGCGCCACCTGGAGGGAGGAGCGGATGAGTGGGGGGCTGGAGCCATCTTACGTGCTGGTTCTCCTGGGGGAGGTGCAGACGTTCTGGGCCCGGCACGGCACGGCGGTCGAGGGGCTGGCGAAGATAACCGGTGTCGTCTTCATCGTGGCGGGCGGCTGGGTCTGGGCGCGCCGGTTCGCGCGGATCTTCAAGCACTGGGGCGATGCCGTCGACGCCGCGCACTATTCCGAACTCGACCGCTTCTATGCTGAAATTCTCCGGCAGGCGATCGCCTTGCCGCACCTGAGGATGCCGAGGCGCGTGACCGACGAGGCCGCGCTCTCGGAAGACTACACGCCCTATTCCGTCGACGACCCCGACGCGGCCATCAAGGCGGTCCAGTACGACGCCTATGCCTACATGGTCTGGAACTTCCTGGAGGCAATCCGGGACCGCTGCGCCGAGCGGCCCAAGCTCAAGGCGACCTGGGCTCCGGTGATCGGCGCGGAGAATGCCATCCACAGAAGCTGGTTTCTGGCCCAGATCAGAAACGAAGAGCTGCGCGCGCGCGACGCCGTCATGAGCGGGGAGCCATACGTGGCTTCCGACAAGTTCTGTGTGGGTTTTCAGGTGTTCGTCGTCCGTAACCAGTGGCAGCAGAAGAACGGCGCCTATGCGAGCTGGCAGTACGGAAAGGCGTTCCAGCAACCGTCCGACTTCCGGAGATCGCTGGCTTTCGGCGGACCGAAGTGATCGCTCGGCGGGCTGGTCGTCAGGACGACTGGACGGCGAGCCGCGCCAGCGTCTCCTCGCGCCCCAGTGCCATCATCACGTCGAAGATCGGCGGCGAGACGGCGCGGCCAGTGAGTGCGGCGCGCAAGGGAGCTGCGACCTTGCCGAGCTTGAGGCCGTTCGCCTCGACCCAGGCCTTGACCGGTGCCTCCAGCCTGGCGGGTTCGGTCCAGTCGGCGGCGGCGAGCGGCTCCAGCACGCCGCGCACGGCCATGGCCGCGGCCTTGCCGTCGGCGTCCAGCGCGGCCTTGGCCTTGTCGTCGGGCGCACGCCGGGCGGTCAGATACTCCGCGCCCGCCGCCAGCTCGACCAGCGTCTTGGCGCGGGTCTGCAGGCTCGGCAACGCCTTTTCAAGCCGGTCCCAACCCGCGGTCTCGAAGGCTGCCATCAGTGCCGGGCCGTCCGGCATTTCCGGCATCGCCTCCCGCATGCGCCGCACCAGCTCGGCCGGCGTCGCGGTCTTGATGTAGTGCGCGTTGGTGGCGTCGAGCTTGGCGAGATCATAGCGCGCGGCACTCTTGTTGACGCCGTCGAGATCGAACCACGCGACGAGCTGCTCGGTCGACATGATCTCGTCGTCGCCGTGGCTCCAGCCGAGCCGCACGAGGTAGTTGCGCAGGCCCGCCGGCAGGTAGCCGAGCGCGCGGTACTCCTCCGTCGATTGCGCGCCGTGCCGCTTCGACAGCTTGGCGCCGTCCGGGCCGTGGATCAGCGGGATGTGCGCGAACTCCGGCAGCTCGAAGCCACAGGCCTTGTAGACCTGGGTCTGGCGGCTCGCATTGTTGAGGTGGTCGGAGCCGCGGATGACGTGGGTGACTCCCATGTCGTGATCGTCGACGACGACGGCGAAGTTATAGGTCGGCGCGCCGTCGCTCCTGAGGATGATCATGTCGTCGAGTTGCGTGTTCTGCACGACGACACGGCCCTGGACCTTGTCGTCGACCACGGTCTCGCCCTCGCGCGGCGACCTCAGCCGCAGCGCCGGCTTGACGCCGGCAGGCGCCTCCTTCGGATCGCGGTCCCGCCAGGGGCTTTCGATCTTCTGGGGACCGCGGGGCGCACGCTTCTCGAGCTTCGCCAGCTCGCGCTCGGCGGCGATGGCGTCACCCATCGCCTTCAGCTCGTCGGGCGTCAGATAGCAGTTGTAGGCCTTGCCCTCGGCCAGCAGCCGGCGCGCCACCTCGCGATGCCGGTCGGCGCGGGCGAACTGGAACAGCGGCTCGCCGTCCCAGTCGAGTTCGAGCCACTTCAGCGAGTTCAGGATCGCATCGACGTGCTCGGGCTTGGAGCGCTCGCGATCGGTGTCCTCGATGCGGAGCAGAAACTTGCCGCCGGTGTGACGCGCGTAGAGCCAGTTGAACAGGGCCGTCCGCGCGCCGCCGATGTGCAGCGTTCCGGTGGGGGAGGGGGCGAAGCGGGTGACGACGGGCTTGGACATGAGCGCGGCCTTGGGCGATGCGTCCCGGTGATGGGACTGTTGCCGGCTCTTGAAGCAGAGTTTGGCGGCAAGGGGAACCCTGGGGCCGGCGCGCTCGACGGGCGTCAATACATCCCAAAGCCCATCAGCGGCCTGCGGCGACGGCGCTCCCACACGATCTCGCGGTCGCGGTAGACGCGGCGGCCGTAGTATGGGCTACCGAAGGCCCGCTCCCGCCAGTCCGGAGTGCGCCACTGTGGGCCTACCACACGAGGCGGCTTGCGTCGCGCTTGAAGCGCGCGCCGGGGCGCGGCGTGGGTCGGCTCGCGCTGCTCGATGGCGTCGGCGCGGGTTTCGGGGCGGACTTCGGTTTGGGCGGGTGGCTTCGCTACGCTGGACGCGCGGAGATCGGCTGTCCCTGGTGGCTGCTGTGGCTCGCGGACGGCGGGAACGACGAGCGGCTCATCGGGCTCGGCCTGCTCTTGCGTCGCACCGGCGTCGGCGTCGCTGGCGTCGTCACCGGACGGTGGACCGCCGGCGTGGGTCTCGACTGGCGGCTGGATTGGCTGTGCCGGCATCGCTGCGATGCTTGCGCCCTCGGCCTCGGTCTCGGTCTGGGCGACGGCGGCGGCGCCCGCGGTCGGTCCGCTTCCCGCGCGCGGCAGAACCCATGACGACGAGGCGATCACGCCGGCGATCACAGCGCTCGCGACTGTCACGCGCAGGAATGGCCGTGGTCCCCTCGGCTCCAAGCCGGAGGCGCGCCATCTGAACTCTTCGGTACGATCCTTTGCCGTCACGGTGCCTCTGAGATGATCCTCCGCGGTCAGGGAAGGGCGCTGTACCTTCAGAGACGACCAGCCGCGGGAGAACCCGACGGTCTAACGGTCGAGGTCCGGGTCGCGTTGCGTTCCAGGCGAAAAAACGGGCTGATGACCTGCGCGGAGCCATATGGACGAGCAAGATCGCCGTCCTCCTGGGCAGTCCCCGTGGCGGTTGGCAAAAAGCCGGGTTTCCGCTACTGCCCTCGGCGATACAATGCGCAGGGCATACCGAGGCCCGAGCCAACGGCCCCAGCAATGGCCCAAGTCACGCCCGACACCCGCGGGATGCGGGCGCGGAAGCCGACCGTCAACAGGACCGATGATCATGGCCAATGAACATGCGAGCAGCGACGTTCGCGAGCCCGGCACCGACTTCATCCGCGACATCGTCCGCGAGGATCTGGCCGCGGGCAAGCATCGGTCCGTCGTCACGCGCTTCCCGCCGGAGCCGAACGGTTTCCTGCACATCGGCCACGCCAAGTCCATCTGCCTCAACTTCGGCATCGCCGAGGAGTTCGGCGGCCGTTGCCACCTGAGGATGGACGACACCAACCCGGTGAAGGAGGAGCAGCTCTACATCGACGCCATCCAGGACGACGTCCGCTGGCTGGGCTTCGACTGGGGCACGCACTTTCATCACGCGTCGGATTATTTCGAGCAGCTCTACGCCTGGGCCGAGAAGCTGATCGGCGACGGCAAGGCCTATGTCGACGACCAGAGCGCGGAGGACATGCGGATCGCGCGCGGCACTCTGACGGAGGCCGGCAAGAACAGCCCGTTCCGTGATCGTAGCGTCGCGGAGAATCTCGACCTGTTTCGCCGCATGCGGAAGGGTGAGTTTCCGAACGGGGCTCGCGTGCTGCGCGCCAAGATCGACATGACCAGCGGCAACATCAACCTGCGCGACCCCGTGCTCTACCGCATCCTGCACGCCGAGCACCCGCGTACCGGCAAGGACTGGTGCATCTATCCGAGCTATGACTACGCGCACGGCCAGTCGGATGCGCTCGAGGGCATCACGCACTCGATCTGCACGCTCGAGTTCGAGGATCACCGCCCGCTCTACGACTGGTTCCTCGACAACCTGCCGGTGCCCACCAAGCCCCGCCAGTACGAGTTCGCCCGCCTCAACCTCACCTACGCGATCCTGTCGAAGCGGGTACTGACGCAACTCGTGCGGGACAAGCACGTCTCGGGCTGGGACGATCCGCGCATGCCGACCATCGCGGGGATCCGCCGGCGTGGCGTGCCGGCGGTGGCGCTCAAGGATTTCGTCAAGCGCATCGGCGTCGCCAAGGCGAACTCGATCGTCGACGCGGGCGTGCTCGACTTCTCGATCCGCGAGATCCTGAACAAGACCGCCGAGCGGCGCATGGCCGTGCTGAGGCCGCTGAAGGTCGTGATCACGAACTATCCCGAGGGTCAGGTCGAGGAGATGGAGGCCGTCAACCATCCCGACGACGAGACCAAGGGCCGCCGGACCGTGCCGTTCACCCGCGAGCTCTTGATCGAGCGCGAGGACTTCATGGAGAGCCCGCCCAAGAAGTTCTACCGCCTGTCGCCGGGACAGGAGGTGCGGCTGCGCTACGCCTACTTCATCACGTGCCAGGAGGTGGTGAAGGACGCCGATGGCGAGGTGGTCGAGCTGCGCTGCACCTATGATCCCCAGACCCGGGGCGGCAACACGCCTCCGGACGGCCGCAAGGTGAAGGCGACGCTGCACTGGGTGTCGGCCACCCATTCGGTGCCGGCGGAGGTGCGCCTGTACGGCCCGCTGTTCAAGAAGCCGGACCCCGATCCGAGCGATTTCGCAGGCGACCTAGACCCGGCCTCCCTGGAGGTGATCGGCGCTGCGCGGGTCGAGCCCTCGCTCGCCGGCGCCAACAGCGCGGCACCTGTCCAGTTCGAGCGTCTGGGCTATTTCTGCCCCGACAAGGACAGCACGCCGGGCGCACTGGTGTTCAACCGGACCGTTGGGCTTCGGGACACGTATGCGAAGGAAGTGAAGAAGGGGTGAGGGCGAGGTCTGCCGACCGGCGCACGCCTGCCGTCGCTGTCGCCTACCCGCGATGCAGGGCCGCGCCGACGCGCTCGGCCATGCGGGCGTCGGCGCCGAGGCCGAGCTTGGTGCGGCGCCACAGCACGTCCTCGGCGGTCCGCGCGAACTCGGACTGCTTGAGGTAGGCCACCTCGCGCTGGGTGAGTGTCTGGCCGATGTCCTGTCCGAGATCGGCAAGGGTGCGCGCATCCCCGAGCAGAGCCTCGACGCGCGTGCCGTAGGCTCGTGCGAGGCGTCGCGCCAGCACCGGCGGCAGCCACGCCTTGCGTGCCAGCAGGCCGTGGAGAAAGGCCTCGAAATCCCTGCGGGCGATGTCGCCGCCCGGCAGCGGCGCGCGTGC
>CAMDBL010000082.1 GCA_945889015.1 Devosia equisanguinis
CGGGGATCACATCCCCATGCCGCCCATGCCGCCCATGCCACCGCCGTGGTCATGGCCATGGCCGCCGGCGTCCTTCTTGGGCGCGTCGGCAACGGCTGCCTCGGTGGTGATCATCAGGCCGGCGATCGAAGCGGCGTCCTGAAGAGCGGTGCGCACGACCTTGGCCGGGTCGATGATGCCCTTCTCGAACATGTCGCCGTACTCGTCGTTCTGGGCGTCGTAGCCGAACGAGGCCGCGCGCGACTCCATGATCTTGCCGACCACGATCGAGCCCTCGACGCCGGCGTTCTCGGCGATCTGGCGGATCGGAGACTGCAGCGCCTTCCTGACGATGGCGATGCCGGCGTTCTGGTCCTCGTTGTCACCCTTGACGGTGATCGCCTGCGAGGCACGCAGCAGCGCCACGCCGCCACCCACGACCACACCTTCCTCGACCGCGGCGCGGGTCGCATTGAGCGCGTCGTCGACGCGGTCCTTGCGCTCCTTCACCTCGACCTCGGTGGCGCCGCCGACCTTGATCACGGCCACGCCGCCGGCGAGCTTCGCCAGACGCTCCTGCAGCTTCTCACGGTCGTAGTCCGAGGTGGTCTCCTCGATCTGCGCCTTGATCTGCGCGACGCGGGCCTCGATGTCCTTCTTCTTGCCCGAGCCGTCGACGATCGTGGTGTTGTCCTTGTCGATCGACACGCGCTTGGCGCGGCCGAGCATGTCCACCGTCACGTTCTCGAGCTTGATGCCCAAGTCCTCGGAGATGGTCTGGCCGTTGGTGAGGACGGCGATGTCCTCGAGCATCGCCTTGCGGCGATCGCCGAAGCCGGGAGCCTTGACGGCCGCGACCTTGAGGCCGCCGCGCAGCTTGTTGACGACGAGCGTGGCGAGCGCCTCACCCTCGACTTCCTCGGCGATGATCAGCAGCGGCTTGCCCGACTGGACCACGGCCTCGAGGATCGGCAGCATCGCCTGCAGCGACGACAGCTTCTTCTCGTGGATGAGGATGTAGGGATCCTCGAGCTCGACGATCATCTTGTCGGCGTTGGTGATGAAGTAGGGCGACAGGTAGCCGCGATCGAACTGCATGCCCTCGACGACGTTGAGCTCGCTCTCGAGGCTCTTGGCCTCCTCGACCGTGATCACGCCCTCGTTGCCGACGCGCTGCATGGCCTCGGCGATCATCTCGCCGATCGCCTTCTCGCCGTTGGCCGAGATGGTGCCGACCTGGGCGATCTCGCCCGAGTTCTTGACCTTCTTCGACTTCTTCTGGATCTCCTCGACCACCTGGTTGACGGCCTTATCGATGCCGCGCTTCAGGTCCATCGGGTTCATGCCGGCGGCGACCGACTTCATGCCCTCGCGAACGATCGACTGGGCGAGAACGGTGGCCGTCGTGGTGCCGTCACCGGCGACGTCGTTGGTCTTCGAGGCCACTTCGCGCACCATCTGGGCGCCCATGTTCTCGAACTTGTCCTCGAGCTCGATCTCCTTGGCGACCGTCACACCGTCCTTGGTGGTGCGGGGAGCGCCGAAGCTCTTCTCGATGATGACATTGCGGCCCTTGGGGCCGAGCGTCACCTTGACGGCGTTGGCGAGGATGTCGACGCCGCGCAGCATCTTCTCGCGGGCATCGGTGGAAAAGTGAACGTGCTTGGCTGCCATGTGGGTATCCTGCGTGAACGGTGAATGGGTGAAGTCGTGAAAGGGAACTGGCAGGTGTGGGAGCGAGCGAACGGAATCACCGTTCACTGTTCACCGTTCACCCGCCGCAGGCGGCTCACTTGTCGAGCACGCCCATGATGTCGCTCTCCTTCATGATGAGGAGATCCTGGCCGTCGATCTTGACCTCGGTGCCCGACCACTTGCCGAACAGCACCTTGTCGCCCTTCTTGACGTCGAGAGCGACCAGCTTGCCGGCCTCGTCGCGAGCGCCCGGACCGACCGCGACGATCTCGCCCTGCTGGGGCTTCTCGGCGGCGGTGTCGGGGATGATGATGCCGCCGGCGCTCTTGGTCTCGGCGTCGACGCGCTTGACGACGACGCGGTCATGCAGAGGACGGAACTTCATTTTCAAATCGAGCTCCTGATGTGACGTGAGGAGGTGGTTGGGAAAGTGATCCCCCTGGGAAGGCGTGTTAGCACTCCTGAAATCTGAGTGCTAACAGCTGGCGGGGGATATAATCGGATGCCGCTTTCGCGTCAAGAGTCGACAGGGGGCGCAAGGTTAGCGCCAAGATCCCACCCCTCTTCATCATCTCGCTCCATGTGCCCACGAACGAGCGCAGTATGGGGGCGAGCGAGGGAGGCGGGGATAAATCCATCCGAGGGAGCCGTTGATCAGCCCCGGCTTATGCCGGCCGGCCTTGGGGCAACCGAAGGGGTGAGCCTGATCCCTCGGCTCACCCAGCCAGCGCGTCGCGCATCGCCCAGGCCAGATCCGACCGGTTGTAGGGCTTACGCATCAGCCTGACGACCGGCAGCGTACCTTCCTGAGCGACGGCGATCTCGTCGGGGTAGCCCGAGGCCAGCACCACGCGAATTCCCGGCTGGTTGGCTCCGACCCAGCGCGCCACGTCGAAGCCGGACATACCCCCGGGCATCACCACGTCCGAGAACACCAGCCGGATCTCGCCCGCGCCCGCGGTCAGGCGCTCAATCGCTTTCACGCCGCTCTCGGCTTCGACCACCGTGTAGCCGAGATCGACGAGACGCTGACGGGCAGCCTCGCGGACCTCGGCGTTGTCCTCGACGACGAGGATGGTCTCTCCCGAGCCGAGCGGCAGCGTTTCGCTCGCCGGACGCGGCTCGGCCGGACGGCGGTCGCCTTCGGCGCGCGGCAGGTAGATGTTGATGGTGGTGCCGCGGCCGACCTCGCTGTAGGCGGTGACGGTGCCTCCGGACTGCTGCACGAAGCCGTAGATGGTGCTGAGACCGAGGCCGGTCCCCTTGCCCGGCTGCTTGGTGGTGAAGAACGGCTCGAACGCGCGCTGCAGCACCTCCTGCGTCATGCCGGTGCCGGAATCCGACACGGCGAGGCGGACGTAATCCCCAGGCGGCAGCCGCGTGCCGCTGCGGTCGCCGTCGTCGATGATGCAGTTCGCGGTCTCGATCACCAGGATGCCACCGCTCGGCATCGCGTCGCGGGCGTTGATGGCGAGATTGAGCACCGCGTTCTCGATCTCGCTCGGGTCGGCGGTGACGAGGCCGAGCCCCGGTGCGAGGTTGGTGGTCAGCGTCACCGGCTCGCCGATCGAGCGACGCAGCAATTCGACCATGCCGATCACCTGCTCGTTGAGGTCGAGCAGCGTCGGCTCCAGGCGGCGGCGGCGCGCGAACGTCAACAGCCGCGCCGTCAGCCGCGCCCCCATCTCGGCGGCTTCCTGCGCGCGCTTCAGCAGGCCGAGCTGCTTCTTGTCCTCGAGCCGCATCTCCAGCAATTCCTGGTTGCCGGTGATCACGGTCAGCAGGTTGTTGAAGTCGTGCGCGATGCCGCCGGCGAGCTGGCCGAAGGCCTCCATCCGCTGCGCCTTGGCGAGCGCCGTCTGCGCCTCCTCGCGCTGCTGCATCTCCAGGTGCAGCTCGCGGGTACGCGCGGCGACCTGCGCCTCCAGATCCTGGTTGGCGGCGGCCAGCGCCTTCTCCACCGCCTTGCGCGTGCTGATGTCGCGCAGCACCACCGTGTAGGTCATGGTGCCGTCGGTCTCGAGCTTGCTGATCGAGGCTTCCGCTGGAAACTCGCGGCCGCCCTTGCCCAGGGCGAAGATCTCGGAGCGCTCGCCCATCCGCCGCGCTGCAGTCGGCGCGCCCGCGAAGCGGCGGACGTGGCCGCCGTGCACGGGGCGGTAGCGTTCCGGCAGCAGCATCTCGAGCGGGCGGCCCACCGCCTCGGCGGCGGTGTAACCGAAGATCGTCTCCGCGCCGTTGTTGAACACGACGATGCGGCTGTCGGAATCCACCGAGATGATCGCGTCGGCGGCGATCGACAGCACGCTCGACAGCCGCGCCTCGATGCTGCGGGCGGCCATCTCCGCCCGGCGATCGGCGGTCACGTCGCGGCTGATGCCGAGCACTCGCACCGGCTTGCCGTCGCGGAAGGCGGTGTGGCCGAGATCGGCGATGGTGCGCAACGCGCCGTCCGGCCCCGGCAGATGGAACTCGGCCTGGTAGTTGCCGCTGCCGGCCGGATCGAGCGCCCGCCGCATCGCGGCGCGGCGCGCTTCCTGGTCGGGGGGATGCACCAGCGCGTCGAAGACGCCACCGGCGAGAAGCGGCTGGCGCGGCAGACCCCAGATCCGCGCGGCGTTGGCGTCGAGCTCGACCGTGTCGGTCTTGAGGTCCCACGACCACGCACCGAAGGCCGCCGCCTCCAGCGCCAGCCGGCTCAGCGTCTCGATTTCCGTCAGGTTGACCGCCACCAGGCCACGGAACAGGAAGACCGCGGCGACCACTTTGTAGGCGTGCGCCAGCATGTGCAGCCCGCCGCCCACGCGAGCGTCGATCAGCACCAGCACCTCGACCAGCGCGAGCACCACGCAGGCCGCCATCAGCGTCACCGGCTCGAACCGGATACCGGTGCTGCCACGGCTCGGCTGCAGCGCGAGACGATAGAACCCGGCCGCCGCGGCGAGCGACATCACGATCGCCATGAGCCCGAAGACGAAGCGTGCCCATGTCCCGGCCTGCATGCCCGCCGCGCCCCCCATCGAGGGCTGCGGCCAGGCGAGCCAGGAGACGAACGCTGTCACGGCGAGAGCGGCCAGGGTCCAGCGGCCGAGCGTGCGGGCAGGCACCATCCGGTCCCAGCTGCGATGCGCGACCACGAGAAGCCCGCCGGCCATCGCCAGCCGCGCGCCGAGCCAGAAGCCGACGGCGGGCTCGACGCCCGGCCGGCTCCCCGGCTCCAGCATCCCCAGCACGCCTGCGACATGCAGCAGGTCGAGCAGGCCGACCGCGATCGAGGCCGCGCCGAGAATGGTCATGTTGCGGTTTCGCAGCACGCCCGCACCTGCGCTCGCGACCACCAGGATCATGGCGGCGACCAGCACCGTCGCGATCTCGAGCAGCCCGTGCAGGGCGAGGAAATAAGGGACCGTCGCCTCGCGCAACGGGCGGAACATGATCCATAGCCCGAGCAGGGGCAAGGTCACGGCCACCAGCACCACCGTCGCGCGGACAGTCACGTCGCGCGCTAGGTCCGCGTTGAACGAGGTGAAGCCGGCCGAGACCGGCGGCGAGCGCTGTGGATGGGACATCGGTCGGGGCTCGATGCGCGGGGCCAGAGCCGGACAGCCCGCCCGGCGCGCGCCGACCCTACACGTCACCCGCCACCGCGTGAAGCACGCCCTCCGACCTCAGCGACAATCGCTCTCGCCTCAATCGAGGTCGACAACCGCCTTGATGAAGAAAGTGCGCATCACGCCGTCGTGCTCCGTGATGGAGACGTACTCGCCAGGAACGAAATTGTGCCGGTCGAACTTGAAGCCCTTCTCGTCGTCGGCGGCGGTGTTGGGATCATAGTCGAAGGCCCAGGCACCACCCGGCTTGTGCACGAGATGGCCGATCTCGTCCTTCTCGCCGGCCCAGAACCGCTTGACGCGGCAGCGCTCGCGCTCCTTCTTCCATTCGGCTGCGAGCAGATGGCCCTTGTCATCCAGCGGCGCGATGAAGTCGTAGCCGCGGTCGCGACTGCCGTTGGGATAGTCGTGATCGCGCGCCAGCTCCAGGCGGATGCGTCTCAGTGTCATGACGTGAACTCCCTCCAATCCGGCCGGACGGCGGCCCTAGTGCGACATCAGAACCGACACGTGCATGTTCCGCAGAACGTACCGGGACGCACCGCCCAGCACGAACTCGCGCAACCGTGAATGGCCATAGCAGCCCATGACCAGCATATCGGCGCCGAACGCCTTGGCCTGCCGCAAGAGTTCCGCGCCGACGTCACCCGACACGGCCGACGCCTCGCTCGACTGGCACTTGACGCCGTGACGGGCGAGAGCGGCGCAGATCTCGGCGGCGGGAAGATCTCCGTGCGAAGCGCGATCCTGGCCCGAATTGACGCCGAGCACGTCGACCAGCTCGGCGTGCTGCAGCAGCGGTAGTGCATCGAACACCGCCCGGGCCGCCTCCCGGCGGCCGTTCCAGGCGATACTGACCCGCTTCGGCGGCGCCACCGCAGCGCCGGCGTTGGGGACCACCAGCACGGGACGGCCGACCGAAAGCACGACCCGCTCGGGATCCTCCAGCAGCGCCGAGCTGCTCCATTCCGAATCTGCCTGGGCCACGATCACGAGATCGGCGCAACGGCCCTGCTCGACGATGCAGTCCGCGGCCGTGCCGAAGCTCGCATCGACCACGCGCCACTCCGAAAGGGCGCCACGCTCCGACGTCGCGTCCTCGAACTTGCCTTGAAGAGCCGCAAGGTCCTTGGCGTAGGCGATCCGGTGGTCCTCGACAGTCACGCTCGAGGCGGCCCCGTCCATGGCGGGAACGACGACGAACGGGGGGATCACCGCAACGCCGAGTAGATGACCGTCCACCGCGCGGGCAAGCGGAACGGCGACCTGCAGCAGCCGCTCGACCCGCCGGACGTCGTGGCAATGGGCAAGGATGGTCTTGTAGGTCATCGGATGCTCCTTGATGCCCCAGGGACACCGGCGCACGTTGGCAGAACGATGTACAGAATGGAAGCCGCCTGTCGCGCGCTCGCGATGGCGGCGTGCCGTTGTGTGAGAATAGGTGTCAGAGCAGCCGCCTGCCAGATGTCGCCGCCAATTCGCCGCCTTGCGACGCGGACTCAGGTCAGCGCGTCGGCGATCAGCAATCCCACGCACAGCAGGCACCCGACCGCCGGCACCCACCGCGCGACAGTATACCCGGGCGCGGGATCGCCACGACCGGTCCGCTTCAGGTTGTAGAGGGCGGCATTGACCAGGGCGAACACCGTCAGCGACAGCCGCGAGGTCATCTCGGCGAGGCCTTCCAGCGGAAACACCACGGCCAGCACCAGAACCACGGCCGCCGTCAGCGCCGTCGCCCGCAGCGGGGTCCGGGTGCGCTCGCCGACCTTGGCCAGCGCCGCAGGTAACAGTCCCTGGTCGGCCAATCCGTAGATGACCCGCGAGGCCATCACCATCTGGGCGATGATCCCGTTGATGGTGGCGACGACGGCAATCGCGCTGATCAGTACCGGCGACAATCCCGTGACGCGCTGGAACACAAGGCTCAACGGTGCCCGCGACGCGCCGAGTTCCTCTCGCGGCACCCATACCAGCGCCACCCAGACCACCAGGATGTAGAGCAGCGTGGAAATGATCAGGGTCAGGAAAATAGCCTTGGGCAAAGTGCGGGCGGGATCCTTGACCTCCTCCGCGATGTTGGCGAGCCCCTCGAAGCCGATGAAGGCGAAGAAGGCGAGCAGGGCCGCGGAGAAGATGCCAGCCATCACCGGCACGCTCGAAACCCCGGTCCAGATCTCGGGAAGCCGCTCCAACGGCGCGGTGGAGCTGCCGAACCCCACCACGACGATCGCGACAAGGCCTGCGATCTCGATCAGCGTCATGATCGCGGCGGCGGTGACCGACTCGACGATGCCCCACGCAGCGACACCTGCCATCGCCAGCACCACCACCGGCACGATCGCCGGCAGCGGCAGGCCTGTCAGGCTCTGGATGTAGCCCGCGCTGCCGTGACTGATGGCGGCGGCCGAGATCACGCCGACCGCGATCACCAGCAGCCCCACGAACAGCGACAGCCGCGGACTCCCCAGGCCAGCCTGGACATAGGCCGCCTCGCCGGCGCTGACGGGCATGCGCGAGGCGAGTTCGGCGAAGCTCGCCGCCGTCGGCAGCATGACGATCGCGGCGAGCACGAAAGCCAGCGGCGCGTGCATGCCGGCGCGCGCGGCTGTCGCGCCGATCAGCACGTAGATGCCGGCGCCGATGGTGACCCCGAGCCCGAACAGAACGGCGAGCGGCAGGTTGAGGCCGCGCACGAGACCGGGCCGTCCTCCGGCGGCGGTGGACGCGGACGTTCCAGTCGCGGGCATCGGCTCCCCCAATCGAAATCGCTGTTCAATTCAGCTGAGCTTCTAGCAGCCCTCGACCGGTTCTTCGTGACGCATTTGCGAGTTCATGTACCCGGTGTGTAACAGCACGTTGCCGAAATCACCCCGCAGCCGGTGCCGGCGGCTCCCCCGGCGCCAGTGGCCGGCCGTCGTCCCTGAGTGCGATATAGATCGCGGGTATCACCAGCACCGTCAGCAGCGTCGACGAGGCCAGCCCGAACAGAAGCGAGATGGCGAGCCCCTGGAAGATCGGGTCGAACAGGATCACGGCGGCGCCGATCATGGCCGCCACCGCCGTCAGCAGGATCGGCTTGAACCGGATCGCACCGGCTTCCAGCAGCACCTGCCGCAGCGGCAGGTCGTCGGCCCTGCGATGGCGGATGAAATCGACCAGCAGGATCGAGTTGCGCACGATGATGCCGGCGAGCGCGATGAAGCCGATCATCGAGGTCGCCGAGAACGGGGCATGGAACAACCAGTGCCCGAACATGATCCCGATCAGCGTCAACGGCACCGGCGTCAGGATCACCAGCGGCAACTTGAACGAGCCGAACTGCGCGACGACCAAGATGTAGATCCCGAGCAGGGCCACGCCGAAAGCCGCCCCCATGTCGCGGAACGTGACCCACGTCACCTCCCACTCGCCATCCCACAGCAGCACCGGACGCTGCTCGTCCTGCGGCTGGCCGTGCAACAGGATCTCGGGCCGGCCGAGCGCGCCCCAGTCCTTGGCTTTGACCGCATCGGCGACGGCCAGCATTCCATACAGCGGCGCTTCGTAGGCGCCGGCCAGCTCGGCCATGACCATTTCCGCGGCCCGCCCGTTGTGACGGAAGATCGGATACGACGCCTGCTCCTTCGTCAGCGTGACCACGTCGCCGAGTTCCACGATCGAGCGCGCGCCCGGCAGCGCATTGGCCGGCACCGGTGTCGTCAACGTGCGCGCCGACATCGCGAGCCCCGACTTCGGCAACTGCACCGCGATCTCGACGGGATGGCGGCCACCGCCGCGATGCGAGTAGCCGACGGGCACGCCGCCCATCACCGCCTGCACAGTGTCGTAGACGTCACTTTGCTCGACCTTGTGGAACTCCAGATTGTCCTGGTCGATCGAGACCCGCAGTCGCGGCGCGGGCTGCCCGAAGCTGTCGTCGTCGTCGACGATGAAGGGAATGCCCCGGAAGATCGCGCGCACCTCGCGTGCCACGGCCCGCCGCGTCTCGGCGTCCGGCCCGTAAATCTCCGCCAGCAACGTCGCCAGCACCGGTGGCCCCGGCGGTACCTCGACGACCTTGACCACGCTCGAAGGCGGCAGCGCGAGGCCTTTCAGGCGCTGGCGCACGTCGAGCGCGATAGCGTGGCTCGCGCGGCTGCGGTCTCCTTTCGGCGTCAAGTTGACCTGCAGATCGCCCTGCTCGGGCTCCGCCCTGAGGTAGGCATGGCGCACCAGCCCGTTGAAGTTGAACGGCGAGGCGGTGCCCACGTAAGCCTGCGCCGAGGCCAGCTCCTTCAGGCCCTCGAGCCGCTTCACCGCCGCCAGCAGAACCCGGTCGGTCTCCTCGAGCGAAGATCCCCTCGGCAGGTCGACCACGACCTGCAGCTCCGACTTGTTGTCGAACGGCAGCAGCTTCACCGTCACCAGCTTGAAGCCGAGCAGCGACAGCGACAGCAGGGTGGCGACACCGACGCCGATCAGGAAGCGCCACGCGGTGCCTTTCGTCTCGAGGATCGGCCGGGCCCAGCGGACGTAGGTCCGCCCGAGCCAGCCGCCGTCCTGTGAGCCGTGATCGCCGCCGCCGTGCACCTCCGCGCCCGAGAACCGCAGCATCAGCCACGGCGTGATCATCACCGCGACGAAGAACGACAGCACCATCGCGGCCGACGCATTGGCCGGGATCGGCGCCATGTAGGGCCCCATCAGACCGGAGACGAACAGCATCGGCAGAAGCGCCGCGACGACCGTCAGCGTGGCGACGATAGTGGGATTGCCGACCTCGGCGACCGCCTCGATCGCCGCGGTGGTCCGGCTGCGACCGTCGCCCATCGCCCAATGGCGCGCGATGTTCTCGATGATGACGATCGCGTCGTCGACCAGGATGCCGATCGAGAAGATCAGCGCGAACAGGCTGACGCGGTTGATCGTGTAACCCATGACCCAGGAAGCGAACAGCGTCAGCAGGATCGTGGTCGGAATCACGATCAGTACGACGCCCCCCTCGCGCCAGCCGATGACGAGGCCCACCAGCAGCACGATCGAGACGGTGGCGAGGGCCAGGTGGAACAGCAGCTCGTTGGCCTTCTCGTTGGCGGTCTCGCCATAGTCGCGCGTAACCACCACCTCGACGTCACCCGGCAGCGCGGTCGCGGCGAGCTCGGCGACGCGATGGCGGATCCGATCGGAGATCACCACGGCATTGGCGCCGGCCCGCTTGGCGAGCGCGATGGTGACGGCGGGCACGCGATCGAGGGTTCCGTCGGCAGATGCACGGAAATGCCAGGCCTGCCGCTCCAGCGGCTTGGCGCCGACCACGACGCTGGCGACGTCGCGGACATAGACCGGGCGGCCGTCGCGCGTGCCGATCAGCAACAGGCCGATGTCGGGAACGCCGCGCAGTGTCTGACCGGCCGCGACCGCGATGCTCTGGTTGCCGTCACGGACGCGCCCGGCTTTGAAGGATCGGTTGGCCTCGCGCACCTTGGCGGTCAGCTGGGCGAGGGTCACGCCGTACAAGGACAGCCGCTCGGGATCGGGCTCGACGCGAATCTGGTCGGCCCGGCCGCCGACGATGTAGGAGAGGCCGACGTCGTCGAGCTTGGCGAGCTCGATCAGCAGATTCTCGGCCAGATGATAAAGGGCGTTGTCCTCGTAGCGCGCGGCGGCCTCGGGCTTGGGCTTGGGCGCCAGCGTCAGCGTCACGATGGCGACGTCGTCGATGCCACGGCCGACGATCAGCGGCTCGGGGATGCCGACGGGAATGCGGTCCAGGTTGGCGCGGATCTTCTCGTGCACGCGCACGATCGCCTCGTCCGCCTTGGTGCCGACCAGGAAGCGGGCCGTCACCAGGACACGGTCGTCCTCGGTGTTGGAGTAGACGTGCTCGACACCGTTGATCGCCTTGACGATGGTCTCCAGCGGCTCGGTGACGAGCTTGACGCCATCCTCGGCCTTGAGCCCGTCGGCACGGACGGAAATGTCGACCATCGGCACCGAGATCTGCGGCTCCTCCTCGCGCGGCAGCGCGTAGAGGGCGACGAGGCCGAGCGCGAAGGCGGCAAGCAGGAACAGCGGCGTCAACGGCGAGCGGATGAAGAAGCGCGTCAGCTCGCCGGAGATGCCGAGCGGCGGGCCGGCAGGAGGGCTCTGGTCGCTCATCGGCCGATCTCCGCCTTGGTCGAGGTGGCCGACAGCGCCGGCAGCAGCACGTCACCCGGCTTGATCCCGGCGAGCACCTCGATCCCCGCGCTGCCGTCGGCCAGCGGGGCGGGCTGGCCGCGCTGCACGACGACCTCGAGCGCGGCCCCCTTGTCCTGCGCGAGCCGCACCAGATCGAGACCGAAACGCTTCACCAGGAAAGCCGGCGGGATCACCACCGCGGTGCGCTTACCCGCCGCGATCCAGGCCACGGCGCGCTCGCCGATGAAGTAATCGCCGAGATCGGCCACTTCCGCGTCGGCGATGACGCGGCCGCCCTCGAGCTCGGGGTAGACGCGGACGATGCGGCCCTGCCGGACCGACAGCTCACCGGTGGAAAGTCCGCGCGCCCCGATGCGGACGGCATCGCCCAGCTTCAGGAAGCGCGCGTGCCGCTCCGGCAGCTCCAGCCGAAGCAGGAAGGCGTTGGCGGCGATGGTGGCGACGCTTTCACCAGGCAACACCACGCTACCGTCGGTGACGGGGACCTTCAGCACACGGCCGCGAGCGGGGGCAAGTACCTCGCCTTCCGCGATCTGCTGCTCGGCGACCAGCCGTTCGGCGCGCGCCGTGGTCAGCTCGTTGGTGGCCACGTCGAAGGCGGTCTTCAACTGGTCGACGCGCTGCTGCGGCGCGACCCCGCGCGCCTTCAGTTGCTCCGTCCGCTCGAGATCAGCCTTGGCTGTGGTCACCCGCGACTCCAAGCCGACGATCTGCGCGTCCAGCCCCTTGATCTTCAACGCGATCTTGGGATCGGCGATCACCGCGAGCACCTGCCCTGGCTCGACCTGCGCTCCGACCTCGACCTTGCGCGACACCACCGTGCCGCCTGTGCGCACGCGCGCCTCGATCAGATCCTTGCTGCGTACGGTGGCGAACACCGCTTTGAGATCCTCGACCTCTCGCGTCTCAACAGCGAAGCGGGACGTCGTTTGAGCATTGCTGGCACTGTGAGCCGCAAGCAGCAGCACTGCCGCGAGCGAAAGCACCGATGGCCGAGAAAGCATGGGGGACCGCCGCTGTGAACTGTCGATGCCGAATACCTAGTCGATATATTCAATTTTTCAAATATATTATCGGAGCCGTGGCGACGCACCCCGCAGATGCCTTGTCGCCACGGCCGAAGAGGCGCCTTCAGATGACACTGACCTCCAGCCCCTGGAGCTTCAGCGTAACATGGCGGATGCTGGGATCATCGGGGTCGACACCGACCGCGAACCCGAGCTTGCGGCACATCCCGAGCATGGTCGAGTTCTCGGCCAGCACGGAGCCGTAGAGTTCGGAGAGACCGCTCGCCTGCCCGTGCATGATCAACTGCTTCATCAAGAGCCAGCCGAGCCCCTTCCCCTTCAGGTCCGAGCGCGCCAGCACCGCGTACTCGCCCTTCTCGTAGTCGGGGTCGGCGGAATAGCGGGAAACGCCGAGCAGTTCGCCCGTCGTCTCACGGATGGCGACGAAGGCGATTTCGCGGGCGTAGTCGATCTGCGTCATCCTGGCCAGAAACTTGTGGGACAGCTGGCGCTGCGGAGCAAACAGCCGCAAGCGCAGATCATCGGGCGTCACCTTGGCCAGGAATCCGTCGTAGAGCCGCTCGTCCTCGGGCTTGATCGGACGAAGCTGCACCGTCTCCCCGTCCTGCAGGGTGATGCGCCGTTCCCATTCTGCCGGATACGGACGGATGACCAGAGGCGTGCGGGGCGTCTTGGCTTCGTCCGCGATCAGAACGCGGGCATCGAGCGCGATGACGCCCGCCTCGTCGGCGAGTAGCGGATTGATGTCGATCTCGCGGATCGCGGGATGCTTGCAGACGAGCGCGCTCAGCCGCACCAAAGCCATCCCGATCGCATCGAGATCGACTCCCTTGCGGTTGCGATATCCCGCGAGCACCCGCGACACCCGCGTATTGGCGATCAGATCCCGAGATAAGGCGAGGTCGAGCGGCGGCAGCGCCAGCGCGGTATCGGCCACCGCCTCGACCGACGTTCCGCCGGCCCCGAACAGGATCAGCGGGCCGAAGGTCTCGTCCACGCTCATGCCGGCGATCAGCTCGAACGCATCCGGGCGCGAGATCATGGGCGACAGCGTGAAGCCCTTGATGCGCGCGTCCGGCTGCACCTGATTGACGCGCGCGAGCATACGCGTCGCCGCCGCCTCCACCGCCGCGGGCGTCGCCAGATCGAGATGCACCCCGCCGACGTCGGACTTGTGCACGACATCGTCGGACAGGATCTTCAGCACGACGCTCGCGTGCTCGCCGAGCAGCTCGGCCGCCATAGCAGCGGCCTCGACGGGATCGGCCGCGATCCGGGTTTCGGCGACCGGGACGCCGTATGCCGCCAGGATCTCCTTTCCCTCCGCCTCCGACAGGACATGCCGGCCGGCTGCCAGGGCCGCAGCGATGATCGCATCGACGCGGGCCGCATCGGGTGCGGCGCCTGACGCCATCGCCGGCGGCGTGCGCATCAGCTCCTCCTGCGCGCGGGCATAGCGCACCAGCTGCATGAAGCCGCGCACGGCAGCCGCCGGCCCTTCGAACGTCGGCAGCTTCTCCGCCGCAAACAGATGCCGCGCCTCAGCCGAGGCGCTGTCGCCGAGCCAGGCCGTGATCAGAGGTTTGGCGGCCCGCGCCTTGCGGTAGGTCGCGACCGACAGCCGCGCGGTCTCGGTGCTGGACGCGAGCGCCGTCGGGCAGTGGATCGCCAGAACCGCGTCGCAGCCCTTGTCGGCCATCACCGCTTCCAAAGCTCCGGCGAACCGTTCCGGGCTCGCGTCGCCTATCACATCGACGGGATTTGCGCGCGACCACGCCGGCGGCAGGAAGGTGTCGAGCTTGGCTCTGACCTCATCGCCGAGTTCGGCCATGACCCCGCCCTGGCTGGCGAGTTGGTCGGTCGCGAGCACGCCGGCGCCGCCGCCGTTGGTCAGGATCATCAGCCGCTCACCGGTGAAGCGGGGCACGCGCGCCAGGATCTCGGCCGCCTCGAACAGCTCCGACAGCGTACCGACGCGCAACACGCCCGCGCGCTGGAACGCGGCCTCGTAGGCCTTGTCGCTACCCGCGAGCCGCCCCGTGTGCGACATGGCGGCTCGCGCCGCGATGGCATTGCGGCCGGACTTGATCACGATCACCGGCTTGGTGCGGGCCGCGCGCCGGGCGGCCGACAGAAACTTCGGCGCGTTGGTCAGCGCCTCCATGTAGAGCAGGATGGCGCGGCTGTGGATGTCGGCGGCGAGATAGTCGAGCATGTCGCCGAAGTCGACGTCGGCCATGTCGCCGAGCGAGACGACGTGGGAGAAGCCGATGCCGCGCGCGCTCGCCCAGTCGACGACGGCGGTCACCAGCGCCCCAGACTGCGACAGGAACGCGAGGTCTCCGTCCAGTGCGGGCCGATGGGCGAAGGTGGCGTTGAGCTTCAACGGCGGCAGCATCAGGCCGAGGCTGTTGGGGCCGAGCACGCGCACGATGTTGGCGCGGCCGGCGTCGAGCATCTGCTGCTTGAGTTCCGCGTCCATGCCGGCGCTGATCACCAGGACGGCCCGGCAGCCGCGCTCCGAGAGTTCCGCGACGATGCCCGGGATCGTGCGCGGCGGTGTCGCGACCACGGCGAGGTCGGGGACTTCCGGAAGATCGGCGATCCGCTTGAGGCAGGGTCTGCCCGCGACCTCGGCGTGATGCGGGTTGACGAAATGCACGCGGCCCTGGAAGCCGCCCTCGATCAGGTTGCGGGCGAGGACACCCCCGACCGAAACCGGTCGAGGCGTGGCGCCGATGAGTGCGACGGATTTCGGAGCCAGCAAGGCCTCGAGGTTGCGGATGGTCATGGCGTCGGAGTCCTCATCATCGTTGCTCGACGCCCTCCCCGTGGGCCGTCCCCGCGGAACTGGCCCGTTGTCGCGCTCCCCCTATCGGCTCGTAACGCTTCTACGCCGACTTTGTGACGTCGATGCTGATCTGGGGCAGGCTGAACACGTCACTGCCCCTCAATTTGACCTCTGCGGCCGGGCCTCCGGGTGTTGCTTGAGGAAGTGGTGCAGCACGTGCAACAGGCTCTGCACGTGCTCGCGATCCCCACGCCCCTGTGCATGGCGCACGTCGTCGACGATCATCCCTCGGATCACCTCCGCACCCTGGTCCTGCTGCAGAAGATACTGGGCGAGGGCCGCCGCCGCGATCTCGGGCAAGTGCTCGTGCTCGGCGATCGCCAGCACCTCGTCCTCGTGCAGGCCGCACATCGCGATGCAGTCACAGAGGCTGATCATACAGTCCTCCTTGCCAAAACCGTCCGCCCGTGCGGACGGATCATGCAACGTGCCCTGTCTCCCGATTAGACTCGACGTGGCGGACCATGCGGCCGCGATTCATCCGCGGCTTTGATGCCTGTCAAATGAGGGGGCAGGTGAGGGACGCTTCGTCAGTGGCGCATCTGCCCAGCGCGCTCACCGTCGCGGACGCTTGGCGCGGGCGTGGGTCCAGGCCAGCTCGAGGGCCGCGGCGAGCTCAGCCGCCCCGATCGCTCCAAGATCGACCGTGGTCCACCCCTGGCGCCCCCAGGCGTTGGGAACAGGCGTGAAGCAGTCCGGTGCCGTCAGGCATTTCAACTGCTGCTCGTCCGTCGTCAGCTTGAGATTGATACTCAGTCCGTCGGCGGCGAGCGTGGCGTAGGTCCGCACCACCTTGAACGCGGTCCGGTCGAAGTGGGGCGCCGATGTCGTGCCTTCGAGCGCCAACGCGAGACGCACGAATTCCGCCCGATCGACCATCGCCACCTCTCCTCATGCACTGAGGCTTGCACTCAGACCAATTGCTCGGCCTTCGCCTTCAAATCCGCAAGCCCGGTCTCGAAGGCGCGCCCACACATCCGGTCGGTGTCGACACAGAGGCCGACCAGCTTGCCCATCAAGCCGTGCTTGCCGCTCATCTGCCAGGTGACGGCGGTGCTCCCTGCCGCAGGCGTCAGGCTGAACACGACCGTGTTGCTGGCCTTCATCGGTTTGATCATGTCGAGACGCATGGCCACTCTGGAAGGCGCCACGGCCTCCGTGATCTCGACGCGCCCAGCACCGACCTTGCCGTTGCCTTCCCAAGCGTGCGCCGCGCCCAGCCCCTGCTCAGGACCGCTGTAGACGAGGCGGGTGGCGGGGTCCGCCTTGAGGAACGGGTTCCAGGTGTTGAACGCGCGCAGGCTCTCGATCAGCGGATAGATCCGCTCCGGCGGCGCGGCGATCGTGACCGTGCGCGACACCTCGAAGGCCTCCGGCCGGCCGGCGGCATAAGCCGCCACGGCACTCGCCACGGCCGCGATGATCACTGCTGTGATGATGATCGTGCTCACCATGATGTCTCCCCTCGCCTCGCAGGCCGCATTCAAGCGGCAGCCCTGTCACCCAAGAGCGTTGCACCCTGCCTGATCCCGACAGCCGGCTCAGCTTTTTTCATGACCGCTTGTGGCGGCGGCGGCGGCAGCCCGCATCAGCCGGTCGAGCTGGCCGCGGATGTGCGCGGCCTCGGCCGGCGTATTGGCGAGCGCGATGGCCCGGTCGAAAGCGACGCGCGCGGCCTGACGCTGGCCGAGTTGCAGCAACAGCGCGCCGCGGGTGCCGTGAAAATAGAAGTACCCACCGAGCTTGCTCTCGAGTGGATCGACCAGCGCCAGCGCCTCGGCGGAACCCCGCACCTTCGCCACCGCGACCGCCCGGTTCAGCGTGACCACCGGCGAGGGCTGCATCCGCTCCAGCGTGGCGTAGAGCTCGGCGATCCCCGCCCAATCCGTCTCGGCGGCGGTGGCAGCGCGCGCGTGCAACGCCGCCACTGCCGCCTGCACCTGATAGGGTCCGGGGCGCTGGTGGCGCACCGCCTTGTCGATCAGCGCCAGCCCTTCCGCGATCAGCGGCCGGCTCCACAACGCGCGGTCCTGATCCTCGAGCAAGACGGCTGTCCCATCGGGTGCGAATCGGGCCGGGGCCCGCGCGTGCTGGAGCAAAAGCAGCGCCGTCGGCCCCATGATCTCCGGCTCCGTCTGGAACAGCCCGAGCAGCAAGCGGGCGAGCCGGATCGCTTCCTCGCAGAGGGGTGACCTCACGCCGTTCTCGGCCGCGCTGGTCGTGTAGCCCTCGTTGAATACGAGGTAGATCATGGCCGCCACCGCCGCCACCCGGCCGGCCCGATCCGCCGCACTCGGCGTCTCGAACGGCACCTCGGCGCCGGCGATCCGTGCCTTCGCCCGGGTGATTCGCTGCTCCATCGCCGCCTCGCTCACCAAGAACGCACGGGCGATCTGCGGCACGCTCAGACCCGAGACGATGCGCAGCGCGAGCGCGATCTGCTGTGTGGCGGGCAAGGCTGGATGGCAGCACACGAACAGCAGTCGCAGGATGTCGTCCCGGTAGTCGGCGGCGTCGATCTCCTCGACCCGGTCCGCCTCGACGTCCGACAGGTCCGAGATCAACTCCTCGGATGGCAACGGCTGCTGCTTTTTCTGCCGGCGGACAGCATCGATCGCCGCGTTCTTGCCGACCATGATCAGCCACGCCGCGGCGTCGCGCGGCGGCCCGTTGCGCGGCCAGCTCTTCAGCGCTCGCAGACAGGCCTCCTGATAGGCTTCCTCGGCGGTGTCGAGAACGCGGAAATAGCGCAGCAGTGCGGCCATCGCCTGCGGGCGGGCCGCAGCCAGCACCGCCCCCATCCAGGCGGTATCGGTCACGACGCGGATCGCCCCGGTGCGAAAAAGCCGACCGGGCGGATCTCGTAGGCGCCCCCTGGATTGACCGCGCCGAGTTCACGCGCGATGTCGAGCACCTCCTCGAGCGAGCCGCAATCGACGACATAGAAGCCGAGCAACTGCTCCTTCGTCTCCGCGAACGGCCCGTCGATGACCAGCGGCGGCTCGCGATCCTTGCGCAGCGTCGTCGCCGCCGTGGTCGGCAGCAGCCGGGCAACCGGGCCGAGCTTGCCCTCCCGGGCGAGCCGCTCCGTGACGACACCGAGCTTGGCCATCACGGCGTCGTCCTCCTCCTTGCTCCAGGCGCAGGTCACTTTCTCGTCGTGGTAGCAGAGGATCGCGTATTGCATCGGGCTCTCTCCGGGGATGGCATCCTGGGGCAAGACGAACGAGGATTGGGCCCGCCGACACTGCCCCTACAGGAACCCAGTTGCGAGGCAAGAGTTCGTGACGATCGTTCGCTCGTCTCGAAAGCAGTCCCGCGTGCGGGACTTCACGCTGCAACCAGACACGGCACCCTCCCGTTTCACTTTCAG